>CAZYPB010000008.1:27234-27777 GCA_964649265.1 Microcaldota archaeon
GGAGTATCGAGAATCTCGAGCTGGCACCCTGCGCAGCAGGTTAAACTGAATATGGCAACTCTTTTCTTAACCATTTCACAACATCCTCTCTGGAAGTTTTTCTATTTCTGATAAATTGAAAACAGGACCATGCTTGCAAACGAATTTCCCACCAGCCATGCAATGGCAGCATTTCCCAACCCCGCATTTCATCATTCTCTCAAGTGAAACATAAATCTGATCTCTACTGAATCCCTTGTCTAGCAGAAGCTTGGATGCAAACTTCATCATTATCGGCGGGCCGCAGATCATACATACCGCATTATCATCTTTCTGTATTGCCTTCTCCATTATACATGTGACAACACCGACATTTCCCTTCCAGTCAATTCCACAGGTGTCAACTGTTGTCCTTACTTCAACTCCTTTTTTTGTCCATTCCCCAATCTCGTTTTTGTAAACAATGTCTTCAGGCGTTCGTGCTCCGTAGCACAGGATTGCTTTCTGTTTATTTGCCATTGCATTGTATATTATGGGCCTCAGTGGAGGAAGACCTACACCTCC
>CAZYPB010000009.1:0-26627 GCA_964649265.1 Microcaldota archaeon
ATGATAAACAAAACAAACATCTCCTACGCTCTCCAACCAGGGGACCAGATAAATGTGACAGTGACCTGGAGCAAGTACCTGAATCCCGGGACACACTGGGTTTATGGGATGGCAAACCCAGGATGGCAATTCGGAGGAGGACCTGGAGATTACTTCACAGAATATGATGGCTGGAGATGCGGTGATTTCGCATGGCCAGATGATTGCGATGCACTGAACAGGACAAACATAACCATATCCTCTGGAGGAAGCGGGTCACCATTCATACACTACATGGTACAGGCACTGATGGCTTCAAAAGGAGCTTCAGAAAGCCTTGTTGTAAAAGAATTCACGGTATCTCCATCACAAGCAGTTTGCGGAGCAAATACACTCTTCTACCTAAACACAGTTATAGAGAATTCCGGAAAAGAAACAGCAGGCGGAAGAGTCGAGTTCTATGCAAGTGATGATAGTGTAGGGCACGTTGATGTGCCGTCCCTTAAACCCCGGGAGAGTGTTGAGATAAGCACGCGGTGGAGGGGAAGAGTTTACGAAGACACACAGTTCACAGCATCAACAGGAATCTCTGCAAAATCCTTCTTAGTACTTGATCCACCATGCCCAACGGATATATGGGTCACACTTTACAATAACAGCATAGTTAGAACACATGGTCTTTCCACTGACCTAACCTCACTTAGTACGTTTGTTAACACAACTGAGACATGGTACGACACGTGCATTTGCTGCGGAATCATAAATGCAACTCTGGAGCTTAACCTAAATGGGAATCCAGGAAGCCTTTGGACTCAGGTTGTTATGAGTGATGGAAGGGCAAACAAGGGGTGCCTTGGAATGACTCCCAATATGACTGGAAACCCAATTCAGGATACAATAACAGCGGCATGCGAAGCACATGATAATTATGGAATAACAGTTTACACAGTCGGCTTCGGCTCTGATGTGGATGCAGACACACTTAACCAGACAGCGCAGTGCGGTGGAGGGCAATACTTCGATGCACAGGACACGGACGATCTAATAGATGCATACAGATACATTGCATCGCTCCTTCTAAACATGACATACACAAATCAGGTTCTCAATGTTCAGGGAGCAAACAGAACAGTTCTGTACCCTGACTCATATCTGGAATTCAGATACCAACCAAAGCTTGACCCAGTTGGTTACAGAGACTTGATAGTTACAATGGAAAGCGATTATTTCCCTTCATGTTATGGAAACTTCAATGTGTCTTTTGGTATGACTCCATTCCACGTAATGTTAACTTCATACTCTGCAGATAGATGGACAAATCTAGTGACTCACTACAACTACTCCGGACCATGGACTGTGTTCAATTTGTCTGTTTTCGGGAACAATTACTCGTCACTTGGAGATCCATTTGTAATTGAGTACGATCCAACAACTCCACTGCCTCTAGGGGCAAACTATCCCGGAATTGTC
Source organism: Microcaldota archaeon (assembly GCA_964649265.1). Classification (GTDB taxonomy): domain Archaea; phylum Micrarchaeota; class Micrarchaeia; order Burarchaeales; family JAKAKT01; genus CAZYPB01. The sequence goes on from CAZYPB010000009.1 coordinate 1,450, forward strand.
GGTCCGTACAATTGGGTGAATATCAGCACCGGATCAAGGGCAAACAACATTAGTTCCGAATGCCCAAGTAAAAATAAAGCGATATACCGGGCAATTGTAAAAGGGTCAGTTCCATTCCATGATGTTCTTCCAGGAATGTGGGGAAGAAATGTGTCAGTTTACCCTGATATGAGGGGAGATGAGGGATGGGTTTATCCTGGTCGTCCAGCAGAACCCCCCGTATATATCCCTATTGGCATTGATATACCCGGAATAGAATTCAATGCAACTCCTATTAACATGTCTGAACTTGCAGCAGAAAGAGACCAGAACGCATTGGCCGATGCGTTTATTAGGCTCATGGACCAATTGAATTTTCATAAGTTGAATAATTTCACGTGCAATCTACTGGATGGGCTTCCAGGTACAGTTGAACACCCAGTATGTTGCCATGATCAGCCCTCAGGTTCAAGGTGCAACCCAGTTGATGTTCAGCTAAGTGCAGATATAGTTATGAGGAGTGTTGCAATAAATGAGATCCCGTACATGTACGGGCCAGTTGATGTTGGTGTTATCACATGGGTAAAGTGAAAAAAGGAATATTCTTCACAATAGACGCAGTGTTCGCATTACTTGCACTGCTCTCTATTGTATACCTTTTCACTCTACTAACAGTTGAGTCCGTTTCACCGGAACTGATGCAGGAAACACTTCACTTCCAGACAGGGGACATGATTGGAGTCATGGCGCGACTTAAACTTATCGATTTATGGAGCCAGGATCTTGTACAAGATCTATATGATGATGATTACATAAATGATCAGGACTTGAACAACACTTTTCTTGAAGTTCAGGGAGCACTATGGTCACTAAATGAATCGAATAACACGGCAGCAGCAAAAAACCTAACATCTATGCTTTTCGAAAACCTGGTTCCAGATAATGTACACTGGGCATTTATGGTGAACGATGATGTTCTTCACAACACCACGCAGTTAAACAGCGAGAGCACCATGGTTGCAGTTAGCAGGAGACTTGTTTCCGGTTACATGAAAAGCAAACCTCATGTAGGATTCGCAGCAAGGGCATTCCTTGGAAATATACTTGGAAAAGAGTCATCCAAGTATTTCTTCTTCGGAGGTTTTGTTGGGCAGGGGAATGTAACTGGGACAATAAGGGATATACCAACTGATTCGAATCTCTCCCACATATACATGGAGATGAATATTGGAACAAACTTCACATTAAATATTAATGACGAGTTCTGCGGAGTATTTAACAAAACAGGAGGAAACTTCTCCGTTGATTCATGGACCGTAAACTACACGCGCTGCATGGGAAACCTTACTCTTGGTGGAGTCAACAACTTTTCACTCATATTCCACGGGGATGACATAACAAAGAAATACGTCGGAGGAGGCTACATAAAGGTTGTCTATGACACAACTGAATTCGGAGACATACTTTCAGGTGTCAAAAGGTATTATTTCCCAGGTGTTGAAGGAGTTGTAAATTTGTATGATTCATTCTATGTTCCTGGAAACCTTACGAATGTAAGTGGTTACTTAAGATTCCACAATAACTACACAACACAGCTTATAATCGGGAATGAGACAGTTTATGATGAGAATGGAACAGCTGCAATACAGGAAGTATACTTGCAGGATATTGATTTCTCAGCACTCAACTATTCGCAGCTAAGCGAAGTGACAATTCCACTGAGATTTAAGGCAGGTGCCAACATAACTGGCGGGACCCTTGGGAATGGGGATGTTATCCTCATAACCGATGTTTCTGGGAGTATGAATTGGCGGGTCGGTTATACTGATACAACCGCCGGTCAGACATGGGGAAATGACTGCTCAAACCCTAGCATGTACTCAAGCCAGCAGACGCAGAGACTTGCACTTGCAAGATGCCTTGACAAGCAGTTCATAAATATTGTGATGAACGGAACAGGAAACAGGATAGCACTTGTTTCTTTCAATAACGATGCAAGCAACTGGACGGACCTTACCAATAATGAAGCATACTTGAATGCAACAGTTGACACATACAGCCCGGGGGGTGGAACCTGCATATGTTGCGCAATAAACAAGGCAAGGGAGATACTTGAAACGCAATCATCAGTTGACAGGCTGAAATTCATAATTGTAATGAGTGATGGAATAGCTGGTTACAGATGCCATAATGTAGGAAGCTGTTACTGGTGGGATGGGGAATCAAGCCCAACATCATACTCACTCTACGGAGTCAGTTTCATGAACGAGACAAGAGGGTTTGCAGTTGGAACAAGGCTCGGTGGGGGAAGGATAGTAGAATGGGATGGGTCTACATGGAGCATATTCCAGAACACGGGCACAACACTGCGTGGAATCCACATGTACAATGAAACACTCGGCTTTGCAGTTGGAGAAAGTGGAGTTATGGCGAAGTGGGACGGGTCTACATGGAATGCAGAGGCAAGCCCCGTTGGAAGCAGATTGAATGATGTATTTATTGTAAACAGTTCTCTTGCATATGCTGTGGGGGACAGCGGAAGGGTTCTAAGCTGGGATGGAAGCACATGGGTACTAAATACAACTCTTGCTGGTGTCCTATATTCTGTTGAGATAAATGAGAACAGGACGCTAGGTTTCATAGCAGGAGAACTTGGGAGGACATGGCAGTGGACATACCCGGGTTGGACACTTGTTCAGTCCAATACTCAGAACATCACTACTTCAGTTGCGTTCATAAATAACACGGATTACAACGCGTATCTATTTGGTTACAATGGGGGCGCTCCCAGTAGTGTAATAGAGAGATGGAATGGGACTGATTGGGTTTTTGACACAAACCCAACATCAAGAGACCTTCAAACAGGTTTCTTTGTGAATCAAACCCAGGGTTATGCACTGGGAGAGAGTGGCAGGATAGTCAAATGGAACGGAACAACGTGGACAATTGACTACAGCCCGACAAGTTACACGCTTTATGGTTCAGAGAAGATTAACAGCACACTTGCTTTTGCAGTGGGCGCAAGTGGAAGGATACTGAAATGGACTCCGCCACTTTACAATGGAACAAGTACAACCGGGTACCAATGCTGCGGAGGAGGTTCAGGGGACTGCGATAACCCAGAATGTGAATCCGCAATGAAGAATGCCATATGGAGCTCAGCCTATTCACTAAGCAATGTGGATAATCTTACGGTTGATTCAATAGGTTTTGGACCAATCTCCTCATGTGAGAATGCGAACACAACTCTGAGAGGAACTGCAGATGCAGGAAATGGAACATATTTCGTAAGTGACAATGCAACTGAGCTTCAACTTATATATCAACAACTTGGCTGGAGAATACTCATAAATGCAACAATAACCCAGGAGGTCAATGTTAGTGGAAACATCACAACAACACTGTTCCCAGATTCTTATCTCCAATTCAACTTCAACATGACAATACCTCCACTTGGCTACAAGGAGATAAGCATAATTCAGGAAACAGACCCATTTGATAACTGTACAGGAAATTTCACAATACCCGAGTGGTTTACCCCGTATGAGGCAAGGGTAACATCCTACTCTGCTCAGTACTGGACGCACAATGTAAGCATAAACTCCAATTCAACAGGTGGCGTATGGTGGAATGTATTCAACCTTTCAGTTTACAACAGACCATATGACATGCTTGGAGACCCATTCAATATAATGTATCCGGCAAACTTGCTCCGCTCAAATGAAACCAATTTTGTTGATGTGCGAACAGGCCGAGACCCTGGAAACGAGAGTACTGAGTGCTCAACTGGAAACAGAGTTATATATAAGGCAAGATTCCCTGCGTCTGTGCCGTTCTCAAGTGTTCTACCCTACGCAGAAGGAAGAAACATAACAGTTTACTATGATACTGACGGTGATGGAGTACCTGATGGAAACAAGAACGTTGTTCTTGCCTATGATGTGGAAGGTGTACCGTTCAATTCAACTCTTGTTGAAACAGATGAGCTACAGCCAGATATTAACGCTATAGATGATGCATTTATAAGGCTGCTAGATTACATAAATTTCAACGACCAAAGGAACCCAGCACCGGGTTGTGTTGGCACTGAGAGATCAGGCTCGACATGCAACCCAATCGACGTCGAGCTTTCTCCTGACATAGTGTTCAGGATATCTTCGATCACAGAGATACCGTATCTCTGGGGGCCGATAGATATGAGTATAATTACCTGGGTAAAACAAGGTGGTTAATATATGTCGTCAGCGGGAATATTTTATTCATTGATGGTTCTGTCCCTACTTGCTCCAATAATACTTTACATAACAAGCTATATGGATGCTGTGAAAACTCAGGGGGAGCAGATGACAGTAAAATTTGAGGGCATAGAACTTGCCAATTATGCTGACTCAATTGCCCTTGATGTGCCCAGAGTTCTTGATATTGCATCAAAAAGGGCAATAGTTGCAGTTATTGATTATGCGGATACAAATGGACAGGGGGTGACCGATGCCGAATATGAGTTAAAACATCTCATATTGCATAATAACTATTCCGACGGATCTGACGCCCCCATAATGCTCAACAGTTCCTTCTCTAATTGGATCCAGGCAACTGAGATTATAGGTTCTAACCATGGCTTCGTATCCGACATATCTGTTGGAAACCTTACAATCACATATGTAAATCCATTCACACTAGATTTCTCAATAGACCTTTATGCGAACATAACTGATAGAATAGGGACAATGAGGCTTAGCAGGATTTACACGTCTTCAACAATAATTTCAATAGAAGGATTCACTGACCCAGTTTACCCCATATACACAAGAGGCCTTATAGAGAGGGGAATAACAAAAGCGAACATGTCTATAAATGACTCTATATCAACAAGATACATGATAAACAACAGCTGGTACAGGAACAACACCGATGCCCCATCATTCCTTGAGAGGATGCAGGGGTGCCTGTGGCCACTTGATGGTCTAAACAACTGTACAAACAGATACCCTAAAATGGGAATAGAGAGTTTCGTATTCTTCCCGGAGATGAGGGCACACTTCGAGGAAACAGACCCACTACTGAGGCCAAATTCAACAATGATTGACCATTACTATTTCAACTTGACTCAAGTAGAAGGATACAACGTGACCGGCATAACCGTAGACCCGGCAATATACGATTGGTTCAAGATGGACGAGGAACACAACGACACCTATGGTGTACTTATCTGCGGAACATGTATGGGATGCAACCCATGCTGAGTAAGATGTTTATGAAGTTCAGAAAAAAATCAAAGAAAGCCCAGTCAGGTATGGAATACCTGATGACATATGGGTGGGCAGTCCTAGTCGTAGGCATAATCGTACTCCTGCTTCTTAGCTTGAGAGTACTTGATGTTGATTGGTGGAGTGTTAAAAACGAAGTATGGATGCTTTCGTCATTCGGAATCCCTGATTTCAAGGCAAGCCCATATACTCCTTCCCCCTCCACAACATCTGTTCTCATATTCCAGCTCATAAATAACAGGGGAACCAACGTCACAGTTAATGACATAACTATGGATGATATTCAGGTTGGGTCGCTTGGAGGAGGTATATATGTTTGGGATTGCCCCACTCCAAGCACATGTTATCTTAATTCAACTACTTTCCCTTTCAACATGACTCCGGGGAAAAGGCTTATAGTGAACGGAACAATATCAGTCCCAGGGGAAGTGAACACAGTATTCACTTCCAAGGTACAGATAAAGTACACATCACCAAGATCAACACTGGAGCACCGAGAGACTGGGATGATGAGAGGAAGGATTGAACCAACAGGATGATATTATGAATGAAGAGAAAGAGATGAGCACAGTAATCGACAGGGTGCTGGACTTTATCCAGCGAAAGGGCAGGACAACGATCACAGAGGTTGCCATCTCTCTTGCATTAAGCCCAAGCCAGGTTGAGCACCTTGCAAGCATACTTGAGGAAAGCGGGATGATAAAGGTGAAATATGCCTTAATAGACTCTGGAAAAACAGAGCTCATCTCAAAGCAGCAGGTTGAAAACAAAAACGAGGCATTGGATCAACTTAGACAGGACTTAGAGAGGATGAAGACACTTGGCTCAATGATAAATAAGGACATAGACAAATTCGAATCAGACTACAAGGCAATAGAGCATGATGTATCGCAATGGATGGTGGAGGCAGAGGAGACCCTTCAGGTTCTCGGTTCACGGGATGGGGCATCGAAACAGGCTGATGAGATATCACAGATAGCAAAGGATTTCCAAGGGAGGATAACTGTCTCAGATAAGAAGATACTAGAGAATATAAAGAAGATGGAAGAGAGATTTAATTCATTCAACAAAAAGATAAATGATCTTAAAGGCGGCTCAGCGGGAGGAAGTAAAAGAAGAGGATTTAGCCTTGGCGGGTTGCTTGGCAAGAAGGGTAACTAGATGGAAATACTCGATAGGTACAAGATAATGTGCGACGGTGTTCCAGCAGAGGTAATCGTATCAAGAAAGGAAGAGGAATACGTTGACACTTACGAACTAAAGCAGATAAAACTGCACAAGGCAACAGAGGCAGCACTCAAACAGATGAGGGAGAAGATAGTCGAGGGAGTTGGCCTAAGGACACCTGAAATGATAGACACAAAATCATTTGATATTGTGAAGCAGAAATTTATCGAGAAATCAAACGAACTTGTAAAAACACAGATGGGTGAGATAAGTGATGAAACAAGAAAGATACTTGTCGGGAAACTCACTCATGACCTCATAGGGCTTGGAGATATGGAACTCATATTAGCAGACAAGTACCTTGAGGACATATGTATAACCTCACACCTTGAGCCAATGTGGGTTTATCATCAGAAACATGGTTGGCTTAAAACAAACTTCATTTTTGAAAGCGAGGAACAGATAGCAAACTATGCATCCATTGTTGCAAGGAAAGTTGGAAGGCAGATATCCAACCTACAGCCACTACTTGATGCCCACCTTGAGTCTGGGGAGAGGGTAAATGCAATTCTATTTCCCATATCCAACAAAGGAAATGCAATGACCATAAGGAAATTCGCAAAGAACCCGTGGACAATTACCAGGCTTCTAGACCCAAAAACAAGCCTTATGTCATTCGAAGCAGCTGCACTTATTTGGTTGTGTATGCAATACGAGATGAACATAATAGTTGGCGGGGGAACAGCGTCAGGTAAGACATCTATACTTAACGCAATTCTAATGTTCACTCCTCCTAACCAGAGAGTTATTAGCATAGAAGATACAAGGGAGATTCTGCTGCCACAGTTCTTACAATGGACCCCAATGGTAACCAGGCTTCCGAACCCTGAGGGAAAGGGAGAGGTAACGATGCTTGACCTTATGGTTAACTCTCTGCGTATGAGGCCTGACAGGATAGTTGTAGGAGAGATAAGGAGACAGAAAGAGGCAGAGGTACTGTTCGAAGCTATGCACACGGGTCACTCCGTTTATGCCACACTTCACGCAGATAGCGCTGACCAGGTTAAAAACAGGATGATAACCCCTCCGATAAACCTTCCTGAGAACATGCTTGAGGCAGTTCACGTAATTCTTGTGCAGTACAGGCAGAGGAGAACAGGAGTAAGGAGAACACTTGAGTTAGGAGAACTTGTGCGAAAGGGCCCGACAAAGGTAGAGGTAAATGTTATCTACAGATGGAATGCTAAGAAAGACCAACTTGATAAGGTTGCGCCATACTCAAGAATATATGAAGAAATAACATCATACAGCGGAATGAATGAAAAAGAGATAGAACAGGATATCCAGGAGAAGAAAAAGATTCTCGAATACATGGTTAAGAATTCAATATTTTCAATAGATGATGTCGGAAAGATAATTGCCCTCTATTACAGGGATAAGAGCAAAGTATTAGAGATGATCGGAGGGAAAAAGAAAGCAGGAGATGTACTAAAGAAATATGATCTTGAGAAGAGAAAGGAGGAAGCGAGTGTAATAGGTGGAACGGCATTAACTGGGAAGAAACAACCCCAAAGGACACCTGAGATGCCCGGGTCCCCTAAAGAAAATACGAGAGATATAGATGAGGATGTCGAAAAGCTCGACATGGATGAATGGAAAGATCAATTAAACAGACTAAGCTCCCTTATAAAAAGGGAGAAGAATAAAGGTAGATAGATATGGCAGTTAAGATACCGTTTAGCATTTTGCCTGCTCCGTTAGTTATCTCCCTAGCGAAAAAGATGATAGGCATAGGGAGTTTAGTAAGCAAGATGTTCCCAAGCCTGAAGATAGATCTTATCCAAGCAGACATAAAGCTTAACCCAAAGGAGTATGGTGCAATTGCATTCATTGTTGGTTTCAGTAATATGACTATACTGGCCATAATCTTCTTATCCATAGGTTTTGCTGCAGGAGAGGACATAACCCTATTTGCTTTGGGGGCTGCAATCATTGTTGCTGGAGCAAGTTTCTTCTCAGTTATAATGATGCCCAAGGTATCAGCAACAAAGAGAGTCCGTTCAATCGAGAACAACCTTATCCCCTCACTAAGACAGCTTCTTATTGAGGTAAGGTCTGGTGTAACCCTTTTCCAGGCAATGAGCAGCATAACTGAGGGTTATGGAGAAGTCTCAATAGAATTCAAGAGAATTGTCGAGCACATAAATGTAGGGGTATCTGAATCAGAGGCACTTAATGAGGCAAGCAGGAGAAACCTATCATTCAAATTCAGAAGAGTTCTCTGGCATATATCTAACTCCCTTACGGTGGGTTCGGATATATCCATAAGTCTTGGTGACATGATTGAGGAACTTACTAAGGAGAAGATGGATGACATAAGAAGATATGGTCAGGAGCTTAACCCATGGACCATGATGTACATGATGCTTGCAGTTGTTATCCCTTCACTGGGTATAACCATTGCTGCAATTATCCTTTCTTTCCTTAACATAATGTTGCCTAAGCATCTAGTGTTGCCTGGCGTTATAGCGTTCCTAATAATGTTCCAGATGTTCTTCATAAATTTTGTAAAGTCTAGGAGGCCGGTGGTGGAGTAATATGTTCAAAAAATTATTCATTGTCCTTTCATTCGTTTTCCCTAGATCAGTTGTTGAAACATGCAACAAACTGCTTATAGAAGCTGATTTCGATATGCATGTGAGGCAGTACCTCGGAGCTTCCGCGATGATATCATTGCTCGCAGGAGTTGCCATGTTCTTTATATCCGCAAGCCTTCTCCAGAGTGTACCGATTGGTTTCGTTGTGTTCCTCTTATCCATAATAGTTGTAGAAGGACTTTTCTTTATGTTCCTGTACATAACTGCAGACAACAGAGCTAAGAAAATAGAGGAGGTATTACCAGATGCGCTGTTCATGATATCTGCAAACATCCGCGCGGGAATGACCACTGAAAACGCAGTCATGGCATCAGCAAAACCGGAGTTTGGTCCTCTTGAGGAGGAGATAAGGAGAATGAGTGCAAAGACGTTCGGAGGATCCTCCCTGAATCAAGCACTTACTGAGATGGGTGACCGGGTTAGGTCGACATCACTTAAAAGAGCAATAAGGCTTCTTGTTGAGGGAAACAGCCTGGGGGGTCAGATGGCTTCGCTTCTTTATGAGGTCGGTCAGGATCTCCGTAATACAACTGGGCTTAAGAGAGAGCTTATGAACCTGACACTTATGTATACAATATTCATCATATTCAGTTGTGTTATTGCATCACCATTGCTTTTTGCAACCTCAGTTTACTATACTCAACTGTCGGATACAATAAGCTCCAGAGTTAATATAGATCCAGATGAATTACCTCCTGGAGCAAGTGGATTTTTGGGAAATATCGGAGGAGGCAAAGCCTCAGAGGAAAGCCAGATAACTGGGGAAGATATGAATAACTTCGCTATAGCATGTATAGTTGTAACAACTTTCTTCAGTTCAATAGTCTTAGCGGAGATAAGGCACGGCAGAGTTAATCCAGCTCTTAAATACATTCCAGTGTTTATGACATCTGCACTTGTGATATTCTTCGTAGCTCAGTGGTTGTTGAAGACCTTATTCAAATCAGTTATGGCAGTTTAAATGGAGTCTACAACATTTATCAGTGTCCTGCAATTTGGACACTTCTTTTCTTTATCTAACCTATAATCTGTAACAGTGAACCCATATCTCTTAATAAGCAGTTCATTGCATTTAGGGCAGAATGTGCTTTCCCCCTCACTTCCAGGTACATTGCCTGAATAAACGTAACAGAGCCCTTCCCCAAGTGCTATGTGTCTTGCCTTCTCAATTAATTCAAGAGATGTTGGGGGGGCCGAGAACTTGTTTGCTGGGTGGTATGCAGTGAAATGAAGTGGTATCTCCCTGTCCAATTCCCTAACCCAGATTGAAAGATCCCTGATATCCTCTTCGGAGTCATTTTCTCCAGGTATAAGAAGATTTATCAGCTCGATATGTCCCTTTTTATGGAGTAGTTTTATGGATTCCAAAACAGGCTCAACCTTTGCAGAGCACATCTTTCTGTAGAAACTGTCCCTTATTGACTTTATGTCTATTCTGCTTGCATCAATGGGGTCCATTTCCTTTATTGCTTCAGGAGTCATGTACCCATTTGTAACAAATGCATTGTACATTCCCTTCTTCTTTGCAAGTTTAGCTATGTCCAGAGCATATTCCATGAATATAGTCGGTTCAGTGTATGTGTATGCAATTCCATCACAACCCCTGGCAAGTTCAATAATCTCCTCAGGGGTTCTTTTCTCCCCGACTATTTGTTTCTTCTGGCTGATCTGCCAGTTCTGGCAGTGAATACACCTGAAATTGCACCCAACCGTTGCCAATGAGAACGCAGAGCTTCCGGGAAAGAAGTGGAAGAAAGGTTTCTTTTCAATTGAATCAATTGCATAAGAGCAGGGTCTCCCCCAAACAAGTGAATGCAGTTTTCCACCTATGTTTTCCCTTACTCCGCAGAATCCTCGCTGCCCCGTTTTTATCCCACACCTTCTACTACAGAGTGCGCAAGAAACAGAGTCACCTTTAACACTATACAACATTGCTTCCTTCATTTTCTTCTCCTAAATTTTTTGTTAGCTCGCTTTCTTATTTTAGTATCGGGCCCTTCATCCTCTTCTGGTTCAGGCGCATATTGATTCCTACGTTTCAGGTATCCTGCTCCAATTGAACCAAACACAGAACTAATCCCCAGGATAATTCCCCATACAATGGGCCACATAACAACTGACCAGAAAGCAAGTGCAAGAACAACGTCTTCTCTGACTACATCATCTTCGGATCTCTCAATTGCTTCCTTTATTGTTTCATCGTAAAGATTTACAACAGATTCATTTCCAATTATCAATGCAGCGTTCTCTATGCCCCCCATAATTCCAACTATGACGCCGAATATCAGGCCAGCTATAAATATATCTACAGAATCGAATTCCATGTTCTTTGCTTTTGATCCTATGTGAAGTCCGAAGCCCACATAAACAAAAAGGGAGATGCTTCCAACAAGAGCATATAGGTCAAAGAAAAGGAACGATGCAATAAATGAGAAAAGGAACAGCGCAGCGCATGCAAGCAATGGTTTACCTATTATGGGTACGTATTCCCCTAAATGTCTACCTCGTATATTCACGTAATCAACTCTCTATTCTCCTATACTCAAAATTCCCGGAAGGAAGAGCTGAGAGCACATCATCAACACCCGCATTGATTTCCCTTGCAGCTTCCTTTGCAACTTTCCCCTTTTCTTTATCTCCTGGCTTTAGTTCAATTGAAACAGGAAATCTGATATCCGATATGAGGGGAACGGACTCCAGAACCCCTCCCTTTCCAATACCTATGATGATCCCAAGTTGAACATTCTTGAACCATTTCCTTTTACCCGATATGACGAAACTCCCCTTTCCAATATATTCCCCCTGAGCTTCCTTAGAAACCTGGGTTCTCTCAACAGCATATACATCCACCGTTGAAAGGCCTTTTTTCCATGCACTTGAATATGACGCAGCAAACTGTGCAGCTTCCTTCAGAATACTCTCGGGAGCGTCCTTTCCTTTCTTTAGTATTGTTGCAGGAGCACCTTGTATATCTGCATGGAAAAAAAGATCCTCGTCATCGAAATACTTGGAAACAAGAACCTCATTCTGTTTTGCGTCTTTCCCAGCTATTGTCATGAACCCCTTGCTTTCAAACCAATGGAACCTCTCATACCACTTCCTCTCCCTTTTCACCCTAACACTTTTCTTAGGTGCCTCTTTCTTTTTAACACGTTTAAGCTCCTTTTCGGTTTTTTTTATTGCCTCTTCAGCTTTCAAAGCTTTTTTTCTTAACTCTTTAGACAGATCATAGTAATGCGAGGCGTTCTCATGCACAGTTCTGTTGAAATCTAATTCAATTCCCTTACTCATAAAGTGTTATATACCTGTTTTTTTAAAATATGTTCTTTATGAATCAGCAAATGGGGGGCAAGAAGAGAGGGAAAAGAGGCATAAGATCGGAAGACCTAGCCCTAACCATAGGAAAAAGAAAACCAGGCCCTGATTCATTACAAAAAGAAACAGCAAGAAAGATAATTGGGGGAATAGCAGAGGCAATTAACCAAAAAATGACTTCTTTGGCAGGAAACCTTGCACTGCTCAGTTATTCTGAAAAAGGCGATGCACTTAAACGGATTAATGAAATCAATGATATCGTACAGCCCATAAGCACAATAACAAGAAGATACGGGGATATGCTGGATTTCGATTCGTCTGTACTTAGCGACTCCCACCCTGGGTTCACACCATTGCAACTTGAAAATAAGTCAGAACAGGAACTTGCACTCTACCTTTTGGGGAGGGTGAAAGATGACTTGGTTGATAAATTGGAACTTGCAAAGGAGAAGCTCATTTCCCTTAAAGGAGATATAGAACAAGTCAGAGTTATAACTGCATCCGAGGAAACCCTTCAAAAAGTAGAACTTGCTATTCAGATGTGCAAAAAGATTAGCTCGTTCTTTGATTCAGCCATAGGGTTCACAAAAAACCATGAGAAATTGAAAATAGATGTTTATTCAGCAGGAAACCCAGTTGCAGTATTTAAAGAATAGTAAGAGTCCTCCCGAGAACCTTTAAAATACTTCTTATATAGAACATATATGCAAACATTGGTTGTGGATGCAAATTTTCTTATGAGTACATATAAGTTCAAAGTTGATGCCATATTGGGGGTGGAGGAACTTGTTGGGAGAGATTACCTGCTTGTTACCTCCTCATCAATTGTGGTCGAACTTGAGCGTATCCGTAAAAGCAAAGGTAAAGCATCCCAACAGGCAAGATATGCGCTTGGGATTATAAGAAAATATGTTAAGGTGATAAGGACAACCGAGAGCGCTGATCAGTGGATCGAGATGTATTGCCTGAAAAACAATGCAATAGCCTGCACCAATGATGCAGAATTAAGAAAGCGATTAAAGAAAAATGGAATTAAGACAATTGTGCTAAGGGGAAGGTCTCGCTTAAGCTACGCATAGGTGATATTGGATGTATAATGTCTCAGCAATTGCGGATACAGTCCGCGTTCCTCCGAAATATTTTTCAACGGAACTCAAACAGACAATAGCTCAACTCCTACGTGAGAAATATGAGAGAAGGGTAGACAAGGACTTGGGAATAGTGCTGTCCATATGGAATGTCCGTGATATTACTGAAGGTGTTGTTATCCCCGGGGATGGCGCTTCCTACCACAAGGTGGTATTTGATGTGCTTTCATTCATGCCTGAAGTAAACGAGGTATTCGAAGGAGACGTTACTGAAGTTGTCGAATTCGGTGTGTTCGTTAGGATGGGTCCACTGGACGGACTAGTGCATCTTTCACAAGTAACAAATGACTTCCTTTCATACGATAAAAAGGTTCCGGCATTCATAGGGAAGGAAAGCAAGAAGATTCTGAAAAAAGGAGACATAGTTCGAGCGAAGATATCCACTGTAAGTCTTAAAGGAACAATACCCGAAACACGGGCAGGACTAACCATGAGGCCAGACGGACTCGGGAAGCTTGAGTGGATATCAAAACCAAAACAGGAAAAGAAACCAGTGGCATCAACTGGTGAAAAGAAGAAATCAGAAAAGAAAGATAAGAAGAAATAGATGAGTTGATTTGTATGGTCGATAAAGCATGTAAGAACTGTCACCTGATAATAACTGAAGGGCACGTCTGCCCGGGATGTAATTCGGGTGAACTAACTGACAAATGGTCAAGCTATATAATTGTTTTCGACCCGGAGAATTCAGAGATAGCAAAGAAGATAGGAGCAAAAGCCCCAGGAAAATATGCCGTACGTGTAAAGGGTTAAGATGCTGAAGTTCGTTAACCAAAAACCAGCAATAATAGCAGACGATATTCTAGTTCTAGGAGACATACACATAGGTTTAGAACATTCTCTATCTGGGAAGGGCATACGCTTGGGTCAGATGTTGTTCAGAATGTCAGAGGAGATATCTAGGATAATTGATGAACATAAACCGAAACAGGTTGTGATGCTTGGAGATGTGAAGCACTCGGTACCTGAAACCGAGATAGAGGAGAGGGAAGATGTGATCTCTTTCATTGAGAAAATAAGCTCGTTTATCCCTGTGACAATAGTGCCTGGAAATCACGATGGGAACATCAAAAACATACTACGAAACGTTGATGTTACTGTTTCTGAGCCTCAGGGAACAGTTATCGGCGATATGGGCTTTTTCCATGGTCATGCGTGGCCTGAGACCAGAGTAATATCACAGAAAACTGTTTTCATGGGGCACCAGCACCCCTTGGTTGAGATATCTGAGAGAATAGGGGCAAAGCACATAATGAGAGTATGGTGTATGGGGAACTTCTCCGAGAGAATACACGAGAGATACCCTGAAGCAAATATTGATTCAAAGGTAATACTGGTTCCTGCATTCAACCCACTATTGGGCGGAACCCCCCTTAACCGAAGAAAGGGGAGAGAACTGCTTGGGCCGATAATGAGGAATAAAATCTTTAAATTAGAAGACGCTCAATTGTATCTACTAAACGGACTCCCTCTTGGAAAGATGAGGGATTTAGAGGAGTCCGGAAAAGAGGAGGGATAGCATGGGAAAAAGAAGAGGAAGTGGTCAGATTCTAGTTTGTGCAGGATGTGGTAGGAGAGTCAGGAGAAGCAAGTCAGTAAGATACGATAAACGTGTTGTATACAGCACAGATCTAAAGAGGAAAGACGAAGACATAACCATACACCACAGCAGTACAGCGTACTATTGTCCCAGCTGCGGAAAACACAGAAGGATATATGAAAAGAAGAAGAGACAGGCAATGAGAAAATACAACCGTTAAAGCGATATTATGAGATGCCTGAATCATCCCAAAGATGTTGCTCCTGATGTCTGCGCTATCTGCGGTAATCCGTTTTGTAACATGTGCCTGGAGAACGCAGGCGAGCACAAGATATGTCTTGATTGTATACAGGCAACTGCAGAAAGGTCACTTGAGATACGGGATACATCGTTTATCTCAAAGAGACTAATGTTTGCAGGTTTCATACTTTTCTTCTTAGGGATTCTAGTAATACTCAATAATATAATGAGGGCTTTCGACCTTATACAGACAGTTTTCCTGGGTGCATCAATTGTTTCTTCTGTACTTTCAGAGACAGTTCATCTTTCGTTGGAAGGATTCAAGGCATTCATATATCTGTCTGCAGGTTATGGTGTGTTAATGAGCAGGCCTTGGTCATACTGGCTCGGCCTTGCGATATCTGTCGGGATAATAATCTACGAACTCTACAATTTCTGGTCTATTCCTACAAGAATCAGCCTTATTGTCCTAGCAGCCTCGGCATCAACACTTCTTTTAATAGCAACAAGCAGAAGATTCTAGTCTTCCTTGAATTGAAAGATCCATTTCTTTGAGTCGCTCTTTATAACTTTCTTTGCGATCTTCTTTGCACTCTTTGTTTTCAGTTTCCTCATCCCGCTCTTTATCCAATCATTTGCGTAGGTGTTTCCCTCATCAAGATATTCCTTTGCTTGAAAGACCATCTCTAGTTTATCTGCATCCCGTGCGATAACTGCCTCCTTTGTCTTATGCGCACTGAACTCATCCATAATGTTCTCGAGCTCCTTCCCAAATTCAAGGCCTGAAAATATGTCCTTATACGCGATCCTGCTCTGTTTAAGATACTTCTTGTTTATTGTGTGGAGATCATTAAGCCTAGTCTCCTCAAGGTCGTGGAAAATGCACATTCTAACAACCTTGTCCTCATCCGCTTTCTCAAGCTTAGCAAGCACGTAGCCAATAACGGCAGTCCTGTGACTGTGCTCTGCCACACTTTCCGGGTCTTTTATGCCTATTGTAAGCCATCCGCTCCTGGGAGTATTCTTGAGCAAACCAACCTCAAAAAGAAAATCCACTAACCTCATGCAATCAGTCTCTTCTCTATTATCTCCTTTACTTTGGAGGCAGAATATGCTATTTTTATGAAGCGTGTGTGGCCCCTTTGGCCCTTTCCTGATTCAACCATGGTTATTAGTCCAAGCATCTCCAAGTCATTGAGGTACTGCCTAAACCATCTCGCACTTCTAGGTTGTTTATGAAATCTCTTTGATGCCTCTACGTAGTTTTCGTAGACTTCTCCAGACATCAGGTAATTATCGCTATTGTCATTGCTCAATTTAGAATATCTGGATCCTGTGAGCGTTAGTTTGGCTATCCCATATAGTACGATCTGCTGATGGCCTGGCAGTGTGCTTATCGCATCAACTGCTATGTCCTCATCAACGCTCTTTCGTGCCTGCTCAACGTGTTTGTCTGTTATCTTCTTCTCCTCATGCTCGTCTGCCATCTCTCCTGCCTTTAGAATAAGCTTCAGCGCATAGCGTGCATCCCCTGTCTCCTGAGCTGCAATTGCAGAAGCTAAATTAATAGATGATTCATCAACCGCATCATTAACAAAACCGACCTTTATTCTTGCATTAAGTATGCTCGCCAGTTCCCTCGAATTGTATGGGGAGAATACAATCTCTGTTTCCAAAAGGCTGCTCATGCACCTTGGGTCAAGCTTCTCCTTGAAGGATATTCTGTTAGATATGCCTATCAAAGATACCCCTCCTGTTTTCAGGTCATCATTCGCCCTTGTAAGGGTGTAGAGCAGATCATCAAGATCCTTTACAACGTCAACTTCATCGAGAACAACTATGAGCTGCTTTCCATCCTCCTCGACCCAATCGAGCATCTTTTCGTAGAAGAAGGATATTCCATACCCTGGTTTTGCGAATTTAGGCATATGGTCCTGCACAATCTTGTTCATAACCCTATATCTGGAATTGTATATCCTGCAATTGATGAAGCTTATGGGTGCCTTTCCCCCTTCCTTCTCGAGTTTCTTGAGAACATACTTCACTGAACTTGTTTTGCCTGTTCCTGTTTTGCCGTATATGAAGAGGTTCCTTGGTTTCTCGTTCTTAAGTGCGGGAGAGATAGAGCGCATTATGGTTTCTATCTCTTTCTCCCTATGGGGGAGCTTCCCGGGAATATAGTGCGGGGAAAGGGTATCCCTCTTAGCGAACACCGATTCTCGGGATAATATGTCCTTGAAAGAATCTGCCAAAAACACCACCGAACAGAAAGATTTATAATATAGGATTTAATAACTCTTACGTTGAACTCTGGTCTAGTCTGCTTGAGGTGAAAAAATGAGCATATTACAACATTTGACAAAGGCTTTTGGACTTTCAAAAGACATGGACATCGAAGAATATATGGACACGGTGGAATTAGAGAACGTTGACGTTCTCCACGAACCTGCTGACTTCTACATCAAACCAGTTGCCCTGGAAAGCGAGGCGGACATAAAGGTTATAGAGGATGAGCTCAAGCAGAGAAACATCATAATTCTCAATGTGTCCCCGATGGCAAAGAACACTGCAAAACTGAAGATGATCGTAGGAGACCTAAAGGAGTACGTAACAAAGGTAAATGGAGATGTCGCGAGAATAGATAACGACAAGATTCTTCTGACTCCTTCGAGAGTAAAGATAGTGAAATCAAAGAAGGGTTAGCCCCTTTTTCTTCTTTTCAATTCTTCACTTGTTTTCTTCATAACGCAGAGTATCGCCGATGCTTCTAAATCTGAAACAAAGGATCTACCCAGAACTCTCTTGAAGGCTGCTTTTATCTTATACGGGTTTCTAAGGTGCGGTTTGAAATACTCAGTTAGTTCCTCGAAAGTATCCACAAGCTGGTCTTTCTCATTTCTCTTTGCGTTCTTTATTAGCTTGTGTTCTCTTGCTTCTGAGAGCGCGTACAGAAATATTACAAGTGCATGTGATAGGTTTAGTATCGGGTAGCTTCTGCTTGTGGGTATACTAAGGAGAAAATCGCATTGTTCTATTTCAGAGGTAACTAAACCAGTTCCTTCTCTTCCAAAAAGGATTGCAAATTTCTTGTTGCTCTTTTTTGCCCTCTGCACAAACTGTTCTAAATTAAGGGGATTCCTAACAGTCCTCCTTCCCCTCTTAAGAACTCCCGTAGTACCAACTACAAAATCACAATCCCTTGTTGCTGTTTTTATACTCTTGTACTTCTTTGCTCTCTTAAGAAGATCCACTCCGTGCTTCGAATACATAACCGCCGTTTTTCCCAGCTTCACTTTTGGTTTTACAAGGTTCATTTCCGTATAACCGAAATTTGCAAGTGCCCTTGCACAATGTCCAACGTTTACCTGGTATTCTGGTTCTACGAAAATGATTTTGAAAACAGCCATATCATCTCCTCACTTCGATTACAAACAATTCTTCAAACTTTCCCACGGGTTGCCTTTTAAGCTCTCTGTAAAAAAACCCCTTTTCCCCAACAGTTACTTTTGTTTCTCCCTTTTCAGATAAGCTGGAGCAAAGCATAAGCATCTTTCCTTTCTCCTCCAAATACTCATCAAACTCCTCTAAAAAACTATCTATAACCGTTCTTCCACTGTCTCCTCCATCCCATGCAAGCCCATATGTTCCACTTACTTTCTCTTCTTCAGAAGTTGGAAGATAGGGTGGATTGAAAACAATGCAATCGAATTTTCCATTTACATTCTCAAACAAATCAGAAACAAAAAAACTTGCATTGCTTTTGTTTAGCTTTGCATTGTGCTGTGCATTTCTCACTGCAACTTCGTTTACATCGACGCCAATAGCATTTGCATTCTTTGCAACAATTGCCTGCATCCCCGAACCTGTCCCAACATCAAGAACATCTCCCGTAAGATTCTTCGAGAATTCTGCAAGCATAAATGAATCCTCAGCAGGTTCGTAAACTCCAGGGTAAACATCAAAAGAGAACCCCTCAAAAGAAACTGGCATCAACATCACTTTTTTTCAGAGGAAATACTCCTGCTCCTTTCCTAAGTACTTTTGGTTTCTCACCAGTCATATCAACAACAGTTGAGGGAGTAGAATGAACACACTTTCCCCCATCAACAATTACGCTTGCAAGCTTGCGGATACTACCCGGAACCTCCTCAAGGGAGCACGGGTTACTTTCACCAGAAATATTCGCACTTGTTCCAGTTATTGGAAAACCACATTTCTTTATTACATTGAGAAGGTAGAAATATTTAGGAACCCTGACACCAACGCTCTCCCCGCATAAATTCTTCGCAAGCCCTTTTTTAACTGGGAGAACTGCGGTGTAAGGGCCCGGGAGCATCTCAACAAGGAGCATCTTGTTCTCAAAACTTACTTCGCAATATTCATTTATCATCGGGAAACCGGAGCACATGATTGAGATTGGTTTTCCATCGTCTCTTACTTTAGCATCCCTTACTCCCTTAACTGCGTTCTCACTTCTAGCATCCGCTCCCAATCCATAAAGCGTGTCAGTTGGGTAGATTATCATCTCCCCTTTCTTAAGAGCAGTTACTGATTTCTCAACAGCAGTATCAAAATCATCAATACTGATTACCATGAAAAAATATTGGAACTAATGATTTATAATCGGTTCCTAGATTCCGCTCGTAGGGCCGCCACCAACACCGTTCCGTCTATCGGAATCAAACATACTCAAAATTCTGCTTACCCAATCCGTTCTTTCTGGCGGTTCATAACCCAATTCTCTTAAACATCCTTCTCGAATGTTGGTTACAGCTCCGTCTTCATGCACTCCTATGAATCTATCGAGTGCGTCAATCATTCTTTTAAGCGTTTCAAGCTTGTCTTCGTTCTTCTCTCCCCGCATAAGCATCTCAGCCGTTCCCTCAGGTCTGCTTCCAGCAAATTCTGGATATTTTAGGTCTTCAACTAATGTAGACAATAACTCTGCATCGGTCATATTAATCTCAAATAGTTTTTCCATCATCTCAGTTGTAGCAGTATATCTTCCGAGCATATCCTGGAGTTTTTGTGCAAGTGTATCTAGTTCAGAAACTAAGCTCTTCTTAATCTCTAAAGCTTCCTTCACCTTGTCAGTATGCGTCTTAAGTTTCTCGTTTAGCTCAGCAATGCGCTTAACCTTCTCAATAGCATTATCTCCAAATTGATTCGCTGTCCACTCGTATTCCTCCCGATCTTCGAATCTAAGCGAATCTATTGCATTACCTTCTCTCCACCTAGTTCCAAGAATGGACTCCAAGTTATAAATGTTTATGCGATCTCCCGTAATTGTTTCAAGTGCAGAAATCCCGTCAACAAGTTTTTTCAATTCAGAAACAGCGATCTCGTCTAGGCTGGAAGTACTGTTTTGCATTACTGTTCTGTGATCGTTCTTAAGGCACTCGTTTTTTTCCATAAGGGTTTTTCCAGGTAATCTGTCTTGAAGCAATCTAAATGCATCAGCATCTCCAATAACAGCTGCACGAACAACTGCATCTACGACATTCTGTTTAATATATAATTCCTTTCCAACAACTCTGGGCTTTTTATCCCTGAATGTTCCGATAAGCTCCAATATCTCATGTATCTCCCTAGCTAATTTGGGAATTGTTTCCTTTGAGTTGATTGTCTCCTGCAGGGTCTCTTTTAGACTGGTGAGTTTACTAATAACATTACTTATCCTGCCTTCAGAGAGTTCTTTTTCAAATGCAGGGAATGCATCACCCCAACTGGTGTTCTCTCTTAAGTTCCCAAACGATTTAATCTGCCCGGCATCCAAACCAAGATCAGCGCACACATCTGTAATACTTTTTTCTTGCATTTCGGCGGCTTCACCTACAAGTTTATGTATATCGATAGCCACGTTGATAAGGCTTTTTCTCTCTTCAAGCATCTCCTTTCCTCTGGTGTCTCCAAAACCAAAAGACCTTCCACTGGCCTTTCTTCTCGATTCAGCTGAGTTTTCCAGTTGTCTTACAAAACCTTCCATTTCATTTACATTCATTCCAAAGAAAATGGATATATTCTCACCAAGTGCCTTGGAGACATTTTCGCTTGGGGATGCCGTAAGGCGAATGAACGTAAGTGCCTCTGCGGAAGTCATTCCGTTCTCTTTTGCCCAGTCCTTTAATTCAGACCAGCCTTTTCTCTCTTTAAGTTTACCTATTTCTTTACCAAGAGATTCAACCGCGGAGAAAAGTGTTCCTTCCTGTTCACTCTCAAAAGCCACCCTAGTGTGAATAGGTCCATCTGAATCTGCCTTCGCAGCATCAATAGCAGCAAAATCAGGTTTAAAGCTTATGTCATCCTTCAGTTGCCTGTTTCTTTCCTTTCTTTTACGATCATTCTTTGCTTTTTTAAACTCCCATCTGGGATCTCTATGTTTCTTTTTTTTAGGTTGTTCTTGCTTGTTTTTCTTTCCTCCTTTAGTCTTTTTCTTTCCTCCCCCCTGCTCTTTTTGTCTCATAGAATCCCCTATAATACTGTTAAGAAATAGAGAATATTTTAGAGGAGTTAAACTTAATAAACATTTAGCGAAGTTCCTTTACATCTATCTTTATCCCAACCTTCTTTTCTATGCGTGAGATATTCTCTCCCTTCCTCCCTATTATTTTTGGTATATCGTGGGAAGGAACAAGAACTACTGCTCTATTCCCGGAGAAATCAACAACAAAATCGTGCACATATTTTTTCAGTACTTTGGAGATCTTCTTTGCAACATCCTTCTTCTCTATTTTGAACTGTTTTGTAACTGGGAGTACAACTGTCTCTTCTCCAAACTTGTAGATCTCATATTCAAGTTCCTCAGTTTCGAAATCCCTTATCTCTATGACGGGCCTTGCAAGATCCTCCTCCACCATTCCTGAGGGAACCTTTACCATGAATCTCTGCTCATAGACCCTTCCAATAACTCCATCCTTTATAAAGACAATTGTATCTACAAGCTGAGGTATCAAACCAAGCTCCACCCTGCCGATGAATCTCTGTATTGCATCTATTGGCTGGTTTGCATGAAGCACTCCAACCATGCCTATTCCCGCAAGCCTCATGTCTGCATATATGTGAAAATCATCAGTTTTTCTCATCTCATCATAGATTGTGTAGTCCGGTCTTACCAGAAGCATTATATCGGAAGTCTTTTCAAAGCTTCCCTCAAGTGGAGAATACTGTGTTATCTCATTCACCACCTGGAGATCCCTTGGGCTCTCCATCGTCTTAACTATCTTGCCCTTTGTTAGATAGAATTCAGCAAGTGCTGCTGTGAATGTGCTCTTACCTGCCCCCGGAGGACCGCATATTATAATCCCCTCTGCACGGTCACTGAGTCTTTCCTTTAGCTTACTTGTCATCTTGTAATCGGAAAGGGAACCCTTGAATATAGGTCTTACAAGTGTTATCTCCAATCCATCAGAGAAAGGGGGTCGCGTTATAGCTATACGGTATTCTCTAAGCTGAATAACAGTTGCTCCTTTCCTGTCTATTTCAATGTAAGTATCCCTTCCACCTCGTTTAGCAGCCTCAACTATCTCCTTTGCCATTACTTTAAGCTCATCTCTCTTTGTTTTCTTTTCAGATAAACTAACTAGCTTAATGTTTCCCGGAGATCCAACCTTTGCAGAGGGTATTGTGTCCTCCTTTAGATGTACTGACAGGGTTTCAGATGTGAATAACTTACGGAACGAGAGCTCCTCTTTAACAAACTGGGGCTCAAAATAAAGAACATCAAGTCCCATTGCTTTTGCAACTGCTCCTTGTACTTTGTCGCTTGTAACAAGTAGAGCATTCAATTCAAGTGCCATATCCCTTATCCTGGAATCGATATCCCCCTTCTTTGCTCCCCTTATCTCCTCATCAGTTGGTCTCTCACCAAGGAATTCAAGTTTTATGCCTCCTGAAACTGAGAGCTCATGAAGTTCCTTCACCTCTGCTAAACCAGAGAACCCCGTTTCCTTGTTTCTGTTAGCCTGATGCTCCAGTTCTGAAAGAACAGCCTTGTGTATAATTATCCTGCGATCTTTGAGTTCTCCTTTTCTGACCATCTCAGTTATCCTTCCATCTACTACGACACTTGTGTCTGGTACAACTGTTTTCAATATATCACCTACTGGTTTGGAAGAGGCCTACATAGATGAAGTTCTATGTTGCATGTGGTTCCTGGGCAGTCCCCGTCACTACCGCATGCAAGTGGAATACACGTATTCAATGCAGGGCTTCCAGGAGTAAGATCACACTTTTCATTAACAGAGCATTCATGATCTGATCCGCACATGCCCAACTTGGTTACGCACCTATGGGTTACTGAACTACAGGTCTGCCAATTGTCACATTGGGTTTCATTTAGGCAGTAGTCCTTTTTAGGTTGGCAAGTGTGGTTACCACCTATTGAGCAATACTGCCACTTCTGACAGTCTCTGTCGTCATTGCAGAATCCTATCCTTGCTTGACATTTATGTGTCTTGTAATTACAGAGCTGCCAATCCCTGCAATCACTTTCCTTTCCACAATACGCTTCTCTGACAAAGCACCTTCGGTTTTCAGGATTACAGTATGCCCATGAGGCACAATCCAGGTCATTCTTACAATATCCGTTCTTAACTACACATGCATGTTTCTTTACATTGCAGTACTCCCATTCATTGCAAGAAACATTTGTGTTGCACCTGCCCTGCCTTGGATAGCATACCTTTGTGGTGGTGTTGCACAACTCCCATGCCCTGCAATCAAAGCTATCAAGGCATCGCCCCCAACCCGGCACGCATTCGTGTGTGCTATTTTTACACACTTCCCATTCATTATGGCAGTAGGTGTCTCCCATACAGAATCCTAGTTTTGGAACGCATTTCTGTTCAACCTTATCGCAAATCTGCCAATCATCACAATTAGCATCCTCAAGACAGAATCCTGCTTTCAGAACACACTCGTTTTTCTTCGAGCAGACCATGTTCTCCCCGCAGTCCTCAGTTTTTTCACAGAATCCTTCCTTTGGAACGCAGATCTTGCTTTCATTATCGCAGTATTTCCATGAAGCGCAATCCTCGTTGATTTCACATGGTTTTGTTCCGCTTCCACCACCGCATCCCAGAATGAGAACCGATATGAATACCAAAGCAAAAGATATCTTATGAACCATGCTACTTTTTTTCATTGGATTGTATAAAAACCTTTTCAAGATTCAAGAACCCACGCTATCCCTTCCAAAAGCCCGTCTGCCATCTCGTCGCAATAACCGTGCTCATTGCAGTTTACATATTCGAATCTTTTAGGCTCACCAGAGTATGAAAAAGTCCTTTCTCCATTGCGGAACGGAACTATATCATCTTTGTATGAATGGATCATGAAAACCTTTCTAGGTGAAATCTCGCCTATATATGCATCCGGGTCTATGGAGCGATGGAACAGTGTCATATTGCTCGTGGGAGTAGTGTTTCCAAACCCGTTCCCTCCACTGCTTACTACAACAACTCCCTTTGCTTTCGGTTCCATGGAAGCTGCAATTATTGCTAAATTGCCACCAACTCCCTCTCCCATGAAAATGATTTTACCAGGATCAACCTCCTCCATTCCCGACATGAGATCATATGCGCTTAGGAGATCGTATATTCTTTTGTGCACAGTTGGCTCCTCTCCCCAGAGAAAGAACCTGTAATCTGCCTCTAGATCTCTTACGGTTTCAGTGCTCTCTCCAGTTCCCCTGTGATCCATTGCAAATGTCGCATATCCCTTGTTTCTGAACATAACCGTAAGTGGTTGTACCTCTTCTTTTCTAACGTTGTCCTCGGGCAAGTAAATAATCAACGGAACTTTTTCACCTGCCAATGGCGCCCGGTATATTCCATAAACAGTTCCGCCCCTGCTTTCATACGATATC
>CAZYPB010000009.1:26637-27222 GCA_964649265.1 Microcaldota archaeon
ATCTTTACAAGAAGTTCATCTGTGCCCCCCAGGTTATCATAGGAATACTGCACATCTCCTCTGTTGGAGTGATACTTGAGTATTCCATCTTCTGTTACTTGCCACTCTGGTTCCTTTGAGCCCCCAACAACATAGTAGGATGAAGCAACAATAACCAGAAAGAAAAAAAGAAGCATTACGCTGAACGTTTTCCAGCTTTTCTTAATCCCACTATGGCTATCTGTAATCGATTTCTTTTTCATTGCCTCATCGAGATGATGTGCTTCTACCAAAAAAACACCGCTAATTTGCAATAGCGAATAACCTTCCGTTCATTATCCTTATGGAATCATTGTTATTCCCCAAGTAGTACCTTAGGTTTATCCCCCCACCGTATTCCTCGCCTGATGCAAAATCTATGCTCCCCCCTCCATCATCGCAGCTTAGGTTGAATGTCCCTATGCTCCCCTTTGGTATCTTTAAACCCGGAGGATAAGGCGTGCCACACATAGAAGAAGTGCAAACAAAAGTTGAGTTCGGTCTTTTAGAGCAGCCTATTGCAACAACAGTTATGTAGTCAGGAAATGAGTTGTAAAGCTTTACCTC
>CAZYPB010000010.1:0-18865 GCA_964649265.1 Microcaldota archaeon
AGTTCCGATACCCACGGCTCCTTTCTTTGTTTTCAAATCCATATTATCTCCCTCCGTTTAAGAGTGTGTTCAGATTATAAAAATAAAAAAGAAAAACCCTAAGCCTGGTGGCTTATGGGTAGAGCTGCTGTATTGTTGTTGAGTAACTGGATGGTGTTATCCCATCAATAACTGTTGATGCTCCAGTCTCTGGTATCAGCTCAATGTGGTACTGTGTCCTCACTGGCATGTAGATTGTGCTCAGTATTGGCAAGTTAATCTGCACAAGTGAAGATCCATCAATAACTGGTGTTGTGGTTGTGAACAGGTTTGTTGGGTCCCTGATCTCAGTTATGTTGAAGGACGTACCGGCTGCTGGAGCTCCGTTCGTGTATGTTACTGTGCTCTGGTTGTCGTTGTTTCCGTATTTAACAACAAGCTGACTCAGGTCAACTCTTCCTGCACCTGCTGCTGCAGTGATTGTCACGTTGAAGTGATTTATCTGCTCTTTCGCAACATTTGTCCCTCCAACTATATTGGTAACGATGAGGTTACCAGATACCTGTGCTATAGATTCTTTACCCGTGGTCATTGCTCTTTGCTGCAGTATGTTTGATACATTAATCAACACTGCTGCGGCAATGGCTGCTACCAGAACCATAGCAATGAATATGATTAAAGTTCCGATACCCACGGCTCCTTTCTTTGTTTTCAAATCCATATTATCTCCCTCCTAGAAGGAATTATACCTACGGTAGAGCTTATCTTATTGGTGTTTATAAAGGTTTCGGTGAGCAAAAAGACAATTTTTGGAAAAATAATGAAAAATACACTAAATTACAAAAGAAAACAGAAAATTTGTAATTAATGGAGAAAAAACTAACGTCGAAAAAAACACTTTCTGAAAAATAAAAAATGTTTTAAGAATTATTTCAATGTTTATCTGTTTGATTTAGGTATTTAGCTCTGCATTAAGAGTATTTAGAAAATCCAGGGGGATAAATGGGAGTAATATGTTATTTTCAAGGAGTTAAAACTCAGAAAAAGTTAAAACACAAAAAGAAGAAAAGGGGAGGGATTAATCCCTCACAACTCTTTTACTGGAATTTACCTGTAACTGTTCCGGAGTCAGAGTGCTGAATGTTATACTGGTCCAGAGCAGTCTGGTATGCGATGGTCCATCTGTATGCTCCACCGCTTGGTCCTCCGCATGTGTAGTTCTGGTCAATTGTACCATAAGGTCCAGTTACCTGACCTGTAACTACAGCCTGTCCTCCAGCTGGAAGACCGATCTTTCCATAGTTGTTTGTAGAATCCCAAGTAACGGTTATTGTGTTTCCTACTTCATCAACAACGGAAGTTGCCCCATACCAGCCACATGTTGCGGCTCCTGGTTTTGAGAACTTGACCGCCTTGTCTGTTACGGCAGATGTTGCATTTAATGCTATAGTCAAGTCAATTCCTGCGATGTTTGATAAAGCAACAGTCGCATTCGAGACGTACAGTGTGTTTCCCGAACCATAGCCGGCACCTTCGAAGTTCCACGCTACCGGCCTAATAACTGAGAAACCGCTTGCCTGGGTAGCTGTGGATGGGTTGAAGACACCGAGGTTCCAAAGGACAACAGCCAAAACCACTATGACCAGAACCGCCCAGCCGTAACTCATCATGTACTCAAAGGCGCCCTGTCCTTTTTTCATTTTCATACCCAAACCACCTCATTTAGCATTTTGAGAGTATATATGATACCCCCTCGAGTGCTTCTTTGAAAATGTGTATTTATAAAGGTTTCGGTAAATTTAATCGCATAAAACCGTATTTTAGATAATATAATGACGTTTGCTAGTAATTAATCAAAAAAATCAAAAAAAATAACGACGGTGAAAACATTTTGATTTTTCTTTTGTTTATTTATGTTTTAATTAGAGGTATTTGTATTTTATTTTCTTTTTTAAGAAATATTTAGAAAATATTTCAGGCATTTACTTGTTTTTTTTAAGTATTTGGCTGTTACGGAGAAGCGCACAACTAAAAACAGAATATGGAGTGCGTTTCAAGCAACTGATGATATCTCAATTATGAATCCTATCTTTGGAACTATACGGAAGTTCGTTATTGTTGTATAGGCATTCTGTGCACTCAGGTACTTGTTCACAACAAGTGAGAGCTTTATCTTATCACCTATTGTTTTCTTTTTGGTTGAAATATAGATATGCGCACTTGATTTCAATACTCCGAGTGCGTCCTGAGACAAGTCATTTGTATTAACTGATAGTGCCACTGTCTTTCCTGTTCCGGTTATGCGCTTTAGGAAGGATATTAGATCAGCGAGCTTCTGGTTATCCTTATTGTATTTTATAATAGAAGATAGGGTGTCTATTATCAAGAAGTCACTGTTGTAGAGATCTCTTGTTTCCATTAGTTTTGTGAAAAAGAAATCTCCGCTTTTAGTTTCAGAGATAAGGGGATACACCGATATGAACAGAAGCTTGCTTGATGCCAGGTAAGGCAAGACTGGAAAATTAAGGGAATACATCTGGCTTATGAAATCTCTCGTTGTAAACTGTGTTGAGAGGAATGTCACGCTGTGCCCGTTCTCAAGAAGCCCGTATGCGATCCTCTGAAGAAAAACGCTCTTTCCACTGCTGTGCTCGCCATCAACTAGAATAAGTGATCCTCTGGGTATTCCTCCCCCTAGTTTTTTATCAAGTTCGTCCCTTTGTAGTTTAAAAAGTTGGAGTATGCTCATTGGAATCAGGTAAGTAGAAGTTTTGTAGAATATATAAAACTATTTCCGAAACACTATGGATAGATATTGACAACAGTTGCTGGATAGGTCTCGGGCATTATGGTGTTTATCGTTATTGTTGTGCCGTGTTCGGGTATTAGTTCGAGCCTCAGTCTCATCCTCGGTGGGAGGTTTAGTTGCGGTGTCTGGTTTGTTGTTAGAAACCATAATTTCACAAGTGATGAACCATCAATAACTGGGTTTGTTGGAGTAAAGAGGTTCGATGGGTCTCTTATAACCTCTGTCGTGAATGTGGTGTTTGTAAGAGTAGAGGATGAATAGCTTAGGTATGATTCATTATCCGAATTGACTGCACGCATAACAAGATATCTTAGATCTATATTCTGTGCGCCCGAGGCGGCAGTTATTGCCACGCTTATATTATCTAGATTGGAGTTGTTTCCATTTGCATAACCGGTTATTGAGACAACCACGAGGTTTGATGATACCTGAGATATTGATTCTTTACCCGTGGTCATGGCTCTTTGCTGAAGAACACCAGATGTACTTATGAGAACTGCTGCGGCAATGGCTGCTACCAGAACCATAGCAATGAATATGATTAAAGTTCCGATACCCACGGCTCCTTTGTGGGATACCGATTTCCCAAACAACATTTCCACGTTTTGTTTAGTCTGCTGCCTGTTTTTATACCTTACGCTTGGTTTTTTATGCAAAGTTTAATAAATCGAATTCAGATATGTTAAAACATGCGATATCGTTTTGTAATCTTGTTTCTTTTTCTCTCTTGTTTCATAGGTAGTGTTCACGCAGACCTTAATCAGACAATTGCAGATGTGCTTGCAACAGAACTTGGTTGGGGGAAAAACTTCAGTGTGAGATATGTCTGGTCTGAAGGGGAAAATTACGGCATAATACTACATAATAGCACTGAGACGTTCATGGTAAAAATAGTTGACCAAAATGTGACTGTTGTGTTAGATAACAAGACAGTAGAGAGCGTCCTTAAATCCAGGAGGAGGGAGGGACTTACAACTGTAATAGATGGCATACGCGCAGATATCACTCTTTTCAATAAGAGTAAAACATCTGAGAGGGAATGTAAGCTAAGTCTTGGTTTGGATGCTGGACCATGTTCTGACAGGGATTCCTGTCTTAAGACCTGTGCAAGATCCCAATATCTGTGCCTTCCAATGGCCCAAGGGATAGGGTGGCCATTTGTAGATGAGATAGTTTCGTTCTCAAAGGCAACCCTTTTTATGGATGTCGATCTTGCAGAATTTTCAACTGCATTGGAGGACTTTGCATCTGAAAAAACAAACAAGCTCCCAAAGAAAGCACTTCTTCAGGACATAGTAATGCAAATAGGGGAGGTAACTAGCAACAAACTATTCGCTGAATACACTGGGGACGGATATGAGTACTGCAGTGAAATACCATACAGAAAGGATTCAGTAATAAACGCACAGAACAAACTCGATGAACTCACCTCCCTGTTCACATCCAATGATGGGATAGTTGTTGTGCAGCAGAGTATAATTAATAACACGAAAGAACAGCTAAGTATTGTTTGGGCTTCCCGGAATGCAGAGAAAAAACTGCTTGAACAAATAAGAACTAATGCCAGCATGGAGTTTGCCAGAATATATGAGAAAAGTAAGAACACCACTGAGGTGGTAATAAGCCCCGATGTGGATAACCGCATCACATACATAAATAGCACATTTGAGAAGATAATGCTTGCGAAGAATTCAACAGAAGCTTATGAAAGATATATTGTTTTCAAGAACAGTACATACAACCTCGAGTCCAAACTTAAGAACCTGATAATAAGTTTTGATGGACTCATTGACACGAATAACAAATGCTCTACTGCGCTGGTTCTTGCAGAATCCCAAGTAACAAGTGAGGAGAACAAAAAAAAACTAGAACAGCTGAATGAAAGAAAGGATAGGCTCGATTCATTGATGGGTCCCCCAATTGTAGAGGCAAACATGGGTAGCATAAAAACAGAACTTAAAAGTATAACGGCTCAGGCAGACCTTCTTGGTTTTCAGGACAACCGGGCTGATGACGTAGGTATAGATTATACATTTATTGGATTGGCATTGGGGGCAGTAATTGTCATTGCTGTTTTCGGCTGGTTGATAAAGGAAAAGAAAGTAGATATCCCAGGTGTAGGTAAGTCTTCACCGAAACAGCCAGAAGTGGGTGAAAAGAAAGAAACTCCAGTGGCAACACCAAAATATACCAAACCCACTGTTTCTCAGCATATGGGTAAGTTGACTATGAGGGGCGGTGCCTATAGATCAAGTATACGTATAACTGTCAAAGACAAGGATGGGCAGCCTGTTGCTGATGGGAGCCATGTAATGTTTAGTATAAATGAGGGACTGATAACTCCAAGTACTGTCACAAGGAATGGGGTTGCTTATGCACGGATGGCATTCAAGAAAAAGCCCAAGGGCGTTGACATAAAGATCAATGCAGCTGGGATTGAAAGGCGTGCGAAAATAAAGTTCTAATTCGCGAATATCAATTCTATTGAGTATTCCCTAGTATTTTCCGAAGCATCATATGCCTTTGCTGTAATCTTTTTCTTGCCTCCCTGAAATTCAGAAGTATTCAAAGAAATTCTGTAGGGTGGGATATTGTCTTTTCCCAAGTACTCATCATTGGAATAGAATTCAACTTTTGACACACCGAAATTGTCCGTTGCATAGGCCTCTATTTGTATAACTTCTGAGACAATCTGCCCATCGAATGGCTTGGTTATGGTGACAACAGGGGGGACTATATCTGGATATGGGAGAACTGTTATCTTCTTGCTTTGGCATTCGGCGTACCTTGATTTTGCTGTTATTATTACCTCCTCCAATATGGGGTAGTCGCAGAGCACTGTACATTCTCCGGAACCTGATTGGACAGAGCACAACTCCTGATCATTTGGCCTGCATGTTATTCTGAATTCCTGGGGTCTCGAGAGATTGTTGTAAGAAACTGTGACTGGTACAGATGAACCAGCTATGATGATAGAGTGTGCATCAACTGTGCAATTGGGTATTGTCTTCATTATCAATACATCTGCTGTGCAGGAGATGCCTGAGATTGGATCAGTAGCAGTCAGTGTCCCTGGGATCTCTGACTCCGTATTCTGGGCAGTAAACCATACCTCTGTGGAGGAGTTTTTTGGGGAGATATCTGACCAGAACATTGTGGATGTCCATTCCATGTTTGGGCATGAGATCTTTTTGGTTGAGAAATTAGTTACATTGGTTCCAGTTACTATTGTGAAGTTAACCTTTGTTCCATTTGCTGATGTCTTGTTTGTAAAGTATTCTGTTCCTGTGGACTTGGTGTAATTAAAGCAGTTTATTGTAAACTTTTGCTTTTGTTTCGGGAGCAGTCTCACTGTATATGGGGAGATCTCACATGTTTTATTTGTATAAAGTAACACGTCAACCTCCTTCCTAATTGATGGGTTCCCTGCATCGTCATATGCTATTGCACCCAGTTTGTAGTAGCCTATCTTCTCATCTGTTGTGTCCCAATAATATTTGTACGGGCTGCCTGTATCGTTGTTAAGCAGTTTGTTTCCTAAGTAGAATTCAACGTTCCTTACAACAACATTATCCACAACAGTTGCACTGATTGCCACATTATCTGATAACTGTATCTTCTTGTTGTTTTTAGGGGCTGTGAGCGTAACTCTTGGAGGCGATGCGTCGGCTGTTGCTGTTATGTATACTTTTGTTGTGCATGAAGAGTTCCCATCAGTTGCATAGGCAAGATAAACCCCGGCCACATTGTATGCCATTGTTGTTTTTGCGGTTCCGTTAATTATGGATATCCTGGGGCCTGACTGGTTGTATGAACTGTAGGGTTTCATTATTGCATAAAGAACATCTGAGGAAGTATTTTGGAACACTGCTGTCAGGTTTATTGCTGCTGGAAGTGGGGAGTATCTGGGGATTGCAGTTAGGTTGCATAACCTTTTTCCGGAATATGCCCTGTATACTTCGTGATCCACTGTTGATGCGGAGTTTCCATAAAGGTCAATTGCTTCTGCTTTAACTGTGTGGATTGAACCTCTTGTGTAATTGGAGAGATTCCACATATATATATAGGGTGTTTTATTGACTGTCCAAACAAGCTCGCCGTCTATATATAGTTTAACTGTTTTTACCTCAACGTTGTCTGTTGCTCTTACAACAACTCTATGGGTGTCATTAACTGCCATCCTATAGGTTATATTGTAGAACGATACTTCTGGAGGAACACTGTCCTGCGTTGGGATTGTTGTCATGTTTGCTTTGCAATTAGCAAGACCTGCAACTGCGGATGCTGTAAATGTTTCTTTCTTTGATTCGGATGAGTAGCTGCATATGAAGAATGTCTTCTTATCTATTAGTTGGAGTATCTGGGGCTGTTGGCCGTTACCGCAATTAACTGTAGTAGAAGTTGTGTTAGGGAGAAGGTTCGTGAAACGCACATCTATTCTGGTTGTGAGTGTTCCGTTTGCATAGGTTTTCTCTGGTTTAAGTATACATGTGGGTTTTGCCTCTGGGTCTGCAACAACTAGAGAAGGAACACATTGTGAGAAAACCGATGCTCCGGTTACAGTGTAAACTCCTTTGTATGGATAATCGCATTTTATCTCACATTCTCCTGATCCCTTGTCTGCAAAACACATCTGGATCTTATTTGGTCTGCATATGACAAATATCGGGGAGGGGAATTCGAAATTCGTGTATTTAACTGAAAGATCAAGTGTTGTTCCTGGAGAAACCAGGGGGAAATCAGTGGTTATTTCACACGAAAGTTGGGAGTAGGTGTTTTGGACTAACAGAAATAGGAGCAGAACGGTTGCTGTGTTATGTCTGAACACAAAATCACTCCAATATACCAGAGAACATCGTATTCATTATATCAAATACTGCCTGGTCTGCATAATAATAAACAAGAACTGAGATTATAAGGAACACTGGAATATACTTGAATCCCGCCCTTTCCTCTCCTCTAGCTATAACTCCTAAAAGCATGCTTGCAACTATACTTGACATCGTACATAATCCATATGAGAAGTAATACATGTCCTGGACACTTATCTGCCCCCCAACTTCTCCTTCCTGGATCTTTACCAGTAGTTCGGAGATCATTCCGCCCTGGACACCCATGGGCGAGTTCGCTGGCAACTCACCAAGATCCTCAGATAATCTTTCTCCGAATTCCTTTGTTACAAGAAGGAAGTTTGTTGAGATGGCGAGCAGGATTGGGGCAACGAAGAGAATTATGATTATGAAGAATGCTCTGTACACTGCAACCTGGGAATCGACCTCCTTCTTAAGCGTCTGAGTCATCCTTATTTCAAACGAGATATCGGTAAGAAGGTCACTCATGTTTCCCCCTGATTCCATACCAAATAGTATTAGGTCAACAACGTTCCTTAGGATCGAGCTCCTGTTTCTCTCAGCAAGGCTCCTGAAAGAATCCTCAACTGGAATCCCGGATGCAAGGTCCCTTGCTACGCGATCGAACTCTGATCTTAATGGCCCGTAGCTGTGTCTTAGTGCGGATGTTATGGCCCAATCTATTGTCTCTCCTGCGCGCACATTGGATGCTATGAGAAGCATTGTATCAGGAAGGTTCTCCTCAATATCCTTTGTTTTCCTGTCAGCCATAACTGAGAGAGCTCCGAACGAGACAATGATGCCGCAAATAAATCCCAGTATGAATGCAGTGATATTATCTATATCGAAGAAGTTCGTAAACATGTTTGTGCCCACAACTCCCAGAATAGTTGATTCTATTAATGTGAGTGCAGAGTACATTTGCGGGGACACGGAAATGTCTGCGTATATGAGTAACCTCCTCAGCTCTTCCATCTGCTTCGGAGCAACCTGCGAGAACACTTCGAAATAATGTTTTACCATAATATCACTAGAAAAATACTGGTGGGCGTTTCTCCTTTATGTAACCAATTATCATAAACTGTATGAAACCTACGATGAACAGAAAGACAAACAGGAAAGACGAAGGAATGGACTGTACTGGAATCAGCGCAGTAAGCACAAGCACTATGACTGACATAACTGGAAATATAACTGTGGTTATAAGGAATATCATCGTTATTGTGTTCATCTCTCTGCCGAATTTCTGGATTGCTATTTTCTGTTCTTGGAAATAGTTCTCGCTCATAGACATCAGTACATCGCCCACATCAGAACCTGTTCTTATTGCGTTCTCAAGCTGCCAAAGTATCTTCTTGTAGTTCTTTGATCTGTTGCGCATAGCAAGTGAATCAATTGCACTTGCTGTTGAGAATCCAGATGCTATCTGTTTGACAGTCAGATCCATATCCTTTGAAAGAACACCATATTCACTGAATGCTATGCTCTTCATTGCTTCGAATAAGGTGGCTCCTGAACGAACCTGAACTGTCATGTGTCTTAGTGCATAAAGGAGGTTTTTTTCAGCATTCTTTCCCTTCTTTCTTGCAGTCATGGCTGGTAGGTTCATTACCTGTATCATCATTACAAGAGATATCACAAATGGAGCAGTTATGAGTACAGTTTTCAATGTCTCCGTGCTTTCTGGGAACATTGTCTCTAATTCAGGATTCAGTGAGAATGAACCGAATCCTGCGAGAAGGATAATAAGATAAAACGCACCGCATAACAGGGCAACTGAAGCATAGTCAATTGGATCAACATGCATGTCTGCTTCCTCAAGATCCCTTTTGAAATCTCTTCGTGATGAGAGAAGTGCTGGTGCAAAGGGCCTCAGGGGTTTTGCAAGTGATACTGCAACTTCGAACTTAAGTGGAAAATAAGTTATTCGTATACTCTCTGGTTTCTTGAGAAATTTCCCGGCTTTTAGCTCTATTCTTCTCTCTTTGGAAATCATAATTCTAACCTGTGTTCTCATCTATTTAAATAAATGGGTTGAACTAACCTGAAATTAAGGAGAGTTGAGTTGACGCCAGCTGATGTGAATTCAAGTTGTGCGCTTGAGCCGTCCTGTGAGATATCGGATAGTTTTGCTATCTTACCGCCCAGGTTAACCCAATCACCTTTAACAACAAAATACTCATCATTGAACTCTGTAAAATTGCAATCTCCGTCTGCGTCGAAATATGCTGTGTTGTATTCATTGCTCCTGTTTGCTGCTATTATGTTCACTGTGCTTCCCCCTAAGGAGAACGACCCGTATTTCTGCTCTGTTATCTCGGCCGGATAAGTGGGCTCCCGGCCTGAAGCGCAGATATCTGAGAAATCACTGTTTGGGAGAGTGGCTGACGTTAGGTTCATTAGTGGGAACAGTCCTGTTGATTGGTTTGTTGGGGAAGTGGTGTTCAATGAAAAATTCATGTAACTGAAATTTGTGTAAAGGTTTCCCTGTATGAATGAGGCGTTTACTGGCCCGCACGCGGTGGTGAAGTTAGTTGAGTAGTTTTTTGAGCGGTTCAGGCTGCATTGCCCGCTGAATGAGTACCTGACCATGAGGTAGGGGTGGTAGGCGTTCAGGATGTGTTCGGTTTGCCGTATCGTCATATACGCCTGCTCGCTTGGGCCGACTCCGTCACCCCACCTGGGAAGAAGCTCAAAATCCATCTGGCCATCAACGCTTATGTCATCTAAATACTCAGAGGGGATTGAGAAGTTTCTCCATCCTGCTGAACCCTTAAAATCTAGAGAACCCACTGAAACAAATCCCTTGTTCCCCCAGACCCCGGAGGTTAGTGCTGGGCCTATAACGTCGGGGCCCATCAGGTAGTCTACTCTCCATTCAGGGTCTAGACCGTGGGAAACGACAATTGTTTCCACGTAAGAGAGTACTTCCGCGGATAATATTATCGCATCATCTGGGAGATAATCGGTATTAAAACTCAGGTATGTTCTATGCTCAAGATCTGCTGGTCCGGTGTTATCAAACCCCAGAGAAGAAGTCTGTCCCAATACATTCACAAAATATCTTGCTCCATTGTAACTTACGCCACCATCTGCTGCTGCTTTTGAATTTATTTCTGTATTGTTAATTGGATCCTGCACATAGCCGGGAAGTGAAAAATTTAGATCTATATCCCTATTATCTCCGATGTCCTGGTTCCAAATTATGTTTGTTGTGTTTGTGCAGTTGTAATAGAGACCGTATGCATCAACAATACTTGAATTGAAGTTAAGGGAGGCATTTCCATTTATTAAAAGAGAGTAATTGGAATCCGTTGCATTGTCCCTTAGTAACAGGTAATTAGAGGATAGTTGAGAAGACAGACCAGTTGTTTGGAATTCTGCTCTTGTTGAATTGAAGAATGAAACATAGCTGCTTGTGAAATTACTCACGTTTCCAAATAGACCTGAGTGGTAATCTAATGAAAAAATAAGTGTTGCGCTCTCGCTCGGATGATTTGAACTTATGCAAAGCCCTGCATCGCAGAACAGGGTGCTGAAATCCCTGTCTAGGTCTGATTTTATGTGCTTCATTGTTATTGGAACTGGCGATGGCTCCGCGGATATTATAAGGCGCTGGGAAACCGCATATGTTGAGACAAGCAATAGCATTATCATTGCTATGAGGATCGAAGCAAGCAGTGGTGTGGATATCTGTGCTTTCATGATTTCACCCAACATTTCAACCGAACTTTTCCAAATAGCGGTGTGGAATTGTCTGTTACAACTGTTGACTGTATTGCAACAACATTGGTGTCCTGCTCTGCTGCTGAGAGGTTGCCGCTTTCACCCATGTATGTGGATACCTCCGCCCCTGAGAGCGTGTATGTTGTTATGTTTAGGTG
Organism: Microcaldota archaeon; assembly: GCA_964649265.1. GTDB lineage: Archaea > Micrarchaeota > Micrarchaeia > Burarchaeales > JAKAKT01 > CAZYPB01. Next base: position 11,523 of record CAZYPB010000010.1, read on the forward strand.
ATAGCCAAATCTTGAGGGGAGTTGAGACAAAGATGTGTTGAGAAGGGATTCTGGAGAAGTGCCATTCGCAACGTCCCTTAAGGTATTGTTTGCCTTAAGTGCCTCATTAATAGAAAGGCATGTTTCATATGCCGACTGTCTTGAAATCGACGGCTGTGGTTTCAAAAATGAGATGACTAGGATCATTATTACAACAAATGCAGTAACCGCTATTGCGATATCAAACATAAATATCTGCGCTTTCCTCATGGGATTCCCTGAAGGAAGTTTGTCTGCATCTATTATTAATTATTTGTACTTTTCCTCGATTTTTTTCCAGTACCCCAATTCACGTTTGCTAAGGGACACCTTTATCTTCTTGAATGCTTTGTTAAAGTGGCTCATTGACACTTCCTTTGCTTTTCTGCTTTCACGTATGCTGAACATCCCTGCTTCCCTGCATATTGCCGCTATATCTGCACTTGTATGCCCCTGTGTTGTGTCCACCAGGTTCTTCAGATTGACATCCTTTGCAAGAGGCATGCGGTTTATGTGTACTTTGAATATCTCTTTTCTTGCCTCTTTATCTGGGGGGGAGATATATAGTACTTTATCGAACCTTCCGTGTCTTAGAAGGCCCGTGTCTATTAGGTCGGGCCTGTTGGTTGCAGCTAGAACCATGCACTTGTGTAGTTCCTCAAGTCCATCCATCTCTATTAGAAGTTGGTTTACAACCCTCTCCGTAGTGCGGACACTTGAGTCGGATCCTCTTTTACCAGCAATTGAATCCAGTTCATCTAGAAACACAATTGATGGGGAGAGCTGCTTTGCTCTTTTGAATATCTCACGTATTGCCCTCTCGCTTTCTCCAACGTATTTGGAGATTATCTCTGGTCCTTTTACAGATATGAAGTTTGCTTGAGATTCGTGGGCAACTGCTCTTGCAAGTAATGTTTTACCGCACCCAGGAGGTCCTAAAAGGAGGATTCCTTTTGGCGGTGAGATACCAATTCTGGAGTATAGATCTGGGTGTCGTAATGGCCATTCCACTGCCTCAATAAGCTCTTCTTTTACTTCTTTTAGATCGCCTATGTCAGACCAAGAGGTCTTTGGAACTTCAACCATGATCTCCCTTATTGCAGATGGTTCCACTGTTTTTAGTGCAGAGATGAAATCCTGTTTTGTTACTTCTATTTTTCCAAGAAGTTCCTTTGACAGGGTCTTCTGTTTCTGGTTTTTTATATCTGGCAGTATTCTTTTCAGTGCCCTCATGCCTGCTTCCCTGCATAGCGCATGGATGTCTGCACCCGTGAAACCATATGTCATTCCAACAAGATCATCCAGTTCTATTTCACTTAATGGCATTCCTCTTGTGTGTATCTGGAATATCTCCTTTCTCCCCTGTATGTCAGGTATTCTTATCTCGAGTTCCCTATCGAACCTTCCAGGCCTTCGCAGTGCTGGGTCCATGCTGTTTGGCCTGTTCGTTGCAGCGAGAACCATTACGTCTCCCCTGTTCTGAAGACCATCGAGTTCAATTAGAAGTTGCGATACTATCCTTCTCTCAACCTCTCCGCTTGTATCCTCTCTTTTTGATGCAATTGCATCTATCTCATCTATGAAGACTATTGAGGGCGTGTTCTGCTTTGCTTCATCAAATACCTTGCGTATGTTCTCTTCTGATTGGCCATAAAGGCTTCCAACAATCTCTGGTCCGTTTATAGTATAGAACGATGCTTCGCTCTCACTTGCAACCGCCCTTGCTATTAGTGTTTTACCGCACCCAGGAGGTCCTAAAAGGAGGATTCCTTTTGGCGGGGATACGCCTATTCTTTTGAAAAGTTCAGGGTATTTCAGGGGTACTTCTATCATCTCCCTTACTGTATCTATCTCTTCCTTGAGCCCCCCTATGTCCTCGTAGCGGATACCTATTTCAAGTATGTCGCGCGCCCTTCTTTTCTCTAGACTAATTACCGTTTCCTGGGATATGTAAACTGGTCCTTTGGGCACTGTCTTAACTACAACGAAGGAGAATGCCTTGTCCATTACATCTATTACAAGTGTGTTTTTCGGGAGAAGAGGAACGTCAGATATCCTGTCTTTTAGATATTCGCCGAAATCTTTCTTGAAATCTATGTCTTCGACTGGTGCCAATACGATCTGTTTTGCCGGTTTGCATTCCACTCTTGAGACATAGATTGTATCATCTAAACCAACGGATGCGTTGTAGCGAAGCACTCCGTCTAAGCGTATTACCCCTCTTTCATCGAACTGGGTTCTCCACACCCTGCCGACTGCCTTCTTGTCTTTTTCAAGTAGAACTGTGTCACCATCATAAAGAGAGAGCTTGTGCATTGAAACTGGGTCCATTCTGACTATTGCCCTTCCCACATCTGATTGAAGTGCTTCCTTGACGCGCAGCTCTATGGCCATGCAAATAGTGTACATTGAAGAAGCTTATAAAAATATGGAATCACTGCACCTGCTTCATCCCGGGGATTGCTCGGATTGCCATGCGCCATTTCTCTGTTCCGAAGCGGTTTTCCATCTTTTTCATTGCTAGTTCAGTCATGTCTGATGTGCTCTGTATGCGCCGGTTATTTGCTGAATTTGTAACAATGAATGATTGGAGTGGTGTTGCACCTGCTTTTTCCATTCCATCCCATAATGCATGATAGAACTCTCTTCCTGAATCGAATTCTCTCTTTGGATCTATTTTCTCAGCTATTTCCTTAAGGCCTCTTTCAGCTGAACTAACTATGTCATCCAATGGGTAAATGCGCTTTATTTTAATTAGTGCTGGAATTGCAACCTCTGGTTTCTTATGCCCTATTTTTCCAATTGCGGCCGTTGCTTGCCTTATTGCAATGCCTTCTGAAAGGAATTGTACAAGTGTATTAACTGCATTAAAGCTCTCCATCTCGCCCAACAGATTGGAGATGTTCATTTTTGTTAATTGAGAGTCAGTTGTTCCATTTATTACGTCGAGCTGTGTTTCAAGCATCGGCATTGCACCTGTATCTTCGATGAGTTTAGGATTGTTTTTCAGTATTCTTGTTGCTGTTTTTATTCTCAACGCTTCGGTGTCTCTTGGTGGGTTGGATAAAAGAACATAGATGATTGCCGTGTTTTTAAGGTCTTTCCCAGCAAAGGAGACTATTCTGTCGGCTACCTCATCCTGCTCTCTTGCTTTTGCCTTGGATTGCATCTCTCCTAGAAGTTCTTCTACTTGGTGCAAATCTACTTGTGACAACAAATCACCTACCTAACTGTACCCCTCTTCACGTATCCTACCACGCTTACATTTCTGTCAGATATGCGGTGCATTCCTTTTACTGCATTGATTACTCTCTCACCGCGTCTGTTCCATATTGGGTGGCCTTTGCCCATCTTAGCTACGGCCATGCGCGTCATCTCCTCTGTTGATGTCATTCTCTTATCTATTATTGTTGATTTAACACTCACTCTGCCCCAAGCACCTATTCCTTCTCCTTTTAGAACTGGACCCATGAATTCTGCCAATTCCCTTGCTTTTTTGAATGGTGTTTTGTTATGTTCTGTTGCTGCAGTAACAATTGCAGTAAGAGCTACCGATATATTTCCTTCAAACTTTCCTTCTACAGATCCGCTTTCCTTCAGTTTCTTCAGTGCTACAATTGCCCGTTTTGGGGAGTCTACACCTGTCTTTCCAAGTGCATCAATTGCTTTGATTTTTATTCCTTCGTCCGAAGCGGTTTCCATGATCCTTACCACGCCATCAACTGCCTTCTCGCCACCAAGTGAGGTGAGTATGTCAAGTATTATCCTCTTTCCATCATCATCACTTGTGTGAACTTCCATGTTCCTTGGGACTGCTGAATTTGAAAGAATATCCGCAAGCCAATCGCGGACATTTTCCCGAAGCATTGTCTTCGGGTTGTTTTGGACTATCTTCTGCACTGCCTTCAGCCTTCTGTTCCAGATGCCATGCACTGTGTTGCTGTCCACTGAGAGAATCTTAGAAACTGCTTTAGAATCTGCTGTGTTTATTGAGACATCTGCAATTGCCTCAGAGAGTGTTGTCTTTTGGTGAACATCTAATTGTTTAGAGCCCATGTGCCATGAGATGGTCGTTGTGGCCATCCTTCTTTTGAAGAATTCAGTCATTGGCATCCGTTCAGGTGCTTTCTTCTCTTCTACTTTCTCTGATTTTTTATCCTCTGGTTTTTTTCCTGGTTCGTTTCCATATGCCTGACCCATAAGGTCGTTTAATTGCATTGTCATTGAAACTATTGTCTCTGTTGCGTTGTCCCAGTTGCTCTGTCTTCTATCAACTGCTTCGTCTATTTGGGGAATAAGTGCATCGTGTTCTTTTAAGGGACCGTTGATGGCACCTACAATCTTATCCTTTGTTAGAATCGGTGCTGAACTGTCATTTGGTGTTGCACTCAGTGCCACTTCGAATATCTTTTCAAATCTCGTGGATTCATCAGGCATGCTGAGTGCGGCTGATAATCCTTCTACATTTATTGATCCAGGAATAATTCTTGGAACTGCGCTAAAAACTTTTTTCTCTTCTGAGCTATCTACCATAACATACCACCCACTGGAATTCTAGAATAAGTAAAATATTATGGCAAAAAACGAATATAAAAGTAGCGGGGACTGGATTTTCAGCCAAAAGGCCTTTGAACCAGCGATCTCTGGGTTATGAGCCCAGCGGGCACTCCAGACTACCCTACCCCGCTAGAAAAAGCTTAGTTATTGTACCTCGTGAGCTTTATAAATCTATAGCATTTTTATGACGGGTTTTACATTCAGACCAAGGTTTAGGTTCTTTGTTTCTTGAATTGTACACCATCTGTGTTCTGTGTGCTCCCTTGAGAGTTTTAGCTTTCCAGAAAATGATTTTGAAAGGTAAACAACATACACTGCATGCTTTTCTCTTCCCTTTACTTTGAATGTTGCGGAGGTGGCTCCCAGTATCCGTAGGTTCTTTGCTTTAAGCCCTGTCTCCTCTATTGTTTCCCTTATTGCAGCCTCTTTTGGATGTTCTTTGAATTCAACCCCCCCTCCTGAAAATTCCCATATCTCATTGAACCTTTTGAGAAGCAGAATCCTGTTTCTTTTCTTTAGGACTAGATAGGAATTAAGTTCCTGTGTTTTTGCCATATAAGAAATAGGTTCTCAGCGTTTTTTAGCTTTGCTCTTCTTTTTGTGTTCCCTAACACCGGGGTTCTTTCTTCTTGTTGCCTTTATTGCTTTCTTTTTTGTCTTTAGTTTTATCTTTATCTTAAGTTTTTTAGTTTTCTTTGCTTTTTTTGTTTTCATTAATTTCTTTATTTTCAGTTTTTTCGTTTTAAGGGAAGGTCTTTTCTTCGTTGGTTTCTTATGTGGTGTTTCCCTTACTGAAACTCGGACTGCTTTTGCAAACGAATCCTCGAGGTTTATTTTCTCTGACAGTTTCTTTTCAATTGATTTTATAATCTCCGCATTATCAAAAATACTCAAGTGGTCTCCACATCTGTCGCAGACATATGCTGTTAGAACTGCGTCGGATTCAGGCACTCTCTGCGCGCTTCTGGTGCATTCAGCGTTGCCGCATACATAGAAAGTGTATGACCGTTCGTATGCAAGTGCCTCCTCGTCTCTTTTCTCTATTTTCTCCTGTCTTTTTTCCATTACTTCATAGAGTTTTATCAGATCAACTGTCCAGTTGTAAGAAAACCAGCCTGTGTCTTTATCGCGTTCCCTAACGTATGTAGTTATCCCATATTCGTGAAGTTTGTTTAACACTGCCCGTACGTCGCTTACCTTTAATCCGCATCTCTTTGCTATTTCGTCATCACTCATGGGATTGGTCAAACTCCCACCTACTTATTTTATATTCGGTTTTCCCACATATGTGGGTTGCATTGCCTTGACAACGCACGCGGCATTAGGCCCAGCTAGCTCGTTCAATAACTCCAATACGTTCTCCGACAGCGTGAACCGTAAAATACCGGCCTTATTTGTATTTTTTGTTTTTTTGGCCATGATTAACCACGCTCATTTTGGTTTGGAACAACCAAGAACGTACACCTGTATTGTGTACTGTATCATATATATTGTTTTCTCGAATGTCCCCCTGATCGCCAGTTTTATAAATAAACAGAAGGTATATAAAGAGTTTTCGGTTTACTGTTTTTTTCGTAAAACAATTAAAGAAATGCTTTTCCCCGCTGTGTTGGTTTTATTTTTACCTTTGCATTCGGAAACTTCTTTTCCAATTCTTTCCCCTGGAAATATTCGTGAAGAAACACTGCAAGTGATGAGACTTCTGAGTGTGGTTGGTTTGTTATCGATATGTTGTAATCTGAGTTTTGATACAGTTCTGTTGGAACTTTCTGAGAACCCACGATAATCAGGAGGTCCTTGTGTTTTCTTATCTCGCTTATTTTGTCCTGTATTCTCTCCCCGTACATTGTGAGATGGATTGTTTTTCCCTTCCATTCAGATATGAATTTCTTCCAGTCCTTACAATATTCTATATTGAAATTCCCGCCCCAGTTGTCTGCTATTTTCTTAACTGTGCTAAGGACATTGTTTGCGTTCTCTCCACTAACCACTACTCTGTCTGCACCAAATGCCCTTGCAACAAGGCATACGTGCGATGTTATTCTCTCGTCTCTTACTGCCCTGTGTCCCCAACGTAGAACGACAATCATAAGATCCCTAGGTAGGTTTATATAGGTTAGAAATTAGAATATTTGCCCGTGGATCCGTAGCTCAGTTTGGTAGAGCGTCCGGCTCTTAAACACTTAGGAGACACCGGACGGTCAAGGGTTCGAACTCTGTAAAACGAAAATCCCTTCGGATCCGCTGTTGTTTTTCACTGGAAAACAAGCATCTCCCTAAATTTAAGCAATGGCCTCTTTTTCACTGCATGAATACTCTTGAGAAGCTTAAACTCCTTGGATCGAGTGCTAAGTATGACACCAGTTGTGGAGGGGATGAGAGAAAAAAATACCCTGAGAAACCGACATATGGGATATACAATGCTATTGCATATGGAAAATGTATGCCCCTGCTCAAAGTACTTCAGAGCAACAGATGTATCCATGACTGCAAATATTGCCTTAATTCTATGAAGTGTGCTAGGGCCTCTTTCGAACCAAAGGAACTCGCAGGTTTGTTTGAGAATTTTCTTAGAAAAGGCTATGTTGAGGGGTTGTTCCTATCTTCTGCTGTAGAGGGGAGCCCAGATAGGTCAATTGAAAAAGTTATAGAGACTGCTGAGATAATTAGGGGGAACGGGTTCAGAGGGTATATGCACCTTAAGGCACTGCCTGGGGCATCGAGAAGCAATATAAGCCGGTTGTGTGAACTTGCAAGCAGGGTCTCGA
>CAZYPB010000010.1:18875-22816 GCA_964649265.1 Microcaldota archaeon
GATAAATATTGAAGCTCCGAGCAAAGGAAGGATGAACGAGCTGAGCAGCACAAAGGACTTCAGGACTGATATATTGAGGAGAATGGGCTGGTTAAAGGATATGAAACAACGGGGAGTTCTTAGAAATTTTACAACTCAGTTTGTTTTAGGAGCGAATGACGAAACAGACCTTGAGTATATGGATATGAGTAAATGGATGTATGGGAATCTCAGTTTATGGAGAGCTTATTTCAGTGCCTTTTCTCCAGTTAAAGGAACTGACTTAGAGGGAAGGGAAAAAGAGAATCCTTTAAGGGAACACGCACTCTATCAGGCAGATTGGCTTTACAGGGTCTATGGGTTTGATTTTGATGAAGTTAAGAGTGTATTAGATGAAACAGGGTACCTTCCTCTTGGGAAGGATCTGAAATTCGAGTATGCAAATAATATTATAACAAGGTATCCGATGGATATTAACAATGCTTCCTACGGGGAGTTATTGAGAATACCTGGTGTTGGGCCAACAAGTGCAGAAAGGATAGTGAAGAAACGAAATAATGGGGGGAGAATATGTGGGATAAAGGAACTGAAAGATCTGGGGGTTGTTGTTAAAAGGGCAATGAACTTTATCTCAACAGAAAAGGAGGGAAGGCAGAGCAGATTATCTGAATATTAGGTTGTTTTGTTTTTGTATTCACAGAGATTTAGGAGAGGGCATTCAGGACATCTTGGTTTTTGAGCTTTGCACCTCTTCCTACCGTGTTCTATAAGCAATATGTGTAGAGAGTACATTATCTCTGGGTTTACTCTCTTTTCAAATATCTCATGGGCTTTTTCTCTTGATGTCTTGCTGGTGATAAGGCCTATTCTTTTTGAAACCCTGTGTACGTGTGTATCAACAGGAAACGATGGCATTCCTAAGGAGAAGCACATAACAACCGCAGCTGTTTTCGGGCCTATGCCGTTCATTGATATCAGGTAATCTTTTGCTTCCAATGGTTTCATCTTTTTTAAGTAATCAAGTGAAAGCTTTCCGTTGTCTTTCTTTACCCTGTTCAGCGCGCCTTTTATGTAGGCTGCTTTGCTTTTTGAAAGTCCTCCTTGTTTTATCTCTTTAGCTATGTTTTTTGTAGGGGCGTTCAGAACCTCTCTCCACGCCCTGTATTTTTTTCTTAGTTGCGTGTATGCTCTGTCCCTATTTAGATCTGAAGTGTTCTGGGACAGAATTGTCAGGATGAGAGTTTCGAGTGGTTTGTATTTTAGTTCCCTCGGATTCCCGTATTCAGATTTGAGGATTCTGTGAATTCTTTCGATCTTCCCCATTACACCACAAGATTAGCGAGCCATCTTTATGTCGTCTTCTGTGACCGTTACTCTTCCTGCGTGCTTTGCAAGTTTAACTGCTTTTGAGGAGATATTCGATGCTCTTTCCTGCAAAACAAGGGCTAACTCCCTTGCAGCTGTCTCACTTACTCTCTCGGCTCCAGCCTTTTTTATGAGCCTCTCTATTGGAGCCAGCGGAAGGTCTATGCTTTTCTGAGATGAACGCTTAGATGATTTTCTTTTTTTTCTTGGCAAGAAACCACCAATGTCTTTTTCCTTAGTTGTTTTTTAAGCTTTTTGAATACTAACCCACTTTTGTCGATTTGTGAGGCTTTCCAAGGAGGGCGTTCTTGATATTGTTCTTTATTTTTCCTCCTGCTATCTCACATTCAACACCATTAACTGAAAGCCTATAGAGAGAACCAACCTTATGGTACATCCCTCCGGTTACATCTGTTTCCGAGGCACCTGAAAGAAGAGGTTCTATCTCATGGAAGTTACTCGAGGTTATTTTTGGAACTGGTTGAACCTTCTTTTTCTTTTTTGGGTCTCCAGTATATACCATATCTACTCCTGTTGCCATTATAACCCTGTTGGCACCGAGCTCCAGTGATAAGTAAGACAGAATCTTTTCAGTTGAGAGGATTGCAATTCCTTGTTGGATATCGAGAACAACGTCCCCATAGATTACTGGAATTATTCCGTTTTTCATTGCAGATACTATGGGTTGTGGAAATGCCATCTCTATGTCCCCCTTTCTCGTTATCGTCCAGGCAGAAGGAGGAAATGACGCTGCTTTCAGTCCCTGTTTAAGAAGTGCAGCCATAACTGTTCTGTTTAATCTTGCTGCTGCGTCCTGCGTTAGCGCATAACCTGTTGTGCTTTTCTTATTTATGATTCCTTTGTGAACAGAGTACTTCTTAGCTGGGGTGTGCGGGAATGAACCGCCACCATGCCCTATTAAGAGGTGAATTTGTTTTTTGCCCAGTGCTTCCTTTATCTCTTTTGCAAGTCTGTTAATCGTCTTTGTGTCTGCTTTATACGCCTTGTTCTTGAATGTTATGAGGCTTCCACCCAGTTTAAGAAAAACCGTTTCCATTTACTCACCCAATATTATCTTTCCGTTTGTTCCATCTACAGTAACAATGTCATCATCCTTTATTAGTGTTTCAAGTGGTTTTTCAGGCATATCGACCATCGGTATATCGGAGATTATTGCTCCGACAGCAACAATTGGCTCAGATGAACTGTTTATCATTCCTGATGGCGCTTTTCCGTTTTTCTTCAGACGGTATATTGTGTAGGAACCAACTGTTGAACCCTTTCCTTTTGGAAATACAAGTATTGTACCGGCTACAGATTTCCCTTCCAATGGATGGCCCTTTTCAACAACAACGCCGGTATCCGGATCAACTCCACCTAGAAATGAGATTGGCTCAGTGGAGACAAGTGCCTTTGCTTTTGCCTGTCCTTTAGCTATCTTTCTACAAGTTATTGCTTCCATTTTCCAGTCACCGCTGCTTGCATACATTCCTCTGTTGTGCCTATGAGTGTTTTAAATCCATTATTGCCCCTACCATAGTAGCACCCCTTGGCGGAGTTTGTTGCCAGACACCTGAACTTTCCTTTTAGTGGTGCCACTGCAAGACATGTGTCACACGCTATTTTGGCTCCTGCGTTTCGGATGATCTCAATGTATCCCTTTTGATCAGCCTGTTCTTTCACTGCTCTTGAGAGCGTTATCCAGGTCGCTACACTTACATTTTTTCCCTTCAATAATGATGCTATTTTCTCAATTTCTTCAATTGAACAGTGTGGACACCCCAGGGATACAAAATCCGGATCCTCTCCATCAGTTAATGCATCAAGTGCGTCCTGTATCTGCAGCTTGCCCACTTGTATCGTTTCTTCTGGTTGGGGTGTCTTATTTGGTGTTATCCCCTGCATGTGGAACATTGGTGTTCCACCAAATGTAGCGATTGCTGCGCAGAGCCCTTTTAAATCGCTTACCCCTGCGTTCTTTACTCCGGTTATAAGCGGAATCTCGTTTCCTATTGCCTTTCCTATTACATAACCAAGTGCTCCGAATTCATTTATTGTCTTAAGCTCTGTTGTAACTTCTATTGTTCGGGAGCTCCGTATTGAACAAGCAGAAAACTTTTTCCGGCAATGGTAATACTTGTTGATCTTTGTGAATATGATGAGTTACTTGAATAATAAATGCGAATTGTTTTTGATCCTGTTCCTGATGATGGACTTATGGAAGTTACCCATGATGCACTTTCGCTGGTTGACCAGCTGCATGTTGATGCACTTGCTGTAATATTAACCGTAAAATTACCACTTGTATGACTAACATATTTTGACGAGCTAGAAATTGAAAAAGAACATGCAGGAGGCCGTGGGCTACCATCGTCAATTGGTACTTCATCATCAATAGGAATACTGGATATCGATTTTGGTTCAATTGATTGAGGAACTTCAAGTTGTCCAAATAGTGTAATATGAATTACGAAGAGAAAGAGAAATAATCCAAATCGTTTCATTATGTAAAATTGGTTTACGTAATAGTTTTCGTTTCTTGTTTTTAATGCCGACAAAAATATAATTTCTTTATAAAACTATTTTTAATTTTAAAC
>CAZYPB010000011.1:0-3333 GCA_964649265.1 Microcaldota archaeon
AGAGCTCCGAAAGCCATATCCCCACTCCCAGCAGCAAGAACGTACATTGCCTGGAGAGGCCCGCATGCTATGAAAAAACCAGTAGCTATCCCTGTTTCAAAAGGCCCTTTTGAAGAGAGATACGCCCGCGCCCTGTTAATCCATGAGAGATTCAGTCCAGAGACAACTCTTGGGAAAAGATTAAGCATACCCAACCCGAATATTATAAGAAAAACTCCTGCCAACAGTGCAGCAATTATCCTAGCTTCTATTGTAAAAGCTATGGCAGAACCAATCAATCCAAAAAGGGCACCTATTGCAGTGTATGATGCAAGCTTACCTACACCGTAGAAAAGATGCGGCCTTATGCTTTGGCTTTTTTGCTTAAGGGAATATGATAGTACAAAACCACCACACATCACTATACAGTGAAGCCCAGTTACAAGTCCAAGTAGAAACAGGAGTGCATAACTTGTGTTATGGTCTATCTGCGCAAAACTTGTATCATAACCCAGGCTCTCCACCCCAAGGTAAAGGGCGATGAATATGCTTATGGCTCCAAACAAAAGTAGTATATTATTTCGCTTCCCTTCTGAAACCGGATACCCTATATCATCCAAAGCATTCCTTATTCCCTCTTCCTTTGCGTTTCCATTAAAAACAACCTTTACTTTGTTTTCTTTGTAATTCGCTTTTACTGATTGCACACCTTCCAGTTTGGAAAGTCTCTTTTTGATTATGTTCTCACAAGAGGTGCAGGTCATCCCACTTACGTTGTATCGTTTTTTGTTCATGTTTCCACCCCTACATCTCTGTTGTTTCATAACCAAGCTCAGACAGCACCTGCCTTATCTTATCCTTGTTTATCCTGTTTTCATCGAACTCAACCGAGACTTCTTTTTTCTCAACATTTACATCTGCCTCAGCATCTAGATCAGAGAGCTCCCCTTCTATTAGGGCTTTGCAGCTTTGACAGTGTACCTTATCCACTGAGAATCTTGTCATCATACCAACCACCCCTATTTAAACATAACAGCTCCTTTAGCGATATCTGCATTGTCGATCACGATGTTCTCCCCATCAAATTCATATTGTAAATAAGAAGGCCAGCATCCACCGCCTAGATTTGCACTGCCTATATCTTCTATTCTGAAATGTCTTCCACAGTTGTTGCACACCATGTCATTGCCTTCTTGCCTGTAACCTTTTCTTCCACCACAGACATCACAAGCATCAAAAGCAACATGGGGATGTCCGTCTTTTCCCATAACTACAAAAAACCTAACTTCCCTGAGCCCAGAATCAATTGAATAAAATTTTGTTTTTTTCGAGATCTCACTTATAGGTATAACAAACTCGTCATTTCCAGTAGTAAGACTACTCTTTAAATCATCGAATCCTTTCACATCCGTTCCAAAGTTATTCTTTTCATCAACAACCCCATTCCTGAACCCGTCATTCCCTCCATAATCTGTTCCCCATGTACATCCAAACAAGAGCAGAAGCCCAAGCCCAAATAAAACAATCCTATCCATTATATCACCTATTAGCTGAAAGTTGGAATGCGGTTTTCCATATGTGGGAGAGCACTTATAGTAAAGAGCATTCCAACTGGTAGTTACTGCAACTGAAACCATACTTACTTTCTACTGAAACCAACAGTTACAAAAGTGAAACCATGCCTATTTTAGATAGTATTTTAAACATTTGACGCACAGCAATTGAAACATGGATTTGGATAGGAACCAGAAGGTGCTCATGGGAGTAATACTTATAACAATCGCCATGGCAGCAATAGTTTTTACTCCGACAATACTTGAAAACAACATACCTACTGTGTGCATGGTCGATGGTCAGTGCCAACACGAACAGTTTGCCGATAGTCTCATTACCTACACTCCATTAATACTGGCTTTTGGGATAGTACTTGGGGCAGTCTCCTTCTATTTCCTTTATGACAGAGTTAAACCTGAAATTCAGAAAAAGGATGTATCTGAAGTAATAGGCGTGCTTGAGAAAAGCGAAGCTAAGGTACTCAGAAAAATTGTCTCAGAAGGAGGGAGAGTTCTCCAAGCAGAGGTATCGAGATTGGATGGAATTGGAAAGGTTAAGGCTCACCGTATAATTCAGAGATTGGAAAAACGAGGTGTTCTTGAAACAGAAGGTGCTGGAAAAACAAATGTAATCAAGCTCACCGAAAAATATAGTAAACTGTTTTTTGACTGATCTATTCCACTGGGCAAACTGTTGCCCCCGCGGAACTGCATACTCCCCCTTCCAAACCTTTCTTACACTGTGGGCAGACCTTGTCGTCCTCCCCGGATGCTATCATTTCATCACACAGGCAGGTTCCGTTGTCCCAAAGCCAACCGCCCATATAACACATTGTGCAAGGAGGATCTATACAGCACTTATACTCTCCATTTTCAGCTTTCTCATCTATTGCATCTGATAGCTCACCAAGTATCCTCTCTCTTTTCTGTTCAGGAGCCTCGGCATTATGAAAATTAATGAAAACCATTGCAAGAAGAAAAAATATAAAAAGAGAAAATAGGGCGCCAGTTTTCTTCCTCATTTTCTCACCCTAGTTCAGCTTCAATTGCCTGCTTGAAGACATCATATGGTTGAGCCCCTCTTACAACATTCCCATTTATGAAAAATGTCGGAGTTCCCTGCACCCCAAGGCTTGCACCTTCCTTCAGGTCTGCCTGAACCATGGAGGTTTTTTCTCCGCTGTCCAAACAGCTGTCAAATTCTCCTTGATTAAGCCCAAGATCTCCAGCATATTTCTTTAGACTTGAGACTCCAAGTGATCCTTGGTTCTCAAAAAGCTTGTCATGGTATTCCCAGAACATTCCCTGGTCTGCTGCGCACTCACTTGCCTCAGCAGCCTTCTGTGCGTCAGGATGTATTTGGGAAAGGGGGAAATGTTTGTAATAGAGTTTCACATCATTCCCATATTCCTCCAATATCTTCTTCACAGTTGGGGTTGCCCTTGCGCAGAAGGAACACTGGAAGTCACTGTACTCCACTATCACAATTTCGCCGCTTCCTTTTGCTTCTCTTCCAGTAAGATCCACACCGAAGATGTTGCTTTCCTCTGCGACCTCTTTTGTTGGACCAGCCTTCTCTACCTGCTGGTTTTTGAGAACCATTGCAGACAAAGAAGAGACCTCATTATCCACCCTATCCATTCTGCTGTTCATTCCATTTATTGAAAGGAACAGCCCCACGAGCGCAATAATTGCTACTAAACCGATTCCATACATCATATTGTTGTTCAGATTCTCACCCATTTCTTTCACCTCACAAGTTACTGCAACTGAAACCATACTTACTTTCTACTGAAACCAA
>CAZYPB010000011.1:3433-22758 GCA_964649265.1 Microcaldota archaeon
GATGTGGCCGTTGTGTTAGAGGGTTTTGGTTTACAGGACACCCTCTCCCGGTGGTCGTACTGGAGTATAAAAAAGATACTAAGTATAAGAAAGGTATAATATAAATACCAGTTAGTTTCTAATCGGATACCATGGACAAGAGATGCACTATTTTCCAGACAGCTGAATTCATAGGGAAGAGATGGACAATTCTCATTCTACTAGAGCTTTACAAAGGAAAGGACAGGTGGAAGAGGTTCACAGATCTTAAGGAAAGCCTACCAAACATAACACCAAAAATACTTTCAATGAGATTAAAGGAATTAGAGAAGCAGAAGCTTGTTGAGAAGAGGGTTGACGCTTCTTCATTCCCAATAAAGAGCGAATATTGTCTGACAAAGCACGGCCTTGATTTCATAAAAGTAATAAAGGAAATGAAGAATTGGGCAATAAAATGGGACAGGGCCCGAGGAACATGTGCATTAACCGATTGCAAAGAGTGCGAGTTCTAAAGGAAGAGTGCAACTGAATACGATCCGAGTGCTATGAAAACAAGTGAGAACATAATGCATGCAAGTATGAGTGCATACCCAAGTGAATCGAACATTGTGTTTATCTCATTCTTAGCTTTCTTTAGATCAGATTGTGCTTTCTGCATATCCTTTCTTGCTTCTCCAAGTCCTTTTATGGAATCATCAAGTGATGAGGATACCCCGACAATTGCATCCGACTGTCCCTCAAGCGTGTATGCAGAGGACCTAAGGTTAGTTGCAGCGGACTTAAGTGATGTAACCTTGTCCTGACCATAAATAGCTCCCATTTCATCTGCAATTAAATCTATTCCATCTGCAAGCGAGAGAGTGCTTGCAGCATAACCTTGGAAACCCGAGGAAAGGTTCTGTGACATTGCAGGTACCTTCCCGAGTGATTCCTGGGCCCCAGCAAGTGTGCTATCGAGATTATTTACTCCGTTAACTGCATTATCTATCTGAGAGAGCATAAGCCCCCGCGCAACATCTATCTGGGGAGAAATAATGAGGTATGAACCTATGACTATGAGAATCCCAAAGAAGGATGCAAGCACACCTATTGATGCAAAGAAATAGCGCATCCATCTAGCTACTTTTGGACTTACTAAGCTTTGGCTTTCGTTTTGGTTTTCCTTTTCTGACATAGTAGATACCCGCCCCTATAACAACAACAAATATTACGAAAATAACTCCTACGATCAAGAGTAGATTGGAACCACCTATCTCTCCCTCTTTGCTCTCCATCATTTTATTGGCAGAACTAACGAGTTCCCTTGCGCTCTCTGGATCCTCTGCAAGTATTGCCTCTGCTTGTGCAAGTCTTCTTTCCACTGATGTCATGTCTGGTTTGGAGAGGAATGCAGTTGAATGTATCATATTCAATTTCTCGTAAGCTTTTTCTATCTCGCTTCTTACACTTTCAACGTTTGCAGAATGTTCTTCCACCTGTTTATTTGCAACAGAAATCATTTCCATTGCTTCATCCATATTGTTTCTGCATGTTTCGAATTGGAATTCTTCACACAGGCCGTATGCACTATCAAGTTTGAATGTTATATCATTTGATTCGAGATCAAGCCCATAACCAGAAGCATCAGTCACTACATCTTTCAGCTCATTCCGTAAACCAGATATCTCAAGTAGCATGGCATCCCTTGTTTTTGTGTAGGATACAGACGATCCCTTCAGATCGCTCTGGAGTTTCAGCACTTTTTCAGTCACTCCCCCAATCTTACCTGCTGCGTCAGCATAATTTCCCTCATCGAGTATGTCTCTTATCCCCTTAACCTCTCCTCTTAGTTTGGTTGTGTTTATGTCTGCTCCGAATTTCTCTGCATCCTTATCAAGCGCATCCAGTATTCCTTCAGCAGAAACAACCATCTTAAGAACTTCAGAGTTTATTCTCGAGGATAACTGCGTTGTATATTCGGCGCTCTTGGAAACAGATATGGTTGCGTTGAAGTATGCATTCATGTAGTTTCCTTCTGAGAATTCTGATTGTGCTGTTTCAAGAAAAGGTGAAGCAGGATCATCCATGGATACTTCTACTGTTGCTGCAGCGGAGACAAGATCCGAGTTCTCTGCTGAAGCCTCCTCAGCTAGTTTTATTTTCTCTGAAGCGCCCGTCTCCGTGTTATATTGTGGAACATAATCAAATACCTGCACAACATTGTTTCCAGTATCCACAACATAAACCCTGTTTCCATCGACGCTTATCCCTGCAGGTTCGGAAAACGGAGTTGTATATCCTTCTAATGTCTCAAGGCAGTTCCCATCAGAATCGAAAACAACAACTCTGTTGTTCCAGGTATCTGCAACAAACAGGGATCCCTGTTTATCCACATCAACTCCATGTGGTGCACTTAGAACACAACCATAAGACCCTCTTATTGATTTGAGATGCTTCCCATCTGTACTGAATATCTGGATCTTATTATTTCCCTTGTCAGCAATGTATATTTTATCATCCTTTATTTTCATTGCTCGTGCATCATTGAGCTGCCCTTCTCCAAAACCAGGGGAACCTATTTTACCAATATACGTTCTATCTCGTTTAGAATAGTATATGATCCTTCCATTATCTGAGTCTGAGACATATATTCTGTCGTTATAAACCGATATGCCTGAAGGATGGGAAAGCGAATAAACATCCGATCCTGCCTGCCCACCTATATAATATATAAGAAGCCTTCCTGCGCTGTAAACAAGTACGTTGTTTCCATTTGTATTCGCAACATATATCCTCCCATCTGGAGCAACGAACATGGCTCTAGGCATGAACGGATCAGTTGTTGAGCCTGTCCTTGTTCCCATTATGGATTGAACCTCTCCATTCTGGAAAGTAACAATTCTGTGATTTCCAGTGTCAAGAACATGCGTGAGTTGTCCAAAAGGAACAACATCAGTTGGAGATGAAAATTCCCCCCACTTACCAGTATCATTTATTGTAATATTCCCAACATAACTGAACTCAGCCCAACAAAATGAGGCCAGCATAATCAATACAATGAAAACATATGGTCTCATGTACGGTTAATGGTCTGATACCCTTAAAATCCTTCACCTTGTTCTCAGAACTCATTCAACCTTCTCTGCCTCAAAACAAAACTCTGCTTTATGTATTCTCTTATCGGAACCCGCAATCTATTCTCTATATACCCCATTGCCTCCTCACGTGTTGTGAATTTCTTTCCCCCTTTCTCAAATGCTTTCCTAACGGTCTCCCGTATGACCCAAACACCCATGGGAAGCATATATCCCTCGTATATTTCTCTGAAAACAATTACTCTTGCCTGCTTTTTCATTGCATCAAGTCCCTCGCAAACAGAGTACCTTGCAGCATAATACCCCCCACCTTCCTTATCTGCATACTTCGTTCTCCCCTGAAATCTCTCGTGCTCTTGAACAACCCTGTATTCCTTAGCTCCCTGAGTCCACACTGTTCCTGGGGCCCATGCCTCAAAATTCTCGTACTCCCAAGCACCCGGCATTAGAAGTATCTCAAAATGGTTGTGAAGATACTCGTTTGAGAACACCATGTATTCTCCAAGCTCTTTGTAATCTCTTATTTTTTTCATGTAGTTCTTTGCAATCATATCATCTGTCGCAGTTATCCCCCACCTTGTTGGAACAAGCCTTCTGTCATCGGGCCTACCAAGTATTCCCGAAGTAAGAAGTTTCATAAGGTAATAGTTCTCATAACCCTTCTTAGTCAATTCCTGGACAGCATCAGTTGTTTTCAACCCTTCGCTAACAACAGAATCAACCTTTCTAGGTATGCTCGGATTATCTGCAATCCTAAGCCTCTCAAGGGGCGCAATTGCCCCCATTGGCTGCATCACACTTGAAAAACTCATGTTGAAATATGGCTTCCTTCTGAAATGTGCTTCCATATCGACACTCTTAAGTGACATCACGGCATCCTGCACATCAAGCACAAGCCTATCCCTTGTTTTCACTTGAAAACGCTTCTTCCCCCTTACAAGCAGAGACCTCTGCTTTATCACATCCCCATAATCCATACCATACCACTCGGCAGGTGTGTCGGTATTATCGCCAATCGATATCATTGGGCCCCAGTTTACATTGGGGTAATTGTAATGCCCAACAAAAACATTCGGGGGCGATGGGCCAAAAACATCCTGTTTCATCTCAGGAACGGCTGATGTCTGAAATTCCAATCTCTGCAGATGTGGGCAGAATTCAAGTCCACACAGCCTCCTACTGCCTTTGCAAAGAATGCACATCGAATAGTCCGGTTTCATCTGAGGCCCCACAGTAAGTGTTTTCTTATTAACTATATTAATAATTCCCATGGGATTTTTCGAAGAGTATTTCATAGGCCCGATATGGGATAGAACAGGCTACAATTCAGTGAACACCGTGGTTTACTCTCTTCTCGCACTTATTGCAGCATATCTTATTTACAGAATTCTCAAGAAAGAGAACATAAAAATAGACCAGGCATTCGTGTTATCCATAATACCATTTGTTCTCTTAGGCTCAACTGTACGCTCACTTGTCGATGCAGCCGATAGGGGAGCTTTGAGTTCACATTCCGATTCTTTTTTTGGCTTTCTTGGTTTTATTTACAATACGCACATCTATGATTACGGATATCTAACAGTTTCCCCTGGAATATATGTCGTAATAGGACTTCTAACGATCGCCAGTGTTCTGGTTGCAAACAGGCTGAAAAGACCGATGCTTGCCCCAGCCTTTGGAGGAATACTATGGGCTTTCCATTTCATCCTACTATTTCCAATGATGAACCACATAACATATGGGGTTTTTGTCATTGTATTAACCGCCATTGCCTGGGCAGCGGGGTTTCTCTTTTTCAAAAAGAAAGGTGTGCGGCCTTTCACATCAATTGTTGTAGCAGCACATGCTCTTGATGGCGCAGCGACATACATAACAATAGACATATGGAACAGGTTCGAGCCACTTTGCAGAAATTTTGGGCATTGTTACGGGGAGCAGCACGTGGTTTCAGATGCAATTGGCCAGATTGGCAATTTTCTATTCGGCCCAGGAGCGCTTTTCATTGGTGGGTTCTTTTTGTTCTACCTAGTAAAAGTAGGGTTCTCAGCATTTGCAGGTTATGTTGTTGAAAAGGATTCAAGGGGCCAAGAGAGGGATTTCATAATACTCTTACTTGTTATTTTTGGACTTGCTCCAGGAATTAGGGACTTACTTACATTGGTTATGGGTGCTTAGATGCTTACACTTATTGGAATTGGGATATGGGATGAGAAAGACATCTCCTTAAGGGGGTTAGAGGAACTGAAAGCATGCGACATTATTTTCGCCGAACAGTATACTCATAGAGGGAGCAGTGGAAGCATTGATCGATTAGAGAAACTTGTTGGAAAGAAAATAAAGGTTCTTTCAAGAGAGGAGGTTGAAGGGGAAGAGAGGATTCTAAAGGGGGCTGAGAAAAAAAAGGTCGGATTTGTGGTTGGGGGAGACCCAATGATCTCAACAACACACGTCTCAATTGTTCTCTCTGCTAGAAAAAAAGGAATTGAAGTCAATGTGATACACTCCTCCTCTATTTTCACTTCAGCTGTTGGGGAAACAGGTTTACAAATCTACAAATTCGGCAAAACAGTTACACTTCCTTTCTGGGGACAAAACTACAAACCAACATCAACTTATGATGTTATAGCGGAGAACAAAGCAAGAGGGCTTCACACAATGGTTTTCCTGGATATTGCTGATAAGATGATGGATGCAACAGAGGCGATGCGACTCCTATATGAAATGGAGAAACAGAAAAAACAAAACATAACTCGTCAAGAAGACAAACTTGTTGTTCTAAGCAGAATTGGAAGTAGCGAGCAGAAAATTACTTATGGGGCAATTAAAGACTTGGTTGGAAAGGAATTGGGAAAACCACCATTCATTCTAATTATCCCTGGGAAAATACATTTCGTAGAAGAAGAATCTCTAAATATATTCGCCTGATCACTTCTTTTTTGGCGTGTACTTCAGTTTCTTTCTTTTACTCTTCCTCTTCTCAAGTGATCTCATTATTGCTTCAAGGAGTTCCTTATTTGGTTTTGAGAGGTCCTTTTTTATCCTTGCCATTGCTTTTTGTGAAATCCTGCTCTCTAAAAGCTCCTCTAACCTTTTAAGGGATTTCTGGCTGAATGGTTCATTCTTTTTCCCCAGATTGTCCAATCCACTCTGAAGAATTCCAAGTATCTCCTCCAGGTCATCTGGAGGTATATCAGCAAGATCGAGAACAGTTGCTATTGCTTGGGATATGATCTCATTTCTCTCCTCTCCTTCAGTAACTATCACCTCTAATTTCTCAAGCTCCTCGGAACTGAAACCAGCACCCTTTGCAGCAGAAATAACCTTAGAACAAAAGGCACTACCCTTTCTTAACGAAGATGATTTAACAGCACTTTTAACTGCCATTATATTACCCAAGGATTTAAAGTGTTTGGTATTAATACCTTTTGGGAGCATACATGGCGAAAAAGAAACCTAAAAAAAAGAAGAAGGAGGTAAACGAGCCCACGAAACTTTTTGATTTTGACAAATCGATCATATTCTGGGTTATAGGGGGATTTCTACTTCTTTTCTTCATTCTGTTCATTTATGCAACACTTCAGCCTGTTCCCCCCCCAGAAACATCAATTTACAGGGAGCCACTTGCACCAGTTGTAGAGCTCCAATTATCTCCCGGAGAAGATTATGTTTACGAGTTAATAGGCCCAGACAAAACAGTTGTAAGTGTGTTGAACCAGGTTAAAGAGAGGAAGAATGAATGCATGACTGTATTCGTTTCATCGCAGAACTTCAGCTTCCCATTCTGCATACATTATAGGACAGGTGAAACACTTACATCAACCGAGCAGGGGCTAGAACCTGGTCCATCCCTTGAGTTTTTCCAACCTTGGATGCTTGCACTTAAGAACGGATGGACTTGGAGAGTTGATGTAAACACAACTGTCCAGCTTTTCGGCATATCTGAGAAAATAGATGGAACCTCAAGATACGAACTTGTTGCAAGGGGGTCAGTGAAGGGAAGGGATGCGTACAAGATACTTGTTCACACAAGCATGACTCGCTATAGCAATAATGAAAAGTACGAAACAAGTAATCGTACAGAGGTTATCTGGGTTGACGTTGAGAAAAGGGTCATGCTCTATGGGGCATCAGAATACTCTTCTCTTGAGCTTGTAACGGCTCCTTTTGCCATAGAACCTTATTCCCCAGAATAGAAAGCTTTAAATCCCAGAAATGAGCCTAAAATAGGTTTTATGGGGGGTTCTGCGTGATAAAGCTATACGATGAGCCAGGGGAATGCTGTCCTGACCTAAATGCAGATGAATGGGATGACAAGGAGATAACCTGGAAAGACAAGCTGTTCGTTAAGACTCATGTAAATAATTTCTTCTACATGCCGCCTAATTTCGGTGATATTATGGCCCGCGTTAGAGATGAAAATGCATTTGATACAAAGCCATTCATACTCTCAGAAAAAAAATCCCTCTGGGGAACTGATGTCTACATACCGGTTAGCAGGGAGCTCCCGGGCACAAGCACAGTAAAGATATCCGGAAAGTTTCTTAGCAAGGTTTTCAGCGGTTCACTTAAGAACACTGAGAAATGGAAAGAGGAGATGGAGAACTACGTGAAATCAAAAGGAAAAAAAATTAAGAAGATGTATCTCTTCCACAATGCATGCCCTGACTGCAAAAAGGTTCTTGCACAAGGCTACACTGCAATACTCGCCGAAATAGAGGATATAGCTGCTTCTGTCTGATTACAACTTGTACCCTATTGTGAAGAAGGTATATGGTTTCTTGCTCTTAAGATCTGTTACCTCTATCTCTGCACTCAGATTACCAAGCTGTCTCATATATTTTACTCCACCCGAGATTTCACCAGGATTCACGAGAGCCTCATGAATCGCTCTCCCGACATCTGTTCCGAATGTTACTGCGAATCTCCCCAGTTTCTTCGGATCCCCGTATGCAACATCCATCCCGGCAAGCACGCCTCCGTCTGCTGCTGATTCGCCGAACATAACTCCAAGCCTACCTTCTAAATTGATCTTATCCTTTTCTGAGAACGGTATGTCTTTGCTATATCCTATCTGCCATCCCTGCTCATAATGGTTCATCACACTTGTGCGGCTTCTGGTCTTTTTAACCCAGTTCTCTGTTGCATTAACTGTGACTATAAATGAAACCCCTTGCGCAGCCCCCTCAGCCTTTGCAATCTTTAGCTTGAAAACCTGGGATCTATACTGCTTGTCCCCTATCTCCCTGCCATCTTCGTTTACTGGCAGGTCTTCCCTGTATACTCTTCTCCTAGGTGAAACGGTTACTGATACTTTTAAGGGTATCCCTTTGAATTCAGGTTTCTTTTCTTTTACAGGGGCTTTTTCAATAGTAACACTTGTCTCACCCCCGCATGAAAGCTCCTCTCCAAGAGTAACTCCATCATGTGTTGCGCTAACTAGATATTCTCCATGCGGGAACTTGTCAACCTCTGCCTTCGGTATCTTAACAACATACGTTCCATCGGGAGCAGTTATTGGAGTTGCCTCATACACTTTCTCCCCTTCGTGGAACACCTCTACGCATATTGGTTTGTTCCCACCCCTGTCTACATCGGATTCCTCCTTCCTGATCGATACCCCTCCAGCTATAACAAGGTCCCCTGGAGCATTTCCCTGAACAAGGGAACTGGGCATTGCGCAAACAGAAACAGTGCAATCAAGCTGATCCTGCATAACATAATATGCACTCATATCGTCGAACCTTCCCTTTGAGAACATGGCAAGTCCAATTGCATACATCCCCTGTTTTTTAAGCTTCTCTATCCTGTCATCACTTACTCCTGCTTTCTTCAGTCCTTTCTCATCAGAGCTAGTTGAGAACGCGTCATTGCCCTGCGTTTTGGCTATCTCCATGAACTTCTCAACGCTCATTGCCCCAGGAACAGATACTCCCTGGCATGTCATGAATGTAGTCATATAAAGTATTGCCGTTGCAGCAGAGTTACCTCCCCTTATTGCAAAAACCTCTCCGCTTTCATATGGATTAGAAAGAACCCTGTCTCCTTTCTGCAGTTTCTCTTTGTCAGTTATTACTTCCCCATACAATGGCGCAGCCTCAGCCACTCTCACTGCATAGTCACCCATCTGTCCGAAGCTCTCTCTTATCTTTGCCTTAACCTCTTGTTCACTGTTCTCAAATGATATACCAATGTTCTTAAGTACTCCCAGGTTTTTCTGAGCATATCCAAGGAATACCTTGTCACTGTTCTTCAGGTGCTTTGAGTTCTTCCAGTTTTTTCCATCTTCATTAAGTGCTTTCAGAAGCCTGTCTCCTCCTTTATGTGCAGTAACAAGTGCCTCTGAAGCAAGAATCATGAACTGCGCTTTATCTTCACCAGTAATACCTGCTTTTTCCATCGCTTCATGATATTTTGCGTAGTAATCCTGATAGCTCTCAGAAGTCATCCTAACCTGATTATCCACATTAGCATTATACTCTGGTTTACTAACCAAATCTGCATTAGGGGGGGTTAACCTTTTTACTTCCTCAGCCTCTCTTACTTTCAACGGCACAGTACCACCTCATTAATATTTACTCATTTGCACAATATAAATATAACAGAAGGAACACAACACTTAATAATTTGAGGTGAAAACTTTAATTTCCATTCTGGGGAGCTTAAGATGAATAAAATAACCACTAAAATAAGTGAAGAGGATTTCAACAAAAGAGTGTTCAACATAGCTGATGAACCAATGCCCCGCGGATCATGGTGGTGGTGGTTTTGGCTATTCTTTTTCAATAACCCAAAAGACCCGAGCAAACCAAGGCAGCTAATGATACTCTGGTCAACAAAGAATGTTAAGAAAATAAAATGCAATGATCTAGATATTGTGCTCCCACCTCAAGGAAACAGAGAGAAATTGGACGGAGCAGTTGCGGCTTGGTATTTCGATGGAGAGAAGATGCACCACGACTTCCTCCTGGAAACGTGCAAGATAAAAATCTCTGAACCCGAGCTATCTACAAACTCAGGAACAAAGACCTCATTTTCAATAAATGAGAAAACAAGCACAGTGAAAATAAAGGACAACCTCATATTTGTTTCAAAGTTTTTAGAAGAAAAACATGCCCTCCCGTCATTCTCATCAAACACATATTTTGGGGACTTTGGTTACAACATAATTAGGGGAAACAGGTTCTCACTCAAAGGAGAAATAAATGGAGAGCCCATTTCAGGAACATCCTATTTCCAAAGGGTTTTTGTTACTGCCCCTTCCCCCTCCTGGTATTGGGGCATATTCCATTTTGAAAAAGGAGGGATACTCTCCTATTTCCGTCCTTATGTTCTTGGGAAAGCAGTTAAGAAACACATATACTTATTCGATGGAAAGAATACGCATGAATTCCAAAACATAAAGGTGAAGAGAGTTGGGGGAGAAGTACCTGAATTCATTGTTTCAGGGGAAAACAGGGAAGAGAAAATCTCCTTTACAGTTTCTTCATATTCCCATTCTTCATGGACTTTCAAAAAGAAATCATTAGGAATATTCCCCAACAAACTGGTTTACAACGAGTACCCTGCAGTAATCTCTGATTTGAAATTAACAACTAAAAAAGGAAACATAACATTAAAGGATCTTGGAAAAGCAGTGGGAAATGCAGAGCACACAACAGGTTTTCTTCTCTAATTTTTTCTTAATTTTATAATTGTCATCCCATCTGTTGGCATATTGTAAACGCCAACCAGGTTAACTCCTCTAACTTTATCGCATATCTCAGGTGTCCATTTTTCAGGGACCCTTATTACAATTGGGCCCCCTGTTTTGATTAGCCTTCTTGCTTCCTTTAGGAATAGGAGCGCTGATTCAATCGGGTTGTCTGTACCTGTTTCTCTAGGCGTAGTTGCCCTACCAAAAGGAGGATCAAAAACCGCAGCATCAAACCTTCCGTCCTTGAATGGAATCTTTATTGCATTCCACCGAAATATCTGAATGTTTCTCAATTTATGGAGCGGTATTCCCATCTCAAGGTGTTTTCTAACACTCCTTTCCACATCAGAAAAGTCGTCTGCGGTTAGTGTAAGTCTACTATCTCCAGTGTAGAACTTCAGTTTCTCTACCCCAGTTAAGACCCATTTACTTATATCTCCTGCAAATACATTGTGACCTGCAAGTGCAGCAGCCATTGTCTCCCCAAGATAACCTGCTGTTGGAACAACGACATCAGATCCAAGGGGAACATCAAGTAAATTCACCATCAATGCAGAGTATTTAGCACTAGTTACTCCAGTATTTGATGCAGGCCTGTAAACTCCCCTAACTTTAAAATCTTGAGTGAAAAGCGGAGCATATACCCTGTTTGGTTCCATTGCCAGGGGCAGGGTGTTCACAACATCTGAAGTGCCATGACCGTAAATCTGCGAACTAATAACCCTCCTGAGAAGTGTAACTAAAAGTTCGGCAGAGTTCCCTTCTGCATGCATACCAAGCGTTTTCTTGCTCTTCGCTTTAGGATGAGTAAGGTATGTAACTCCATTTGGCGCAAGAAGACTCTTCAGCTCCTCCGTTACCAGGTCAGTCTGCATATTGGTTCTTGGAGCAACTGTGAACTTGTGTGTTAAAGAAGAATTCCCATGACACTCAGCAAAAACACTACCATTATTGTGCATTCTACCGTTTTTTCTTTTGTTTACTGACCCCTTCTCCCTTCTAGAGTGCATAAAGACCTTATATTACGCGTTACCTCTAATATAAAACTTCGCTTTGTGTGAAAAACGCTCTCTGAGATAAGATTTAAGTACAGAGTTAACTATAGTTGTTTTATGGCAGCAAAAAACGAGTTCTGGGGAAAGGTTTTCCGGGATAGGAAAAGGGTTATAGCATCATTTGTAATAACACTTATGTTTCTCCCCATATTCTACTTTCTGTTTTACATAAATTTCCCAACATGCCCTGAGAATTTCTTTGTCGATTATATTGATGGTCAGACATGCTGCTGTGGAAAACTAGATTTTCATGCTGAAGTAAGTTGTGAATGCAGGAATGACAATGCAATCCTACCTCTTCTTACATTCCCACTTGCACTTGCAGGCGCAATGCTGCTCCTGGTTTCCTCAACATTCAAGCACAATGAACCAATCGATGTTTTCGGGACGAAAACAACTTTCAGAAAGTTCTTTGCTTATCTCTCGATTCTTTTTGTTGCTCCATTTGGCCTTCTTTTACTATGGCTTCTTTTCAAACATCTAATGGGCTAATGATTATAAAATAAAAAGAAACAGAACTATTGAGCAACATGGATTCCAGAACGCGTCTTTTATTCTGGCTACTTAATGCAACAAAAGGAGGACCAACCAGGGTGAAGGTTCTGAAAAAACTAGATGAGACTCCGATGAACTTAAGGAAACTCTCTCTTTCTCTTGAGATGGATTACAAGACAATACAAAATCATGTCGAGCTTCTCATGAAAAACCAGATCCTGGATATCGAGGGAAAGGGATACGGTTCTGTTTATTTCATCTCTTCTGATTGGGGAGAGAATGATTATCTAAAAAAAATGATAGGGGGTAATTCGAATGGCAAAAAAAGGAAAAGATAAAGGGCCGCCGAAGGTCAAAGAGGATCATACGTTCAAAGCCCTTGCAGGTACGGTACTTATAGCAATCGGGTGCATAGCCATGTTCTTCTTAGTTGACCTCCTTGTGCCATTCAGGAGGCCGGCCCACTGGAGAGCCATATTTTCAGATTATCTTCTATTCCAGATACTTCTGTCCATGCTTATAACTGCATCCTCTTTGTTCCTAGTGTATATATATCTGAAAGACTACTTTGAGTTAAAGAGCAAGTTTACACTAGGGATACTCTTTGCAGTCATATCATTCATGCTTTTCGGGATATCCTCAAATCCACTGCTCATGAGGATTCTCGGGATCAACCCTGCTGCAATGGGTGTGTTCAGCATAATCCCGCTTATCTTTGCAGCGATCTCCCTTGGCATTCTTGTGTGGATTTCCAATAAATAATGGTAATATTTCGAGGTAATTTGGGGGTTATTTGGGTAAAACTACTTAAAGCGCTCCCAGAACTAACATTCCAGGTGATGAAATGGACAGTAAATTGGCAATAGGACTACTGTCAATATTATGCCTTGCGGGAATAACAATTGCCCATGGCGGATATTGGCAGAACAACACAGAAAAAGCCCAGATACCTGATGAAGTGGCAGCCCAGATGCTCGAGGCAGTTCACACATGCGATTATGATGCTGCAAAAGCACTGAGCGAGGAATACGGTTTTGGGAAAAGAAGAATGGCTTTCTCAAATGAAGAAGTATTCAACATGGGTTGCGAGATAAGGGATGCGATCGATGAGGGGGACTATGAGAAGGCAGTACAATTGAGGAAAGAGAAGAGAGAGAAGGTATATGGGGTCATGTCTGAATTAAGAGAACAAGGACTTGAAGCTCACGGTCCTTTCAGAGGAAAGAGATCAGGCATGGGCTTTAATTGCATGAGGGAGGAGTAATCCTTCCTCTTTTTGTTTAAATGGGTGATACAATGGATTTGAATAGGTTTTTCATATTATTTGCAATGCTATTGCTTGCCCCAATGACATATGTTGTCGAAGCGGCAGCAAGCGACGCCGCACTCCAAGTTACGGACTACTCGCTTGTACCACAGAACATTTACCCTGGTTCAAAAGGGTATATACAACTCACAATATCGAACACAGGAAGCGATACTGCAACAGGTATAACTGTTCAATACTCAAACAATTTCGATTACAAACTTAAATCCCAAAGCACGGGCGATATAAACTCAAACAGCAATTCTCAGATATCTGTTCCATTCCAGGTTTCTACTGATTTCAGCAGCGGAGTATTGCTTTATAAAATAGAAATATACTATCAGTCCTCTCAATCTGGTGGAGAATCTAAACTTACAACATATTCAATACCAATAATTGTTTCACAAAACGAGATACTTGAGGTCAATACCCTCTCACTTAGTAAAAAAACAATCTCTCCTGGGGAAAAAGTTTCAGTTGAATTGGAGATACGAAACATAGGTGGAACCATAAACAATCTTGCTATAACATCTCAATCCGACTCATCATTCTCAATAGACGGTTCAACAAGGAAATCAGTGGGGAACCTTCCGTCAAATTCAACAAAAGTAGTTACTCTAAACCTAGCGTCTTCATCACTTACTGTAATCGGTCAGTACATGGTTCCCCTTACATTCACATACGAAGATTCGCTGCAGAACACAGTAACTCAAACACTCCAAGTTGGACCAGTAAGCGTCCTGGAATCTTCAACTCAATTCAGGGTAACCATGGATCCACTCACATATGCTGAGGTAGGTTCGCAAGCGACATTCTATCTTCAATTGGAGAACACTGGAAGCGATCCAATATCTGCAATAGTTGATATAAGTTCCACAAACACATTTATCCCCCTTGGTAGCAACAGGATATATTTTGATTCAGTTGAGCCTGGAAAAAAGGTCTCAGAGAATGTAACTCTGGGAATTTCTGCATCAGCTGCTTCAGGATACTATGAACTCCCATTTACAGTTACGCTAAGTAGCGGGCAGATAGTTTCCCAGAAAGTGGGCGTTGTTGTTCAGGCTACACCTGAGATAACCTTAACTGCTGAGTCATCCCAGAGCACAACTGGGAACGACATTGTCCTTCAGATTTCAAACACTGGAAACAGCCCAATAAGAAGCGTTTATGTAACTGCAGAATATGGCGGAACAAAAACAGAGAAATTCATAGGAACCCTTGATCTGGATGACTACTCTACAATGACACTAAACTCGGGCTCAATGTTCGGGATGAGGGATAACACAACTCAGAGAATGGCTCCAAAAATTAATGTAATGATGTCATTTAGGGATGAACAAAATCAGCAGCACACTTTGCTTGAAGAGGTAAGCATAAGTACCAGGGCAACCTCCTCTACTGCCACCTCAATTTTCACAACCCGTCAAAGAACAAATAATGATGGGCTGTTTGGTTTCAGCTGGATACAGATTGGTGCCGGGATTCTCTTGGTGGCTGCCGGTTATTACCTTTACCGAAGATCCAAGAAAAAGAAGTGATCGAATGGATGCTCCGTTGGTCGTCCTAGAGGACGTGTGGAAAACCTATCAGATGGGCGAGGTCCAGGTTCATGCACTAAGGGGAGTGGATGTTCAAATAAAAAGAGGAGATTTCGTTGCGATAATCGGAGCTTCAGGAAGTGGCAAATCAACACTGATGAACCTAGTAGGCTGCCTGGACACACCCACAAAAGGAAGGGTTTTTCTGAAATCGAAGGACATTTCTGAGATTGGCGAGTCCCAGCTTGCAACTCTAAGGGGAGAAACCATAGGATTCATTTTCCAACAGTACAACCTTATCCCAACTCTCTCTGCCTATGGAAACGTTTCACTTCCATTAGAATTGCAGGAATTTGACGATGGTGCCGCAGATAAAAGGACAAGAGAGGTGTTGGAGCTTGTAGGGTTGGGAGATAAGCTGAATAACCTTCCGGCTCAGTTATCTGGTGGCGAGCAGCAGAGAGTTTCAATTGCAAGAAGCCTTGCCGCAGACCCCGAGATAGTTTTAGCAGACGAACCAACTGGAGCACTTGACAGCATTACTGGAAAGACTATCCTGGAAACTCTCTACAGGTTGTGGAAAAATGAAGGAAAGACAATCATTCTTGTCACCCATGATCTTCATCTTGCCCGTTATGCACAAACCCACATACAACTCAAGGATGGTGTAGTTGTAAATGTCGAAAAGAACAAACATATGATAACTCCTGGTGATGCAAAATGAAAATTTTTTATCTAGCGCTGCTATTTTTATTTTTGCTTGGTTGCACCGGGTCAAAACAAGATGAAGAAAGATTCCCTGGGGGAATTGGGGAAAGAGGAGACTGGAACCGAACAGGCATGGGACCTTGGAACAGAACAGGAATTGGTTGGAATTATTCAGAAATGGGATTCAATCTAACTGAGGTTTCAGAAATATTCGAAAATTCAAACAAAGAGGAGATAACAGAATATTGTCGGGAAAAAATCCCCCAATGCATGCGTTATTGCAGAGAGAACCCAGGCAATGACATATGTAAGGAAATGATCGGAGGTAGGCGCATTGAGAGCAGACAAATGCCTTAAGATGGCAATAAATATGGTCACAAATAGCAGGCTTAGAAGCTGGCTTACTATAATAGGTATAGTCATCGGAGTAGCTTCCGTAATAGCAATTGTTTCGCTAGGGGAGGCTATGCAGAATCAAGTTAGCTCACAGCTTAGCTCTTTAAATGCGAACCTCATAACCATCAGTCCTGGTTTTTCCAGGGCGCAGAGAACTGGGTTCGGTGCTATGGGCAGGTCATGGGACAGCGGAAGTCCAAGCTCTGTTTCTGTGCTAACAAAAGACGATGTACGTGCATTGGAGAGCATTGTAGGAATCCAGGCAATAAACACGCAGATAAGCGGACGCGCAAATGTTTCTTATGGGAGCGAAAATGGCATGCTTCAGGTTACTGGTGTGAACCCTGAGACCTGGGAGCAGATAACGAGCAGCGAGGTGGGGGAGGGAAGGCTTCTCCATGGTTCTGATAAGAATGTCATAGTTATAGGCTATTCCCTTGCAGACAGCTATTTCAAAAAAGAGATAACAGTCGGAAGAGAACTCCGCATAGAAGGGAATACATTTAGGGTAGTCGGAATACTGGGGGACACCGGAAGATTTGATCGTTCGATATACCTGCCAATTGAAAATGCTTACGAAGTTATCGACGGGAAGAGAGAAGATGAATACGATAACATACAGATTCTTGTGGTTGATGGAGTCGATATAGATGCGATAGAAATTGAGATTACTGATTCCTTAATGTTTTCAAGAAGAGTTAACGAACAGGACTTCTCGCTTTCCTCAACTAAAGATCTGTTGGAGAGCATCAGTAGCGCTACAAATAGCATAGCTCTCTTCCTAACTGGAATAGCAGCAGTCTCTCTTCTAGTGGGTGCAGTTGGTATTGCAAATACTATGTTCACCTCGGTGCTTGAGAAAACAAAGGAGATAGGGATAATGAAGGCAATTGGCGCAAGGAACAGCGACATAATGACCATCTTTCTTTTAAACGCAGGGATAATCGGTCTTATCGGAGGATTTTTAGGCGTTCTTTTAGGAACAATAGGCTCAAGTTTTGCAGCCTCTCTTCTCACTGGATCCGGTCTCCAGATGCCTTTCGCGCGGGGTGGGATGGGCAGTTCTTTGATAAGTTCAATTAACTTTGAGATAATAGCCATTGCTCTAGTTGTCTCAACATTAATTGGAATGATCGCAGGTGCAATACCTGCGTACCAAGCCTCTAAACTAAAACCAGTGGACGCACTTAGGTATGAGTAACTGTTTTCAGGAATCTATATATACTCTGAGAACATAGTCCAATTATAAAGAGGTGGAAACATGGCGCCCAGAGGAATATCCTTTTCAAAACCAGAAGTTGAAATAGTAATAGAATGCATGAGTGTAACCTCCAAAGGAAAATCTTGGAAGCCCCAAGCAGATAAAAAAAAGAAATGTGCTTCGGTTCTTAAGAAATTCGAAAGCTACCTTGCATTCATGGAGAAAGTAGGTTACTGGTAACCTTAATTAAGAACAGAATAAATGAACAACAGTGTTGAGATTATTAAGAAAGCGATTCCAATTATCACATTGGATTTCTCAGACGTCCCAACCAAAATCTTTTTGTTTACGTTTAGTTTTCTTTCCAAATACATAACTACTCTTTTTTGAAACTTGAGTATATTTTTTGGAAATAGAATAAGCAACGCCCCAGCAACTAGGAAGATACATGCTCTTATTGCATTGATTGTGTCCATGCCCATGTTATCTATTCCAATACTTGAATCATTTGCTGGTTCGGATGCTCTGTTTAATATTGGCTTCTCAGTTGCAGAGATATTCCATTTGAAACCAGGAATTCACGTATGCATGAATGGCAGAATTTTTGATCCGAATGAAATAGCCAAACAAATTGGACAGGGTAGATTCGTCTCAATATTCAGCGATAGATAGATGTCTTTATGTCCGAGCCATCGCGAGCTGCCTCTTTTTCACTCTTACTGTTTTTTTCTTAAAATCACTTGCTCCTGGAGCACCTCTCTTCATCTCTGCCAGCCTTACCATATCCTGCTTGCGCCCAGCGTCCTCCAGTATTCCAACAAGCTTATCATTACCTGAGCGTCTAGCATAATCCAAAGGAGTTCTCCCAGCATTATCCTTTGCGTTCACGTCAAAGCCCTGTCTCAATAATTCCCTCACAGGCATTATCCTTTCCATCTGTGCTGCCATATGGAGCTTAGTGCGTCCATATCTATCTCTTTTTTCCATCACTTACATTGGGTGTTTTTTAATTTTTAAAGTTTGGCAGAATGATTAAGGATCGGTATGAACCCAATCAGAAGGCAGGTTAACTCCTTTTTCTCTATCCCCTTTTATTTCTGTTCCCTCAACTATTGTTGTCTCTGGACTGTTGTCCTCCAAGAACTCCAGTTTCATATTCTTTTTGTTCACTCCCCACTGAATCTTCCATGGTCTTGTTGTGTTCTTGGGCAATAGCTCATCTGAGTCTAATTTCCTGTATCCACCTACTTGGGCGGTCTGAGCAGCTGAGCCCAAAACATATCCCATGCGTAAGTGTCAAAGTTTCCTACATTCTCCTTTGCCTTTCTTTTAAAGAAATCGGAGATATCCCCGTGTGTCATAATAACTTTCTGAGTTGTGCCCTTTGTGGTGTTATCTATCTGTACTGCGTATTCCTCTTCGTTTTTCTCTTGACATATTGTAACCAATATCTTATCCCCATCATCTGCTTCATTGAAAGTATCCACAATAAGATTCCTCAGGCCGATCCGGTCAACAGGTTCTCGTTTCTTCTTCCACAAAAACACCAATTAATCTATTTCTTTTTAATTATAAAAACATTATTTCTTTACTCTCATTCCCACCAGATATGTTGAAATCCATATGAACAGGAACGGAATCCAGGTTCCTATTAAACTTGAGAACACATCAAAGCTCTTAAGCACTATGAATGCAACGAAAAAAACGTCCATGAATATAAAAAACCCGGTGAAATATCCTGCTGTTTCAAGCGGAGTGGTGTAACTGAACTTCTTGAAATATGCAAATGAAACCCCCCCTGCGAGCAATGGTGCAGCAATTGAATGAACAATAAGAGCAGTGTCAAGTTTAAATGCGTTCATTCCAAATGCCATTAC
>CAZYPB010000012.1:0-22736 GCA_964649265.1 Microcaldota archaeon
CTGGATGGTGGTAGTAATTATCACATTGCAAACAATGTAACAGAGATCAACGGAGGGCAAGGAGGGGATGGGGGGGATTACACTGGTCCTGGTTTTGATTATTCTGGTGGCCAGGAAGGGGCAGGAGGAGTATCTTACCTGCTTTATATTGATGACAACTCAAACCAAATAAATGATGATTACCTTAGTGGGTCCAAGAGCGGAGATCCGGGATCAATAGGAAGTGGAGGGATTGTTTTTATAGATGAATGCGCAGACGAGGCTTACGGAGTTTATATAGCTGATGCAAATTACAATGAGTTGAACAACGTAACAATAGATGATGTTACACAGGGAGATAATCAAAACTGTCTTAGAATTGCAAATTACGCGTATGGATTGCGTTTCCCTGGAACTGAGAACAACTTCACAAACTCGAGTATCAGTAGTATAGAGGATTATGATCTATATCCGAATACAGGAACAAACAGCATCTTCTTGAACTGTACAATTGATTGGGATGATTGGAGAGGAACGAATGGGGATAATTACACAGTAAAATGGTATCTGATTGTAAATGTAACGAATGGGAGCGGAGATGGAATAAATGCCGATGTAAATGCAACGGATAAGTATGGAGGAACGCCCTTGTCTGAGGAATCAACAGGCGTAGACGGACTTACTGTTCCTCTTCCTGTAGCTGATGTTGATTTCTATTACAGTAGTGGGGTTGGCAACAATAGTTACAACAACCACACAGTATCAGCATACAACAGCAGTTCAAGCAACACAACAAGCGTAAAAATAACCGGCAATTATGTTGTAAACCTTACACTCTACCCCCCGACAGGCCTATCGTGCGGTTCCATAACAAGCGACACAACAATGGCGGAGGACATAAGTTACAATAGCGGGACATGCTTTAACATAGATGCTAATGACATCATATTTGACTGTTCTGGATTCAATATTAATGGAAATAATTCTCTGTATGCCTATGCATTCAATGTAACTGGAAGAGAGAACATCATAATCAGGAACTGCAGGATATCTAACTTTACTAAGGGAATTGTTGTCAATGCCTCGCAGGGAATAAACCTCTACAACAACACTGTTTATGATGTATATGCTGTTGTTGAAAGCGGATTCTATGATGTTACAGGAATTCACCTGGATGACAGCAATAAAACAAATGTGACCAATCACACAGACTGGAACCTCACTATAACTAGGAATGGGCAGAGCCCTGCAGGGGGTTCAGGGATGGGACTGAAAGCAGAGCATACGAATGACCTTATTATAAGTAACTTCACGGTTTCGAATCACACCGGAGACCATGATGTAGGGAAACCGACAACGAGAGGTTACGGAATAATGTTCACTTCTGTTTCCAATGCGAGCACTGATGGCGCAAAAATGACAAATATGACTACGGGTTATGGGGGACATATATCTGGAAGTTGCGAGAGCAACATAACGTTCCAGAATATATACATAAACCACACAGGCGGATATGGGTTTGACCTAAACTGCCCGGCAGCATTCAATGGTTTGGACATTCGATCAACATCAGTTGGAATAGACACTAGTAGTAGTACAGATATGACAAATGTATCCTATGGAAATTTCACAGATGTGACGAATGCGTTTATACTGGCTGTTAATGGGGATAACAACCTCATAGAACACATCATAATAAACAATGCAAGCACTGCTGGTTTCAATGTTGATTCAGATAGTAACATCATCAGAAATGTGACAATGAATGATACACTGTATGGTATTCAGATTAGTGGTGATCAGAACGTATTCTATAACATAACTTCAGACAGGGGAAACAGGAGCATAAGATTCGATGGGGGAAACCTAAACAACATAACGGACAGTGTCTTCTATCAATCTGATTCAACAGTGCAAAGGGCCATTGTTTTTGTAGATAGTGCTTCAACAAAGAATACCTTCCTTAATACAACTGCCAATTATACCAATACTTCTTGGGTGGCTTCAGGGGATTATCTTGTTCAGTGGTATCTCAGAGTGAATGTTACAAACATAACTTGGGATGCTGAGGAGAATGCGATTGTGAACATTAGTGATGTGTTTGGGAATTCATCAATGATAGGGAATCTAACTGATTCCAATGGACTTACAGGTTATGTTGTTGTTAATGATACGAATTATACAGATAGCGCTAATTACTCATTCAATAATCAGACAATAAATGTGAGTCTGGGTGGTTACAGTTTAAACACAAGTTCATGGAATGTTACTGGAAGCTGGACAATTAATATCACACTTTATGTTGAAGCAACTGATGTTTCATTTACAATAACCCTGCCAGATAGTGGCTGCACTGAAGGGAAAGGATGCACAACTGGTGGTTGTTCGGTTTGTACAAGAGCATGGATAGAGACAACCGACCTCGGTAGCGGGGCGTCAGATGAGGCATGCGTGATGCCTGAAGGGCAGACTGCCCTGATACCTTTCCTCAATTTCACCAATACAGGGAATGTTGCGCTCAATTGGACAATCAATGTGAATGAGACTCTTTCAGCTACATTCGAACTCAACTTCACTAATGGCTCAGACAGTTGCATTGATTCGCAGACAATAACAGACTCTTACAATCTTGTGGATGGAGATATTGGAGTTGGAAACAGTGCAATTGCCTGGTTGTATGGGGAATTCATAGATGCAGTGTATGGGAATGAGACCAGAGATATGAACCACAGCTCAACAGAAGCAGGGTAAACTTTATAAAGGCAGAAACCAAAATATGGGTTGGCGACCATGAAAGAAAAGATTCATTCAGTTAGGGTATGCTACTCTATGTTAGAGTTCTCCATAATTCATGCTAATGTCAGTGGACATTATAAGGGCTTTGCCCGTCCATTGGAGGTGGTAAATTGAAGAAAAGACTAGGCTTAGTGCTAGCGTCCTTGGCTTTGCTTGTAGCAATAGTAGGTGCTGACACCATCCTGACGTCTGTTTGGTTTAATGTCCCAAGCGACATATCGTTCTCAGTAACTGTTCCGGGTGAATCAGCAGTTGCTTCCGGTTGGACCGCGGATATTGGATTCAACTCAACAGTTCCAACTGCATACAAAATAAATTGTTCAGCAGGTGGAGCAGCTGAGACAATACAGGATGATGACATACCGTGCTTTAACTATACAAACACAGGGAATAGAGCCATAAATATAAGCATGCAATTCGCCTCTGCGCTCCCGGCAGGAGTTACCTGCATGGCTGGACACAATGCTTCGGCATTCCAGAATGAATGCACATGCGACACGCTGCCAACTGGCTGTACGACAAATGCGTGTGTATTTGTGAATAATTCGGAGGCAGTGAAGGTTGCAGACATAGCATACGGAGCATACGAAGAAGTGTGGTTCTGGGCTAATTTCACAAGCGTTACAGGAGGCACAAGCACGAACAGGACATTGTGGCACGTCAGTGAATCGTCGTCATAGAACTTTCCTTCTTTTTTCCAATATTTTCGAAAAAAATGGGGTGTTTAAACATGAAGGAATTCACCTTCGTGGTAAAAACTAATGTAGACGAGCTAAAAGTGCTCGCAGATGTACGGGAGTACATCGAACAAGAATATAATGGCGAGGTGTTTATTCGTAAGATTTTTTTGAATAACTCCAAGCTTGATAAAAGGTGACTAAATGAAATGGGGTATTGAAATTTTAGTCTTGATGGTGGCCTCAGTTCTTTTTATGGGTTGTCTTTCGCCCACATCAAAGGTACTGGCTGCCGCAGGTGATGATATACCTGCAGGAGAGATAGTTATAACAGAAACCCAAGCAGAGGAAACAAACCCTGCTGTTGAGATCTCTGGAAAAACTCCTCTTGAGATAGCCATAGAAAAGAGGCTTGAGGGTGCGGAGAATCTGAAGAAAAGGCAAACCGACTTGCCTGAGATATTCTTCAGGAACATCCCTCCTTTCCCAGAGGATTTCTACAGAATAAGGGTATTGGTTCTCTACAGTAAGATATCAGATCTGGACAGAATATCAGAGGACTATTGGAAACAGCCTGAATTCCTCCCAGGTTTTGAGGATAATGCAGTGGGCCTGATAAAGAATCCACAAACTGGAAGATGGGGTGCTTTTGGTTTCGGCATATATCCTGGAGACACAAGGGTGACCGCTTCTCCCGGTGGTGAGTTCACTGTGACTACATTTGTTCACACAAGCTGGCTTGTTGAAACATATCAGGGCATTAGATTAGTAACCGAATACAGGGACACTGTTGATTTACCATACCAAGACCTTCAGGGGTCAAGCATTGTAACGCAGGATCCCGAGGTTGTGAAAGATTATTTCGAGGTTACAGTATCTCCTGACACGATGCTTCTTGAGCCAAGTTTCCCCATCCTGGAGTACAACTGGATACAGAAACTAAAGGTGAATGTGAAGGTAAAGGAGAACACTCCGCCCGGAACATATGTAATTGGAATAAACACGGGGGTTCCGGATGAAGAGTTCAACGAGGAGATGCTGATGAAGTACCTGAACCTTTACACAACTGGAGGAAGCTCGGTGGGCATAGGAAGGTCCTTCTATCAGATAGCTGTGACAGTGACATAAAAAGGGGTACAATGGTAAATAAGAGGCTTGCACCTCCCCTTTTCTTTATTTTATTACTCTTAGCCATGGCAAATGCTGATGATGTTAATTCCATAATTAGGTTTGAATCAATAACTCCTGAGCTTATACTAACCGAATTCAATGTAACTCCAACAATACTAAACCAAGGACAGACTGCAGATTTCGCTGTTGCAATGCAGAACATCGGACTCTCAAGCACAACTGCAAACACCTCTGTAGAGATATACAATTCCCTTGGTGCACTTGTTAGTAGTTTTAATTATGATCCTGTTGTTGTGGGACAGGGAGCCACAGTTATTATTGTGAGAACATGGGACAGCGACTCCCTCTCTGCCGGAATATACACTGCATACGTAAATGCAACATATGGAAACAACGAGACCAATACATTGAATACCAGTTTTGTTATAAGAAGCATACCTCCCGACCCACCATCTTCCTCCGTTCCTTCTGGGGGAACTGGCAGTGGAAAACCAAAACCTACGCCCGTACCTCCGAGCATGAGTCCTGTTTGGGGGAAATTGAGATTCTCACAGG
Organism: Microcaldota archaeon; assembly: GCA_964649265.1. GTDB lineage: Archaea > Micrarchaeota > Micrarchaeia > Burarchaeales > JAKAKT01 > CAZYPB01. The sequence goes on from CAZYPB010000012.1 coordinate 5,139, forward strand.
TCCCTGTTGTTAAAGAGCTGCTTGCAGGTGAAGGAGAACTGGAGAGCTTTATGCTCATAAACACCGATGAGGGAAACGCGACCCTGAAACTAAGTGTAAGTGGTGTTGATGATTGGGTTACATTGAGACAGAACAGGACAGTTGTCTTTGAAAACTCGAGCTCAATAATCAATGCATATATAGAGGTCCCAAAGAACGTGCTTTCTGGAAACTACCTTATGGCCATAGAAGCAATTGGGGAAGATTACTATGCTAAGGATTACATGATGATAAGGGTTAAGAATTACCCGAAATGGCACAGAGACCCCATATACTTGAAAACAATAAGAACGGACATTGTTGCCGGAGTTACAGATGTGTCATTGAGAATTATGAATCCGTCTGAAAACTCAGTAAAGAAGCTCACATTAAAGGAGACTATCCCCCAAGGATTGAAAACAGGCTCAATGACAATAGGATTCAAGAACAAGAGAGGGGAGATATCTAAGATGGATAATGCAGATCTTATAACCTGGACAATAACTGGTGTGGGTCCTCTTGAGGAAACAACAATCAGGTATACTGTTAACAACGTGCTTATGGATTACCATTCTTATGCAACCTGGCACTTGAGGCAGATGGATATAGGTGCGGGGTATGATGTAAAGAATCTAATAAGGATAATAGACATAAGCTCAGAAACCATTTCCCCGGGCAGTAGTGGAGCAGTAACTGCAACAATACTGTATGCTGGGGAGGAGCCGCTTGAAGTAACTGCAATGCTTGAACTTCCGACTGGCTTCAGATCAGACCCAGGATACACGAAGATTCTATTGATCCCAAGAGGATTGACAAACATTAATTTCAAAGTAGCCGCACCGAAAGATGTCGCACAAACTCATCTTATAAGGGCAGTTATAATGGGAAAAGACTTCAATGTCTTCTCATCAGCTCCAATTATGGTTAGGAAAGGGACCGCCTCAGGTTTCCCAGGAACCTCAATGGTAATTGGATCCCAGGCAGGTGTTCCTACAATTGCCTCAGTATCAATACCTGGTCTTGATATAGCCATAGTGGCAATTGCAGTTATTATGGTCCTAGGCATGTTGTTGATATTGTTATCAATTGCAAGGAATGCCCTTGGAGGAATCAGTATGCCTTCTCGTGGCGAGGTGGGCAAGCCGACCTATGATTTCGACAGGGTAAAAAGCATGGGGAGAATGAAGGATGTAATAAGCAAGAGCATAAAGGATAAGACAAATGAATAATTAAAAAGCATAACAAATAATGAGTGAGCATATGGAAAACAGAATTATAGGTATACTATCCGGAAAAGGAGGCGTTGGAAAAAGCACAATTTCCATCAACATGAGTGCACTTGCAGCTGAATCTAAGAACATGGCTCTTTTGGTAGATGCAGATATTAATAATCCGTGTGTTGGACTGCACCTTGGGCTGTGGCAAAGTGCCCTGGGGTTGCAGGATGTGCTTAACAAAAAAGTAAAGATAACGGAAGCCATAATTGTGCATCCAACAACTGGGATTAGGCTTGTCCCTGCTTCTCTTGAATACAAGAAAAACACAAAGATAGACAACCTGAAATCTGTTCTTGAAGAGTCAAAATATGAAACAATTATTGTTGATTGTCCGCCTGGAACAAATGAGTACACTGAAAAAGTAATCCAATCTTGCACAGAGATAATAGTTGTTGTAACCCCCGATGTACCCAGTGTGACAAGTGGAACAAAACTTATTGAGATAGCAAGAGAATACAAAACAAAAATAATCGGAGTTGTTGTAAACAGGGCAGGAAACAGACCATATGAGATGCACCCAAAGGAGATAGAGACAATTACTGAAACCAGAGTATGCACGGTTATTCCTGAGGATCCTGCAATACCTGAAAGTATTGCTGCAAAAACACCCGTAATATTCTACAAACCGAAATCATACGCTACAAGTGCATTAAGTGAGCTTTCTGGAATAGTGTTCAACAAGCCTCTTGAACACGTACAAAAACCCGGAGTATTCTCAGGAATTCGGGGTTGGATAAAGTCAGTTACTGGGTTCTGATTTTTGTTCGGCTCAAACCGAACAATATCATAAAGGATATAAATTCCGTTAAGCAGTAATAGAGCGGTGATGCTGTGAGATTATTCCTTTCAAGTGTTATTCTGATTGTATTGCTAGTTAATGTTTTTGCTGATGGTATGATAATGCCTCCAAGGCCTGATGACCCATACCCCCTTATACTTAATCACTACGTTGATGTTGAGATAGACGATACATATGCGACTGTCTCGGTTGATCAAGAGTTCGTTAATGATGGACACCGGGATATTCAAGGGATATATATGTTTCCTCTCCCTTCCGGTTCCATCAAAAAATTCCAGATGGTTGTCGATGGAAAGACAATCGAAGGAAAGCTTTTGGATAGTGACGAAGCAAAGGACATATATCACCAATATGTTATAGAAAGAAGAGAGGTCTCTTTGCTCGAATACTCAGGTAAGGAGATGTTCACTGCAAGCGTCATGCTCAAGAGAGGGGAGAAAGTAAGGATTCAGATATCGTATGACCAGGTAATAAAACAAAGTTCCGGAGTTTATTCTTTCTTCTATCCCCTGAGCACTGAGAGATATACCACAAAACCAATAGATCCCGTAGATATAAATGTTAAGATAATGGCTGCTGGAGATATAGGTTTTGTTCTTTCCCCAACACATGATGTGGAAGTTGATAGGATTTCTAAAAGGGAAGTTGAGGTAAGCTATTATTCTGAAGAGATACCTGACAGGGACTTCGAGATCTTCTATGGTGTTACTGAAAGGGACTACGATGTGAAGGTAATCGGAGACAAAGAAAACTACAGGGACGGATATTTCATGCTCTTTGTTTACCCATCTAACCCAAAAACAGAGACTGTTCCAAAGGATGTTGTGTACGTTATTGATGTGTCTGGAAGCATGAGTGGAACGAAAATAGAGCAAGCTAAAAGAGCTCTAAAATACGGGGTTGGGCAGCTCAATGACGGGGATAGGTTCAACATAATAACCTTCTCTTCTGATGCAGACTATTACAAAGATCAGTTAGTTGGAACAGGTTTTGAGAATGATGCAGAGGATTTTGTAGATGATCTTGAGGCAGTTGGTGCAACAAATATAGAAGATCCTCTTGTGCTTGCATCAGGAATGTTTGAGGACGATAACAGGCTTCATATAGTGGTTTTATTGACTGATGGGGAGGACACAACAGGGCACAGTGTTAAGAGTGTAATGCGCTCAATTGAGGGCTGTGATTGCAAGATATTTCCATTCGGAGTTGGAAAGGATATTGATTTCGAGCTTCTGGACAGGATATCCAATGAACATGGGGATGGAATACCTACATATATAAGATCAGATGCTGAGCTTGAGTCAAGTCTAACAATATTCTATGACAAGATAGCCAAGCCACTGCTCACTAATGTGGATATAGATGTGAGGGGAGTTGGGACATATGATATTTACCCGAAAGAAATGGCAGATGTTTTCTATGGAAGTCAGATTGTAATTGTAGGCAAATACAAGGATTCGGGAAGTGCAGTAGTAACTCTGAGCGGAGAGACTGCCGGGAAGAATAATGTATTCGAATATGAGGTATCGTTCCCAGGTGAAGAGAGAAACAGTTTTGTTGAAAGGACGTGGGCAACAAGGAAGGTAGGTCACCTGCTTGATGTCATTGCTCTTGAAGGAGAGACCTCTGAGCTAAAGGAGGAAATTGTTGGGTTGGCAACTAAATACGGGATACCGACCCCTTACACTTCATACATTACAATTGATGATGAGGGCAAGATGAAAGAGATGAGGATAGATGTTGATCAGGCACCTGGCGGATGGGCAGAGGATGCCAATATAATGACTGCTGCTGCGGAATACAAGTCTGTCCAGAGCTACTCGCATGCGCCTCCGCAGACAAGGAATGTTGGGGACAAAACATTCGTATCAATAGACGGGCTTTGGAAAGATACTGAATGTAGTGGTGATGTTGATCGCACAATAGAATTCGGTTCTGATGATTACCTGGAGGTGATATCAGAAAATGAATTAGCAAAATACCTATCCGTTGGAGACCGGGTTTGGGTGTGTGCAGATCAGTCAATAATGGTTACCACAGAGGAAACAAGTGCCCAGGATAAGGGAGTTGTTATCATTGGGAATGCAGGAACTCAGAGCGGAGGAGATAATGTTCCAACTGCAACCTCTGTTTTGGATAGGGTTCTTCCTTTTGCTCTCTTACTATTGCTTGCCATAGGTGTTGTTCTTTCAATAATGTTCAGAAGGCATTCCCATCCTGGAGAGAGCGAGGTTACTCTGTATAAAACACTTTCCTCGGATACAAGGCTTGATATAATGAGGCTTCTTAAGGAAGGAGAAGGTGGAAGGACAACTACATTTATAAGTGAGAAGATTGGGAAAAGCAAGGCGACCGTCTCTGAACATCTTGATAAATTGGTTAATGCTGAACTTATAGAAAAGGACCACGCCCCAGGAAGGAAGTGGGTATTCTATAAACTAACTTCTAAGGGAAAGACATTCCTCAAAAAAGGAGGTTAAGAGGAATTCCTAAAGACGAAAACAACTCTCTGGGCCACTGTGATGATGGCCAGAAGGGAAGCTGCTACTATCGCATATGTTAGGTATAGTGGATTCCAGAAGCTGGCAACCATACCTGCAAACACAATGATGAGGCGCTCAGGTCTTTCGAGCAGTCCGCCCATCTTCCCAAGTAATTTCTCATCTGTAAGTGCTTTCCTATGATCAGCGTATGCCCTTGAATAGCTAGTCATAACTGTTCCCGAAAACAGGAGTGACGCAACCCAAACATAGGATGGAAATATGAACTCAGGAAGGCCGTAAAAAATAAGACCGAACAGCAAGAATGCCTCCACGAAACGATCTATAATTCCATCAAGATATGCACCGAATGAAGTAACGCTTCCGGTTACTCTTGCGACCCCGCCGTCTATTCCATCTATAAGCGCTGATGCAGCAAAGAAAACTATTGCCAGATCCATTCTCTGTAAATAGGCAAGACACATAAAACCTATGAACGCAGGAATCAGAGATAGTATGGTCCATTGGTTTGGAGTCAATGGAACTCTGGAAAATAACAGTCCCAGTTTTATCCCAACTCTCTCAGCAAATTCAGAGTAATTTCCTTTTATCATCAGCTCACCAGAAAAGCTCCTACTATCATAAGGATTGCACCTGAAACAATTTTTATTGTTTGCTGCGGATCAGGGAGTTCATGCAACAGGAGGATGGCAAGAACAACTACTACCAGTGTATTTAGATTAAATATTGGTGTTATCTGAGAGGCATTTGCACCTAGGTTAAAGGCTTTATATACCAAAACAGAACCCATTGCCCATGCTGCTCCAACCCCCAATCCCAAAAAAACAGCCATGTTATTTGAAGGAACTGAAATCTGTCCCTTTGTTTCAACAAAATAATAAGTCATGAATATTATGAACGCACCAATTACAACTAGCATTGCTAGAATATGTGAATTTACTGCATAGTGGTCTTTTCCTCCAACTACTTTCGTTAAAAGTCCGGAAATTCCAAAAAGAAAAGCTGCTAATAAACCATATGCTAACCAAGTTTCCATATTCTCACCCCAGCATGGATGCACCAAGAAGCACAAGGCATGCTCCTATTACAACCTTCCACAGCTCAGAATAGGAAGGAAGTTCATGCAGGAATATTATTCCTAGGACAACTGCTACCAGGGCACTTGTGTTCATAAGGGGTATTATCTTAGATGCATCCGCCCCAAGATTGAATCCTCTGTAAAGGAAAACCGATGCAATTCCCCAGAGCATTCCGCTTGCAACTGCCAAAAGAGCTGCATTGTTTTCAACTTGAAATGAAACCTGCAGATTATTTTCATACAGGTAATAGGGTATGAAAACGAGGGCAACCCCCACGAGAACAAGTATTGCGCCCGTATGTGCATTCAGGTTATAGTGGGCCGAACCGCTTGCAATCTTCATTGCAACTCCTGAAGCACCTAGAAAAAGTGCTGCGAGAATACCATAGAGCATCCATGTTTCCATAGGATCACCTCTCCCTCTCTCCAGATATGAACTCCTCCACCATTATCCTTGCAACTTCATCAGGGTATTGTATTGGAGGAGATTTCATAAGGTAGGCTGAAGCACTTATTAATCTCCCACCTATCTTCCTATCGAGTCCAAGTTTACATAGTCTAACTGCATCAACAATTATGCCTGCTGAATTAGGTGAATCAATAACATCCAGGCGCATATCAACAATAAGTGGAGTGCCTCCGAAATTCTCCCCCTCAAGCCTTATGAATGCTATCTTATTATCACGAAGCCATGGGACATAATCACTTGGGCCTATTGTCACCTCATCATCAGATAATGGCGTTTTCAATATACTCTGAACAGCCTGGGTTTTGCTTATCTTCTTTGAAACCAGCCTGGAGCGCTCAAGCATGTTCTTGAAATCCGTGTTTCCACCCACATTGAGCTGGTATGTCTGTTTCAAACGGACACCGCGATCAAGGAAAAGCTTTGCAAGTGTCCTGTGGACTATTGTTGCCCCGACAACGCTCTTCACATCGTCTCCGACCATCGGGAGTTTTTTCTCCTCGAACCGGGTGGCCCATTTGTCGTCTGATGTTATGAAAACAGGCATTGCGTTTACGAATGCACATCCGGCGTCAAGTGCCTCCTGTGCATAGAATCTGGCTGCTTGCTCTGAGCCAACTGGGAGATAGCTTACAACTATTTCGGCTCCGGATTCCTCCAGCTCTTTCTTTACATTGCACGGCTTCTGTAGCGGGTCTACAAGGAATCGGTCCTTTGTTGTTTCTGCCAATCCATCAAGAACAGGCCCTTTCTTTACAGTTACGCCTATTCTGGGGACCTCGGAAAACTTGACTGTGCAGTTTGGTTGTGAGAAACACGCCTCGGAAACATCCTTTCCTACCTTCCTCTTATCTATATCGAAGGCTGAGACAACCTTTATATCTGAGAGCCTGTAACCTCCAATTATATTGTGCATAAGCCCAGGGGTTGGAGGAGAGTTCCCATCAATGTTCCTGTAGTAGTGCAATCCCTGAAGCATAGAGGAACAGCAATTTCCTACACCTATGATTCCGATCTTTATCTTTCCCATGAAAACACCTTTATTTAATTTACATTAAATAGTTTATTTTGATTAAATATTTAAAGCTTAGGGTGGAAAACCGATTATGGGAAAGGAAAGCAAGCCCATGGTAAGACTAAAACGGAGCCTTACCACGGACAATCTCTGGCTCTACATACTCTCAACACTAAAGGAAGGAGACACATATGCATATGCCCTGAAAACGCAGATAGAGAAGAGATTTGGTTGGAAGCCTGGTCTTATAACAAGCTATATAGTCTTCTATAAACTCGAAAGCGAAGGCCTAATAAAATCTCAATATAAAGGAAGAAGAAAATATTATGAGATAACTAAGAAAGGGAGAGATACGCTCACACAGGGAAAACGGATGATCGAAGGCCTTTCCAGAAAGCTCTGACGCAAACGTTTTATAAGAGACCACGCAAATGCAGTTTATGGAAAGCAGACCTAGTTGGCGGGCAATACTGTTCTGGTTGAAGAGGCCGCTATATGTAGCAATAATTTTTGTTGTAATGATAATTCTAATTATCCTTGTGGATAGGTATCTTTTACTTTGGCAGGGGAGCATAGCGCAGAGAGCAGGTTCTGAGGAGTTCGTTACACTCCTTATTTTTGCATGTATATTGACCCCCATGTTTGCCTGGAATATTCTAAGGTGGTATACTACAACCCACAACATAACAGATAAGCAAATTATCTTTTCGCATGGCATTTTCAACAAGAAAAGGTATGTTGTGAATTATGAAAACATACAGAACATAAATGTCGAAAGGAATTTCCTTGAAAGACTTCTAATGATAACAAGCATAAAAATAGAGACTGCGGGCTCTAAGCCGGGGGAAGCGGAATTTGAACTTGAAGGCATAGACTCTAAGAAAGCTGAGAAATTGGTCTCTGAGATATCACTCTGTGTTGAGGCTGTTAAGGGGAAGGGCAAAAACAGTAGTCTGCGCGGGGATATTGATTTGAGGGATCTGATGAACTACTCCCAGAAAATACTGATTGAACTTAAGGAGATAAAGGAACTCCTGCTTGAGAAGAAGAAAAGAGGTTAGAATTCAGCTTCTTTTTTTGAAGCATTTAGCAAAAAGGTGTCTGTCTCTCCTCCGCAGTATTTTTTAATAAGATCGCTTAGCTCTTTGGCTATTGAATCTACCTCTTCGCTTGTAAATGGTGGGAGCCCCCATATAACTATTGCAACGTTTTTTGTATTTTCAGTCATCTTTGATTTATCGCATTCTCTCCAATTCCATCTCCTGTAGGGTATTTCCTTATTGCCCGCATATACTATTTCCCCTTGTTTTGGATTTTTGTTTCACTTGTTTTCTTTTTCCCTGATAATATCAATCAGTTCCGGGTCAAGACCTGAATTATCTAATTCTTTTGCAATAACAAGACCGATGTTTAGGTTCGGAAAGCCATCGAAAATCTTATCATCTATCCCAAATGACACAGGGATCACTTGTGTTTAGTATCTTCCAGAGTTTCTGAAGGACGTAGCAACTATTTTTAGTGCCTTTGTCACTGAATCTATTGCATCGTTCCCAAATACATATGCACATTTCTCAATGCTCTTAGGACACTTATGAAATATGACGTCTGGGATCTTTTTCTTTGAATTCTTTAGTTTGCTCCAATCCACATCTTTGGTTTTGGAGCCCAGCTGGCCTGTTGAGAACCCTGCTTTTCTGGAAGCTGTCTCAAGTTTTGGTACATACAACATGTTGAGTACTGACCTCTTCTCGGGGTCCACGGCTGTTGCTTCCAGTACTGCTTTTGAAAGATTTAATGACGCCCCGAACTCGACAGTTCCAAGAGAGCTTGGTACTCCCATCGCATCCCTTATCTTTCCTACAACTCCAGCTACGTCGTGTGGGGTTCTTGAACCACGTATTGCATAAACAATGTTTGTTCCCACTTCTGGAATGAAAGGAGCAAATTCATTGTGTGTCTCTATCATAGTAAGGCCTGCCTTGAGGTTACATAGAACAGAGTATCTGTCTGAATCCTTCCTTAATGTAGAGAGCGGATCCAATGAATGTATGCCGCGGCCTATCTTCTTCTTGTGTGCTATTGCAGCATCAACGAATCCCTCCGCGTGTTCAACAGACGAAGGAACGCTTATACCCTGTGAACGGAAAGCAGCTATTGCAGATGACAGACAGCATCCTCCCCCTTTTGTCCCGCCAACTCTTATCTGCTTCGTATAGGTGAATTTGAAGTCATATTTGAACACATCTGATATTACACCTGTTTTTATTCCTGTTACCAATACTGCTTTTGCACCCATTTTCTGGATTCTGCTTGCAGCTTCCTCTGCGTCGGATACCGTGTTTACTTCCAAGCCAGTTATTGTCTCGGCTTCCTCGGCATTAGGAACTACTATTTCTGAGATAGATATGAGTTTTTTCATGTACTGCAGCGAACCGTCCTCAAAAAGTGATCTTCCATCTGCCTGGCCACCCATAACTGGATCAAGCACAATGGGTATCTTTTTGTCTTTCAGGTAATCGTATATTGTTTTCGCAACTTCTGGCTGACCAGCCATACCTATCTTAACTGCCTTTATACTCATGTCAGAGAAAACAGATTTGAGCTGTGATAATATTACTGGGGGTGGGACCCACCATACGCCCTTTATACTACGTGTATTTTGAGAGGTAAGTGCAGTTACAATTGTTGCACCTGTAGTTCCAAGAGCATCGAAAACCTTCATGTCCATTTGTATTCCTGCTCCGCCATCTGGAGAGGAACCAGCTATTGATAATACCGCCATTCAAACACCCATTTCTCTTTGGGGGTCACTTATATAAATATTGAACCCGAAAAAAGATAGCTGCGGGCCCATAGCTTAGCCTGGTTGGAGCGCTCGGCTGATATGTCGAATCAGTTCAGAAACCGGGAGGTCGTGAGTTCAAAAACAACTATTGTTGATAATCTCACTGGGCCCATTTTCTTCTTTCTCCTTTAGCGATATCTTAATATAGAACGGAGTAGAAAAGATATTATGCAAATAACAGTAAGACCAGAGGCACGTAAGGTAATTGAAAAAAAGAAAACTGATTTTTCAGGGGAAAAAAACCTACGGAGTAGGAATGTTATCGTAGATGGGGTTAGAACAGACCTACAGGAATGCATAAGGATGCAAAAGGGCGGGCCATATGACCCCGGGCTCGTTAAGCAACAGCTTCTTGAAAGAAAACAGGGAATAATGGTTGCACTTGAGGATGTCCGCAACTATGATGGTTGGAATGATGAGCAGAGAGGGATATTCACTGAAGTGATGGAGCTTGTTGAGAAATTCGACATGCATTCATTAGAACGGGCATGGAAACTAACGTGTGAGATCTGACTGGATCAACTCAGTCCCTATCAAAAAGATGTTTGAACTTACTTAGTACTCCCTTTCCTTTTTTTGCGTTCTTCTCTTGCTCGCGTATGTGCTCTATTGCACATTTCTTACAAAGCACCCTCTTCTCATCTATTGCAAGACCCACCTTTATTCCAGAGCCGCATTTGCTGCATTTTCCCTTTGCTGAAGCTCCAAGCCTGAAATTAACAGAATTCTTTTTTGCACAATCCTCGCACATAGTCTTTCCATCTGGTGTTTTGAATTTCTTCTCGCCAAATTTTATCTCTTTTTTACAGGATGCGCATACCCATTCCTCTCTTCTCTTCATCTCCTTTTCATAGCATGGTTTGCAGGTGTTCTTTCCAAGTTTCCTAACAGTCTCCTTATCACTTATCCTCTTACCACACATTGTACAGATGTTCCTTTTTCCCCCTGCGCCGTAGAGTTTCCTGTAACAATCAGAACAAACAGCATAACTAGAATAATAGTGACTCTCCCATCCGAATATCTGTCTGCCACATCGTGTACAACAGGCCATAACCGAATATGGGAGCAGGTTTAATAAAACCGTTTCTATCAAACATAGGGTTATGTATGCATTTGTTTCCGTTGGTCAATGTGGGGGAGGCATACTCGATTCGTTTTTCTCTGAGAAAACAGTTAGGGATATGTGCATTCCGCTTGCAATTAACTCTGCAACCAGCGATCTCATAAATCTAAAGAACATACCTAGAGATCGGTGGCTTGGAGTCTCTAAGAATGGATTTATGGGCGGGGATGAGAAAGATTTCGATAGTATTGTTGCAGGAGGTTATGGACAGAACAGGGATAGGGCTGAGAGAGATTCGCTTAAGCACTACCCACAACTCCTGGAAAAACTTTCAGATTATTTTCTTGAAGGAGATGTTGATACAAAAACTATATCCTGCGCGTTCGTCGTGTTAAGCCTGGGGGGAGGGACAGGAAGTGGTGTTGGGCCTGTTGTTGCGTCTGCATTCAGGGCCCTTGGGATACCGGTTATGGCAATAGCAGTAATGCCTGCAACTGAAGAGGGAAGCCTAGCTGCGAGCAATGCATATGTTAGTTTGAAGCGACTGACAGGCCACACAAACACTACGATACTTGTGGATAACCAGAGAATAGCATACACAGGAAACATGGCCAATGCATACATGAGATATAATGATTATATTGCAAAGGCATTGTCCGAACTTATACTTGGGAGCTCGACAGACAGAATAGACCCTAATGAATTCTCTGGAAACCCGCCAGTCATTGATATCAATGATATAATAACCTCGACAACGGTTAAAGGAAAAACAACTTATGCATGTCTTGCTAGATCTAGTGAAAAAGCAAGGGATCTTCTTCATTATTTGTTTCCAATTATTGGGTGGAAGAAGATCGATGTAATAAAGCTTCTCTATGAGTCGTTTCTTAAACTAAGTGTTGAAGGGATAAAACCTGAGGAATGCGAGAAGAACCTTACAATGCTTAGACTTCCCCCGCACTATCTACTTAGTGAGGGGATGCTAGCTCCAATAGATATAATCCGGTCTTTTCTTTCTGAGAGATCCCATATGAAACAGACCCATCTGGGAGTATCATTAACAAAAAAGAACCTTGTGTCAACTGTCCTGTTGTTTACATACCTAGAAGAGAATGTAGCAAGGGTTTCCCAGCTTAGATCACAGGCTGCACACTATAAACAAGAGAGACCCGGAAGGATGGTCGTTGGGGAAATGTTCCTCGTTAAGGTTGATACGGTTGGTAGTGATGGAGCAACGGAACGGGCAGAGGTTGTAATCGGTGACTTAACAAAACCATCAGGAAGTGTATTTGCACTTGAAAAGGGGAGTCACCAGATGAAGATAAAATCAAAAAATCACGAAGTCTACAAGGGAAGGTTAAACGCTGAAGAGCACTCCGCTGTTTCAGTAACCCTTGTTCCAAAAGGAAGTGAGAAGACACTTCTTGAGATCATGGTGAAATCAAGGGGTAACAAGATAAAGGACGCTGAGATCCATGTTGCAGATGAGACAGTAAGAACAGATTCTGACGGGTATGCAGAGATAATGCTTGAGCGTGGAAGTCACCAGATGACGGTTGTGCATCCTGATTACAAGGTATATGAAAAGGAGCTTGATTGTAGCGATAAATCACTTAAGATGAATGTAAATCTTCTTAAAAAAAGTCGTCAGACCAAGTAGTCTCCTAACTCCTTCACCATCTTCTCAGTTGAATCAAGGAGAAACATTGACAGAGTTATGTTGAATACATCTGGCTTTTCAAGAAGTTCTTGTGATATCTTCCATAGGACAAGTGGCGGTGAGATCGCCTTTTTCCCTGCTTTCTCAGTAAGAAGTGTGTCTATGGCAGAAAGTTTGTTTTTTGCTTCCAAAATGTCCGGGGTAGGTGTTCCTGGGAGCAGTATGGATTTCAATTTCTTTTTTTTGGCTTTTGCATATATTGATAGGTTTCTCCTCTCTACCAACCCCCCAGATATCTGTAAGATTGTTGAGGAAGCTATGTTCGCACATCTTGATTTCTCTTTTGAATCAGATTGGTTTGACAGCTCCTCCAGAGACAGGTCATAGACTGCCTTGCAGATACTGAAAAGATAATCGGGTATTGTCTGATTATAGCCTGAGCCTATTTCCTCCCTTGCTTTTCTAACTGAATCCAGTGATCTGTCAAGCTTCTTCAACTCTATGGAGACTGTTCCTTTTGACATCCTTATTGTCTCCATCTTTTTGTCCGATGTGTCTATCGTCTTTTTTATCTCGTCATAGCCCTTTATTGATATAAACAGTTCGTATCTTCCTGGATTCAGCTTAAAGTGAGCTTTCCCGTAGGAATCGGAAGGCACAATATCCTTTCCCAATTTCACATCGACACCAGACATCGGGGATCCGGATGCTGAGATGAGGAGGATTCTGAAATCCTTTTTCTCTGATTTTGATTTCCTTAGGCCGAAGAAAATAAGGGCAATCACTGCAATAACGATCAGCGAGAGAAATACTAGGATTGCAAGGATGAGTATTGCATTAGGTGGAAGCACGTTTACCTCCCCTCTTCTTTTTCTCTTTCCCCTCCTGTAACCAGTCCTGGAGGATCTTTTCCTCGCTTGTTTCTCCTCTCTTTGCTCTTCTTATAAGGCTCTCAGTCTTAGTGGAATACTCCCTGAGCCAATTCTCTATCCTATCCAATTCATCTGCTTTAAGTTTTGTTTTTATTTTCGGGCTGTCCTCGTCTTTTACTTCGACCATGCCTTCCTTCATCCCTGGTTTTAGGTTATCTGCAAATGCCTTAAATTTCCCTATACTATCTCCAAGAAGTTTGTTAAGGCTAAATCCACCAAGAAGCACCATGACATCATATCCATCTCCAGATGCCTTACTTGAGAGACTGCAGTACCGCACAAGACCCCCATGTTTCCCAGCTATGAATCTAGAGGATGCCTTTCTTGCAGCCTCCTCTATATCCTCTTGGCTGAATTCTCCAGATCTTATCTTTTTCTCCGGAGCTCTTACAATGAAATATGACATTGTGGCTGTTTTTTCATTTATGGGGCACATTGGATTCCTCATTGCAAGTTCTATACCCGCATCTATTCCCAGAATGTCTGGATCGTTGTTCCAGGAAATGCATGGTGTGAAGTGGTATACTCCGAATGAAGTCGGGATCTCATAATAATCTGCTATGTCAATTGTAGCTTCTGAGGTCCTGCCGCTTGGGGCAATCATCATGTCAACTGCTTTTATAATCTCGTGGTTTATCTTGTAGAATTTGTCATATTTGTCTTTTGTTTCACCTATCATCTTTGCAACTTGGCTGTTGTGTATGAGTATGACCATGTCGCTGTTTCTTTTCCCCTTGTCCCCAAACCTGAGAAGACGAGTGAAACCGCATATCGCATTGAAATGTCTTTGGGATGCCTCGGATGAAAGGGGCCATATTGCAAGTGAGATGTACCTTCCATGGGCAGTTGTAGGCATCTTGCTCTTTAGTTGGTTTATTATGTATGGAAGGCTCCCGTTCCCTGTGCCGCCCCCGAGAGTCGTTACTCCAAGCATGACATCTACCTGGGCAAGTTGTGAATTAGAGATGTATCTTCTTATTGTCTCAAAATCCTTGAGTGCTTCATCCTCTCCTATTTTCCATACATTGCCTGCTCCGGATGGAGCTGAACCAAAAATGCATGTTTTTTCCTTCTTAATCTTCTGAAGTATAAGCTGGAACTCAGGACTTACGTGTAGGCCGAATTTCTCTGGTCTTACATCTGCCTTCGTAGTGTTGAAAAGAAGAATCCTATCGCTCATGTACTTGTTCTGGAATTCTGCAAGGTACTGGATGGCTATCTTGTTTGCTCCCTCACCGGATGCAAGCATCCCCCATTCGGTACCTGCTCGTTCAGTTGTTTTCTTTGGCATATGATCACTTTTTGGTGAGTTTTGGCTCAGGAGAAGACACATACTTTACTTTTGGGTGTCTTTTACAATAGAGTAAAAAGAATACCTCCGGATAACGTATGTCTATATCCTTTGCAAAAAGTTTTGTTGATTCTGTAAGGCGGTGGTTTATTAGTTTCTCTACTTTTGGGTAGCTCCTCATTATCCGTATATTTCTATATAGAACATCTGAATTTGGACATGTCTCTGAAAAAACCTTGGAAAGTTTCGATGTTATTTCAGACAACGATCCATTTGGTGGGGTCAATTTGTTAGGTACCTTGACATTCATGTCACGAGGTACCTTGTATGATGAAAGCTCATTTCTCAAAGAGGTTATCTTCTTTGACATGGATTCCAAGGATTCCTTTAGGAATCTCCGATACTCCTTTTCGTGTTTCCTCAGATCGTCTATTTTCCCAGGATCGGATATATTCCTTACTGCTTCTGTTCTCTTCTGTAAATTATCTATGAAATCAGAAAAGACCAGGCATTTTGATGATTCGGATATCTCTTCCATGGAATCCAGAAGGGATTCTTTGAGTGTGTTAAAATCGGATTCAAGAGATGACTGTATTCTTGAGCGTATAGAACAGAACCTATCAACCTCGTTTATATCAAGGTCCGAGGACTGTAGATCTTCAAACTCAGTCATCAGTTTGTCCATCCCCTTTCTGTCTTTCTCAACTGAGATAATTGCCTGAAGTTCCTCAAGGGATAAAGTCAGTATGCGTTTTATTACAGAGTCTATCTTCTGATTGTTGTCGACAATATCCTCTAAACTGTCATTGCTTCTTGAGAGAATTGATTCAAACTGAGCATATGAGTCATTTATGTTATAGCCTGAATCAAGAAGTTTTTTCATTGCTTTTTCTCTTTCCTTATTTTTCTCAGTTATTATTGGAGTGTAGGTATTTGCTACTGATCTTTTTATTGCCCCGAGCCGGTCCCGTATTTCGGTTGTCTTGGTTGTGAGAAAAGTCAGGTCAACATGGCTAAGTTCATCCCCCTCGATCTCAAAGGAAGGACTGCAGCATCCAACTGAAGCAAGCTCCTGACCGAGTCGATCCATCTCGGATTTTGCACTGTCTGTGTCCACCTCCTCAGAAACACCATCTATCAGGCTTTGTGTCTCCTTGCAGTCCTTGCAGATAATGTTGACTATTTCGGATTTCTTTGAGTTCAGTGCTGTATCCCGCATATCTGCACTCCCAGACATTTTCCTGTAGAATTTTGGGACAAATGCAGAGATTAGTAGTAATATAAGAAAAGAAACAAGCAGTGCAAGGAAGAAGACCAGTATGTTATTTAGGAATATATAAAGCACTAACGCTATGGCAAACATGAAAACAACAATTGTTGAAGAAAAGCCATAGATTTTGAAGCGTTTCATGATCTGGACCCCCTCTGATGTAGTAATTACTCAAAGGTTAAAAAGCATATACTCTGGACACTATTTGGCCACGGCATAAAGATTTCCTGAAATCCTTCTTTTATGGTCGGGCCCCTCCTCTTGGAAGTAGTACATTATATTTATTCTTCCCGTAAAACGGTCGTCTTTTTCAAAAGAGAGTGGGGTTCCAGAAGCATCAGTGCATTTGAGATAGAAAGCGTGCTTTTCGCCCACCCCCATAACTGTCTCCTCTGACTCTGCATAATCATTAAAGCTCTTTGTGCAGGCCGCCCCGGTGACAACTATCTTCTTTGGAAGGCTGTTTTCAAGTATTAAGCTAAGCGTGTTCGTGTTTCCATCCAGATATGCTGAGGAACAGTCCACCCCAACAGGCATTGAGCATGTTTCCGGGGGTTTCTCTGTGCTGGCCCCAAGATAGAACATAGCTGCAAGCGCTACGACTCCAAAAATCATCAAAAAAACAACCACAACAGCAATTGCTATTACTATCAACAGCGGTTTGTTTTTCAATATGTCCATAATATCACTCCTTTGCACATGCCTTAACAAATGCAAGGAAAAGCGGGTTTGGTTTCTCTAGGCTGGAAGTGAATTCTGGGTGGAACTGGGTTCCCATGAAGAACGGGTGGTTTTCAAGTTCCATTACCTGCATTATGTCTTTTCCAACAGCCTTTCCTGAAAACACTAGGCCCTTTCCTTCCAATCGCGATATATACTCTGGATTCACCTCGTAGCGGTGACGGAATCTCTCGCGTATAACTGGGAGTTGGTATATTTCCCGTGCCTTTGTTGAATCCTTTAACTCGATGTCGTGCGCTCCGAGTCTCATTGTCGCTCCCTTGTCCTTTATTTTCTTCTGTTCGGGTAGTAGATCTATAACCGGGTGTGGGCTTTTTGTATCGAATTCTGTGGAATTTGCTCCTGTTAGGCCACAGATGTTCCGTGCCCAATCGATTATTGCTATCTGCATACCAAGGCAAAGCCCAAAGTATGGGAGCCTGTTTTCCCTTGCCCACCTAGCACACTCGATCTTTCCCTCCGTTCCCCTTGAACCAAATCCCCCCGGGACTATGATTCCATCGCATTCCTTCAGAACATCCACACCTGATTCGCCCTTTTCTATTGCAGTTGTCTCTATCCACTTAAGTTCAACGCCTTGGTTTATGTGAGCACCGGCATTTACCAATGCTTCCTTTATACTTACATAGGAGTCCTTCACCT
>CAZYPB010000013.1:0-22000 GCA_964649265.1 Microcaldota archaeon
ATTGTTGAAGAGCCCTGTCTTCCACTTTTATGTGTTTCATTACCACTATTCACACAATTCAGGTAAGCTTGTACATCTTCTTCACCGTACCCATGCGAACCCATTTCTCTGCAGAAGTCAGATATTGCATCCGGCCTTTTTCTTCCAAGTACTTTTATCAGCTCATGGTTCTTTAATGGAGAGGAAGGATCCTTACTCTTGAAAGTATTCCAATCTGAGAATATCGGGGCTGTTGGAAGGTTTCTCATTAACTCCAGTGCATCCCGTTTTAGAAATACCTGAAGACCGACACTTGTTTCCTTAATTGAAAAGAATCTTGTTGGTTTCTTGAACTGTTGGTTCATGAATCTATATATTTTACTTTTCGGATATTTAAAGGATTGGTTAACACTGTCAAAAAACGAAGGTTTATAAATCCTAACACACCTAACTGTTGATCTTATTACGGTGTGGTCAATATGAAAGTTGTACCTCTTAGAGATATCGATATTTCAAAGGTTACTCCTAAAATGAGGGAGAGAAAGAAGCTTCCTTTTAAACCCAGTGAAGATTTAGTTAGAACAACTCTTATGAGGATTGCAAGGGGAAAGGGGGAGATAGGACAACTCCGCACTGCAACAAAAGTAATTGGAGTGGGAAATAGGCAGCATGTAAACCTAGGAGATCTCAAGCCACTTGTTGAAAAAGGAGGACACAGAACCAAAGTTCTTTTCGGTTTTGGTGATGCTGTTGATAGAGAGGGGATCCTTGTTCCATCGGTCTTTATTGGGGAATCCAACAGAGCATATCACGTTGCCTTTGGCGAGGATGATGCTTCATTTAACGCAAATAAATTCAGAGGAAACTCTGTAACGCTTAGTGTGCATGCGAACCCAACTGACAGATGGGCGCACGCACATCATGGAAAGGTCTTCGGTTATGACGTGGTGGTTGTTTCTGATACTAAAGCTGGAACAGAACCTTTACTCATGTTTCCAGCAAAGGGAAACCTACTGGGGCAGATATCTGATGCAACTGGAAGCAAAGGATTGAGAGGTATGGGGATTGCATTCGGCAACTGGAACAATGTGACTGTTGCAAGAACAGATGGCGGAGTAATATATAGGAAACTTGAGGGACAGGGGATAATAACTTTCAGAGTAAGCAGTAAAGATGGAGAACTGAAACAGGCTGGGAGGGCACTTATCTTAACTGATGGCCATTCTGGTTCAAATAGTGGGAGATTCATTGGTGGAAGAGTAATGCGGGCAGAGACCACAGACAGAACAAGCTATGCGGTGTTCTTTCCAAATAACGTTTAGGGGAAATAATCGCTTATTTTAATTTTTACTTATCATAGTTACCTAGAGGTGAAGTTATGTCTCTTGATAAACTAGATTCTGAACTAAACAAAGAGCTCGAGATTATAAAGGGAGAGGGTAGAGCAAAGTCACCTGAAAGAGTTATTGTTGGTTACCTACCTCCTTCTGGAGATAATGGCCCTAGGTTCATGCTTAAGGGCTCAGACAAAAAATACCTTAGGATGAACTCAAACGGTTACCTTGGACTTGCTTATGACGAAAGACTGAAAAACGCTGCGCACGAAGTTACTGAAAAACTAGGGGTTGGGCCAACTGCAGTCCGCTTCATAGACGGGACATATGAGCCCCATGTAAAGCTTGAGAGCAAGCTTGCAGAATTCCACAAAAAAGAAGCAGGAAAGATATTCAGCTCAGCATATATGGCAAACCTTGGACTTGCTCTTTCAATAACAAACAAGAGCACATACTACATAAGTGATGAATTGAACCACAACAGCATCATAAGGTCGCTTAGAGTTGCCGGGGTTAAGAGAGAGAACAAGACTGTTTTCAAGCATAATGACGTGAATGATCTAAAGGAAAAATTGGCTGTTGTTCCCAAAGGAATGGACAGAATTGTTGTTGTTTTTGATGGAGTATTCAGTATGCGAGGAGACAACGCACCCATGAAGGAGATACTTAGTGTGTGTAAGGAGTATGATGGTAAATTCAAGGACGGAGTGATAACTGTTGTTGATGATTCCCATGGGACTGCAGCATATGGCGTTACAGGACGGGGAACCCCTGAGATAACTGGGGCAACAGACGTGGACATTATAACTAGTACAATGGGTAAAGGGGTTGGCTCAAATGGGGGATATGTTGTTGCAAGCGAGAAAGTGATCGAGATGGTAAGACAGAAAGCTGACACATACATATATACAAACCCCGTTGCAGTTGCGGATGCTGCTGCAAGCACAAAGGCGCTTGAGATAATAGACAGCGATGAGGGGGCAGAAATGTTGAAAAAGGTAATGGAGAATGCAAAGTATTTCAGAAAACACATAGAGGAGATAGGCTATGAGACCATACCGGGCCAACATCCTATTGTTCCTGTTCTTGTGAGAGACACCGGAAAAACAAGAGCGCTTGTTAACTCACTTTATGAGAATGGCATACTTGTTGTTGGGCTAACGTTCCCAGTTGTCCCTAAAGGAGATGAGACTATTAGAACGCAGATGTGTGCAACTCATACTAAATCGGATCTTGATTATGCGATAGATGCATTCGAAACTGCAGGGAAAGAGATGGGGGCAATTTAGATGTCCAGAAGAACCCTTATGGTTACTTTTCCTTCTTTCTCTTTAACCGAGAGTTCATGATAGGTTACAGCTTTCACTGAACCAATTGTTAATGCATCCTTTCTTCCATACGCTTTTCCTTTTATTACATAGGGATCTCTTTTGAAAGAGAGAACCTCCAACCTGGAGAAAGGTATTTCCAGTATCTCACTTTGGGACAGTAGTTCTGAGAGAACATCAACAACTAAGTCCTCAAGAGATGAGGATTGAATCTCAAATTCAAAAAAATCTGTTCCGCTTTCTTCAACAATTGCATCGAACATCCCCTGGGCTGCTTCCACAAGTGCTTCTGGGAAATTCTTACCATCTGATTCTATAAATAGATCCGCTTTATGTTCCAGGTATCGGTATGGCATGGCATCACTTCTTCCACTTTATTTTCAGAATGGCTACTGCCAGAACAACTGAGGATGCTGCAGTAACTGCCCCCAATAGTATCACCTGTTCAAGTGATACCTTTATCTCGTATTCTGGAAACGAGCTTGGCACCCCAAGATACATGAATGCCGGGAACAGTAGGAACAAGAGACCTACGGAAAGAAGAGAATAGCCAAGAATAACCTGCGGATCGTTTATTTTGTAAAAAAAGAATGAAAGCACAACTATTCCTATGGTGAATATTGGGGCAAGTGCAGCAGCAGGAGTTTTGACAAGATGGAGTAGGATTATTGCCCCGAAAGAAATTCCGAATGCGCAAATAAATGATATAAGAAAACTGTTTATTTTCGTTTGATGCGCCATGAAGTAAGTATGTTTAGTGAGTTTAAAAAAGAATGGGGTTACAGGGATTTTTAGGCGACCTTCCCTTTTAACAAGGAAAAGGCCTGAACCCTGATTTGCAGGTATCTCCTCGGCGCATCACAGATCAGCGCTCCAAGATTTATGTCATCCCCCAGTAGAGGTCATCATACCTGCACAAGCATCACAGTATTTTGAACTGGAGCCTACCGTGCTGCCATGTTACACTATAACCCCGTGCAAGTGTATATTTCTGTTAGTGGGATTTAAAATAGTTCCCGCTAGAAGCAAAGCCTTTTCAGAGAGGAGTAGAGGAAAAAAGCAGACTTCTTAACCATCTCTATCTCAGCATTCTCATTCGGAGTGTGAAGATTCTCTCTGCAGCCTCCTGAGACAACAAATATCCTTTTCACACTGAGTTCCTTCTGTAGATATGAAAGCATATGTGAATAGAAAACATGGACACGTTTTGTATTCTTGCTCTCGAGTATCTTGAGGAAATCCTCCTGTTTGGTATAGCCAGCACTGTTTGAAGATATTATCTGCGCTTGTTTTTCAACTGTATGTTCGATTAACCTTTGAGCATCTTCAGGGGTGGTGCTTCCAACAATTCTGAAATCAACAAGCAGATATCCTCCCTCCAGACTCATGAATGTTGGGGCACAGGTTGGCTTTGCCTTAACTCCTGCGATTTCCACGGGCTGAAGGTTCTTATCTAGTTTAATTATTCTATCAGCAGTCTCCAAAGCTTCCAGGGTATTGGTGTAACAAAGTGAGGGTACAGATATATCCTCAACTGATATTACCCTGAGTTTCTTGTTTTTCTTGCGCCATTGGCGTACATATTTGATTAGTTTTGTCTTGGTCGTTGATTCGGCATTTATTGATATGTAGCCATGTGATGGTACAACGTTGGTTACAACAGGACTTATGAACCCGTCCTTTATTGTTCCTGCACGGGCGTCAGATATCTCGCATCCCTTTGATACAAGGGTTGCGGAAATGCTCTTTAGGCCTGCTATCACATTGAGGCCTTTCCATGGCTGCGCTGCATGAGATGAAATTCCAGAAATGTAGATTCTGTATGCTTTGAGTATCTCCTTTTGTTCTCCACCAAATTTTATTCTTAACAGAACCCTTCCCGCAGAAGAAACACCTATACATACTTTACCACTATCATCAGATGTCGGTTCTCCGCATACGCCTGCCCATATTTTCAGTCCCTTTAGTTTTTTTATTCGGCCTTTTTTAAAGGATCTAACAAATGATAGAAACCCTTTTGCATCTGCGGTTGCCGCTTCTTCTCCAGAATCAAGCACAATGAGGAGGTTTCTCTTAAGTGGGTAGAACCTAGAGAATGTTGCAAGTCTTTTTGCTGCGTATAGTATCTCGGATATGCCCGCCTGGGCATCCGATGAGCCTCTCCCCCATATCCTTCCGTCCTTTATGAAAACCTTTTGGCCTTCTTCCGGAGGTATTACATCAGTGTGTATTTCATATAGTATTGTCTCCTTTGTCTTTCCCCTAATAAGGCCTATTACATTCCCATGCCTGTCAACCCAAGAATCTATTCCAAAGGTAAGTAGTATGCTTGAAAGGTAACGGGCCTTATGCTCCTCGTGTCCAGTTACGCTTGGCATCTCAAGAAGCTTAACAAGAGAGGATACCGGGGTTTCTGGTCCGAAGAGTTCGAAAATGAAATGCGTTATTGCAGATGCATGATTACTATTTTTACTCGCAACAGAAGAGGCTCCCGTGAGCCTTCGGAATAATTCGTTGGTGAAATATGTTGGGTAGGTGAAGAAGGGAGTTCCCTCCATTCTCCTAACAATATCCTTCCCAAGAGTATCTGGATTTGATAGGTAAGAGATTATATCTGATTGTTCTATTGATTTCTTTTTCTTCTGGACCATAAAAAAACCGATCAGCGCTTCTCTAGAATCTTTATTATATGGAAACCAAACTGTGTTCTTATGGGCATAGAGATCTGTCCGGGTTCAAGCGCAAACGCAGCATCCTCGAATTCCTTAACCATCTGTCCTCTTTTAAAGAATCCGAGGTCTCCTCCCATCTTACTGCTCGGGCACGATGAGAACTTTCTTGCAAGCTCTGAAAAATCTTTTCCGGATTTAAGCTCATTCATTATGTGATCTGCTTCATCCAGTTTTGAAACAAGTATGTGGCTTGCTCTGATCTCCTCATCCATATTATACACCCCATATATTCATAATGCATGTATATGCCTTATTAATTCTTCGAGCACTATGTTTTCAAATCCTTCGTTCACATGTATGCTTGCAGCAACATCGTGTCCTCCGCCTGTTTCTATTGCGTTTATTAGTTCTCTTTTTATGTCAGATATTATAACGTTTGCATTAAAACCTCTATCCCTTGCTTCGCTGTTTGCACGCATGGAAATAAGTCTCCCAGAGTAACCTATTGTTACAAGAGGACCGGACATCTGTGTTTTAAGATAATCGTGTATTGCACCTGTCACAGTCCCTTTTCCAGGGAAAGATCTTGGCCTAACAGATTTCTCAAGGTTTGTAGTACACAGTCTGAAACCATTTGGACTTTCCTTTACCTTAAGAAGCTCCTTTGCTGTTCTAACTGCATTATTCATCTTTTCGGAAGCCTGTGTGTGAAGTGAATTCAACATTCCCGGATTTGAGAAAACATCAGAGTAGAAATCAAGTGTGTTGGGAAATTTAGAATATTTTCCAAGGTAATCTATAACAAGTGCTTTTTTCAAAGCTTCAGGAGTCGGCTCAATTAAGCTACTCTTGTCGCCGGCAAGAGAAATCCTCTGCAATTCCTCTAAATCTGTGGAACCCATTGCCTTTGAGACCTCTGCAGCAAGCATTCCTGCAGTGTATGTTGAGTTTGCGCCCACAGTCATAGGAGATAATATCTGGTCTGCTTTTTCAGATGTCTTCTCCGAAAGAGGGTGGTGGTCAATTATGATTATCTCTTTGTCAGCTCCTTTGAGAACCCCCAGGGAATCAGAATTCTCAGGTCCTGAACACATATCAACAAAAAGGAACAGCGCCCGATCTGTTGATTCACCAAATGATCTAATTATGTTTATGTCCCTCAGTGCATCAGGCAATTCATAGGTTGCCCCGCCATTTTGAAAGGAGAGAAACCTTCCGCCTGAGCCGCTGAAAGATTTCCTTATCGAAAGGGCACCGGAGATTCCATCTGCATCGCAATGGTACCTCATGAAAACAGGCCTGAGTAAGAAGCGTGCCCTGAGCAAGCGCCTTGCGCATTCGAGAACAGCTTGTTTGAGAGACCTTGTAATACTGTCTTGTATTAGAAAGGGTGCTTCAGTTGGTTTTGTATTTTTATCAATAAAAACTTCGACACTATTGGAAAGGTTAGTTGACTCATCCTCTTCCAATTCAGAGAAACTGTTAAGCCTGAATTCAAGTTCGTTGTACCTGCCCTGTGCTTTTCCGTTGATTCTAAGGAATTTATTGAAATCAATTGGATCTCTGCTTTTTACAGTTATCTTTCCGCTGTCATCGAGAACTACTGCAAAAAACAGACCTTTTCTCTCGAATGTCTTTATCACCCGACCTGCGATCGTGTACTCCTGGTTGTCTCTGAGCTCTGATACCTTTGTTACGTTTTCCATTAGTATATGATTGTGGGAAAGGTATTAAAAATTCGTATTGTGAAAAGTAAAAGAGTGATCTTATGAAAGCGAGAATACTTAGTTACAGAAGAGGAAGGCACACCGAACATACTGATCAGTTTGTTGTATCAGTCGAAGGCATTAGTGCCAAGGAAGATGCCAAAAAACTAATTGGAAAAAAGATTCAATGGGAGACCCCAGGGAAGAAGATCATGCGCGGGAAGATAAGGAAGGTGCATGGAAACAACGGTGCAGTTATTGCAAAATTCGAAAGGGGACTTCCAGGCCAGGCACTCGGGACAGAAGCTGTTGTAGAGTGATTAATTTTTCTTCTTTGATTTAAACCAGATTGCTACAAATAGGCTTAGTATTGCAACTGCCATAATAAGTGCAGACAACGCAATTGTCTCCGGTGCTGTTAGAAAAGTCATTATGATTACTATAACATCCACTGCTATTCCGACTGCGTTTGTCTTTGAGCCGATATAATCGGTGCAATCAGGTGTATATCTTCTTCCAAAATATTTCTCGCATTCCTGTTCGTTTTTTGGATCGTAAATTTCGAAAAACTCGTACTTGCATGCTTTCCTGTATTGCGGGGGAATCTGTTCACACGCGACTATCCTGTCAGGATATCCATGTGTTATATAGTATACATAGCAATCCTTAACATAGTTTGAATCTAGTTTTTCACAATATGATATGTCCTCATTGTTTCCATATGCAATTCGTGAATAACAAAGTGCTTGATATTGGAAAAAGAGTGAATCACATTCCCTGTATGAGGAAGCATGTGTTTCTGCATATGAAATAAAACACTGATCTCTCATGTGGAAGTCCTTTATGTTGTCACACTGTGTAGGAAGCCTGGATCTTGAAAGATAGCATCCATCCCTTTCCCCAGGAGTCATTTTCTCGCATTCATCTATTGTCTGTGCTGCGCTTACGGATATTAGGAGAACCAACAGAATTGCATACTTCATGTATATATAACAGACATGAGGTATTTTAATCTCACCTTGCATTGTTTGTTTATGAGGTGCGCAGCACTTGTAAGTGGTGGAAAGGATGGTTGGCTTTCCTGCTGGTACGCCATTTCCAATGGCCTTAATGTAAGTAGAATAATCACCTTTTTGCCAGAAAGGAGAGATTCATTCATGTTTCATGGGATTAACTCGGTTCTTGTGAAACAACAAGCAATGGCTGCTTGTTTAGAGCATGAGGAGATAATCTCTTCAGGTGAAAAGGATGGGGATGATTATATTTTGACAGAAACATTTAGGAAGCTCTCCAATGGAGGTTTCATGGGCGTTGTAACCGGAGCTGTTGAAAGCGAGTATCAGAGGGAGAGAGTTGAGAGAGCTTGTGTTGAATCAGGTCTTGTTCACTTTGCTCCTCTTTGGCACAAGGAACAGAAAAAACTTCTGTGTGAGTTTTTGGAGAGTGGTACTGATGCACTCATTGTTTCAGTTGCTGCTGATGGGATGGATGCTAGTTGGTTGGGAAGAAAACTAAGCGGGTGCAAAGAGGATCTTCTTAAATTCTGTGAAAAGAGGAACATATCCCCAATTGGGGAAGGGGGAGAGTTTGAAACATTTGTTTTCAGGTCCCCGCTTTTTTTGAAAGAACTCGTTGTTGGGAAAAGCAAGGTAACTTGGAGCGGAAGCTCTGGTTTCCTTGAGATAGAAACTGTTAAAAGAGTTGCAAGAAAAGGAGACAGATAACCCTGAAACTAGTCACGAGGATAGAGAACTAGCCTGACATCTTCTCAAGTTTATCTATTATTCTGTTTAGTTCCTCTCCCCAGTAATCTGAAGGACTTACTTTTAGTTTTGTTGATGTTTCAGAATCAACACTTGTGGTGATGCTTATTTTCTGCGATGTTTCCCCCATGGAAAGGTTGGCTATTATCTGAACAGGTATTGTGCCCTTAACGGGTATCTCAACAACAGTCCCCCATGGGGAGGTACCTGATACCTTTCCGCTTAATGGGATTTCAGTTGAGATTGGAATCTGTATAACATCATCAACTGCATCATTGATTGGTATGTCTGCATCAATAGATGTAACTGTCTGTATTGGAGCTTCAAGTTCTATTTCAGAATCCCGTATTTTCTTTAGGTCATCTGCTATTGATGCCATATCCCCATGGGGTTGGGCCGGTGTAGAGACGTAACCAAACACAGAGATTAGAAGGGCTGCTATGCTTATCGCCAGTGCGACACCTGAAAGTATAAATGGAAGTTTAGACTGTTCTTGTTTTTCTGGTTCCGGGTCCGGTCTGTAGCGCGGAGGTAGTTTGAAACTTGGTAGAGGTTTTGGTGGGGGCGGTGGTTCCCTCTTTGGCATCTGTGGCTGAGCAGGTGGTGGTTCCCTCTTTGGCATCTGTGGCTGAGCAGGTGGTGGTTCCCTCTTTGGCATCTGTGGCTGAGCAGGTGGTGGTGGAGGAAAACTTGAGTCGGTTGATTCTTTTGGGTAAAGTGGGCCTGTTTGTTCTTCTTTTGGTTCCGGTTGCTCGGGGGTTTCTGGCTTTTCATCAGATGTTTCAGCCTGTGTTGCCCATGGAGGAGCCTGAAGCTTATCCTCCTCTTCATCCTTGGAGGACTCCATAATATTCTTCAGTTTCTTTTTCTCATCATCCAGCATATTAGGTCCCCTCCTCCCAAGAAGATATGTAGTCTAACTGTTCTGCAGTCAGCTTTGATAGCTTTACCCCATTGGAAGAAAGGGCAAGCTTTGCAATATAGTTGTCTATCTCAAATGGAACATCATGCACTCCCGGAGAGAGATCGTTTTTAAGAAGATACTCTAGAGAAAGTGCCTGCAGACCGAAGCTTCCATCCATTATTTCAATTGGGTGGCCCTGTCCTGTTGGCTGGGATAGATTAACTAGTCTTCCCCCTGCAAGAAGGTATATCTTTCTATCTCCTAACTGGAACTCTTCTATATTTGTCTTGATCTGTTTAACTGACTTGCTTTCGCTTTTAAGATATTCTTTGTTTATCTCATTATCAAAATGGCCTGCATTTGCAAGGATAACGCCAGATTTCATTTGTTTTATGTGCTCCTTTCCAATGGCATTCTTACATCCTGTTGCAGTTATGAAAACATCTCCTGTCTTTGCTGCAGTCTTCATGTCAGTTACTTTGTAACCTGAGTACAGTGCCTCAAGTGCCTTGTGGTTTCCGGAGGGTTCGTCTTTCCTTATCCTGTCCTCCACTTCAACAACAGTGACATTTGCCCCCATCCCCCTAAGTCTGTCTGCAATTCCCCTCCCGCACCATCCAAACCCAACAACAACTGCATTCTTTCCTGCGAGTATTATGTTTGTTGTTCTCATGAGTGCATCCAGTGTGGACTGCCCTGTCCCGAACCGGTTATCGAATAGGTATTTTGAATATGCATTATTTACTGCCATTACGGGGAATTCAAGTTTTCCCTCTTTCTGCATTGCCCGCAGTCTTGTTATCCCAGTAGTTGTCTCCTCGCATCCTCCTTTTATCTTCCTTAGAAGCTCTCTTCTTTTAGTGTGTGTTAAGAATATCTGATCGCAACCGTCATCTATAAGTGCATTTGGTTCGCTGTCGAGCACACTGTTTATGTTTTCATAATATTCCTTATTTGATTGACCTGCCCATGCATAGACATCTATTCCTCTTTCGCACAGTGCTGCTGCAACTGAATCATCAGTTGTTAGTGGATTACAGCTGCAGGAGTAAACCTTGGCTCCTCCAGACTTAAGTGTCTCAAGAAGAACCCCTGTTTTCTTTTCAAGGTGTAAACATGTCCCTATTGTAAGTCCTTTGAATGGTTTCTCTTTTTTGAAGCGAGCTGATATCTCCGTGAGTATGGGCATCCTGCTTCTTGCCCATTCAAGTTCCTTTTCCCCTTGTTTTGATAGTGTTGCGTCTTTTATCCTCATTTGATCACATTTTTAATGGTGTAGCTAAATTATTAAAATGGTGTTTTCATGAGAGTCCGATTGAACAGAAAAATCATGGATCTGAAAAGCGTTTGGTATGAGAATTGTCTTTGGCTTATAGATCAGAGGCAGTTACCAGAGAAGTTGGTTTTCAAGGGACTTAGAAGGGAAACAGAAGTTGCAGAAGCAATAAACAAGATGGTTGTTCGCGGGGCGCCTGCAATAGGTGTTGCTGGCGCATATGGAGTTGCAATGGCTGCACAAAAAGGGAGAGAAAAACAAGCTGCGAAAATTATTAAGAACGCAAGACCAACTGCAGTCGATCTTTCCAATTGTGTGGATAAGGTAATGGACGAGCCCGATTCCAAAAGCATGCTCGCAAAAGCGCATGAGATATCAAACAGGGTTGTTTCATCATGCAAAAGAATCGGAGAGTTCGGGGAGAAGCTGATAAAGAAGGATATTGGAATTCTCACGCATTGCAATGCAGGTGCACTTGCAACAGTTGATTGGGGAACTGCGCTTGCTCCTTTAAGAATTGCGCAAAGAAAGAAGAAGAACCCATTCGTTTATGTTGATGAGACAAGGCCTAGATTACAGGGTGCTTTGACTAGCTGGGAACTGTTGAATGAAGGGATAGAACACAGAGTCATCGTAGATAATGCGCGGGGTTATTTCATGCGAAAAGGAAAGATAGGTCTGGTTATTGTTGGGTCTGACAGAGTTTGCGTCAGTGATGGAAGCATTGCAAATAAGATAGGCACTTACGAGGTTGCGGTTATGGCAAAGGAAAACCGAATCCCATTCTATGTTGCTGCCCCCCTGACAACCTTTGATGCAGTGTCGGGGGAAGGGAATTTCAAAATAGAAGAAAGAGATGAGGGGGAGGTTCTTGATGTAAAGGTTGGCAAAAGAGGATTTCCGGTAAAGGCTAGGGCATTAAACCCTGCGTTTGATGTCACGCCTAAAAAGTATATTACTGGAGTGATATGCGAAAAAGGAATCTACAGACCTGGAGATCTTAAGAGGGCACTGAGGGATTAGATGGTGGAAGAGTATATTGGGGTAAAGTTCTCAACTGGGGAAGGTGCAATGAAGAGAGGGGAGGTTTCAGACGAGAGAATTAAGGAGATTGTTAAGTATTCTAAACTGCTTTCGAAAAGAGGGTACGCTCCCGAGAATGCGGGAAACATAAGCATTAGGAAAGGAGAGGGTTTCATAATAACTGCAACTGGAAGTGAGCTTGAGAGATTACAACCTGATGATTTTGTATTTGTAGAAGATTTTAAGTTAGATGAGTTTGAACTAAGATCTGCTTTTGGGAATAAACTCCCTTCATCCGAGACTCCTCTTCATGCAATGATATACCTAAAAAGAAGTGACATTGATGCAATTGTTCATTGCCATGCTTTTCCCAAAGGAGTACAAGAAACAGGAGATATCCATAGTTATGGCGGCATTAAGCAAGCGAATGCTGTGAGTAAATTACTTGAAAAGCAAGATATTGGGATTGCAAAGGGACACGGGGTTTTCGCCCTTGGGAAAAGTGTGAAGGAAGCCGCTGAAAGAATATTGAAAGATTAATGCTCTTTTATTATTTCAGATATTATCTTCTGAATATCTTGTTCTCTTCTTTTTGCCGTTTCTATAACTTCCTCAACAGCCAGGTGCTTTTTTGAGATTCCTGTAGCATAGTTCGCAGCTATTGCGATGTTAGCGAAATTTATCTTCAGCTCATTAGCAAGTATCGCCTCCTGAACGGATGTCATCCCAACAAGGTTTGCGCCCAACATTCCGAATGCTTTTATCTCTGCCTTTGTCTCAAATCTTGGGCCAGTTGTGTGTGCAAGCACTCCCCCGTCCCTGATATTTATATTGTGTTTCTGAGAGGCTTTTTGAACAAGCCCTGTTAGTTCAAGGCTGTAAGGCTCACTCATGTCGGTGTGTACTAAACCTGTTGAGAAATCATCGAAATATGTGAGTGAATCCGAGTGCAGTGCTATGAAATCTCTGACTGTAACAAGGTCGCCTGGTTTGTAATCTGATATTATGCCAACTGCAGAAACAGAAAGTATTTCGGTGACTCCGTGTTCTTGGAGGGCATATATGTGTGCCTTGTGGTTTATTTTATGGGGTGGGACCTTGTGCGATTTTCCATGTCTGGGTATGAAAACACAATCCTTATCTGAAACTTTGCCAACAACTACTTTCGCATTGCCATAAGCTGTTTCCATTACCTTTTCTTCTCCCTGTATCAGGGTGTAGAGGCCACTCCCTCCGATTATGCCGATCAAAAAAACACCTCCCAATAGGATTTATTTCTTTCTTTTTTAAATAATGGTATGATATATGTAGCTGGTCTCCTGGCATACGATTATTTCTTCTCAATAAGCAGGCTCCCAAACCCAAATGGATCATGTTACATAAAGGATTATGAGAAATACTTCGGGGGAGCTGTCGGAAATACTGCATATGCCTGCTCTAAACTTGGAACAAAGACAGATATGATAAGTGTGGTTGGAGGGGACTTCAAGGATTCGGATTACGAAAAACACCTTAAGAAAAACAGGATAGGGCTGCGGCACCTTAGAACTGTTAAAGAAAAGAAAACCTCACGAGCTTATGTTTACGTGGAACCAAAGGGAAACTTCCTTTCGTTTTTCCACTGGGGCGCTGGAGAGGACTTCAAGAATATGAAGGTACCAAAATTGAAACTAAAGAAAAATGACATAATTCACATAACAAGCGGAGACCCTGATTTTAACCTGAGACTAAGTGAATATGGGGAGATATCCTTTGACCCGAGTTATGATACTCCACTATATACCAAAACCAAGATGAAAAAGATTCTCAAAAATACAAAATTCCTTTTCTGCAATAAGCAGGAAATGAGGGTAATAAACAAACTCATTGACAACACGAGCCCACTTGAGCATGGGGTTGAAGTAATTGTTATGAGCGAGGGGAGTGGAGGAACTGTTGTTAAGACAAGGCACTATACAATTAAGGTAAGCGCAGTTAAGGTTCGGGTTGTGGACACCATTGGCGCGGGAGATGCTCATCATGCTGGTTTCCTAAGCGCTTATCTGAAAGGAGAGTCGCTTAAGAACTGTGCAAAAATAGCTTCAAGTGTTGCTTCGTTCGTAATTGAGAAGAAAGGTGCACAGACAAATGCACCAACTTGGAAAGAGGCGATGATGAGGGTCTGATTATCGCTTAACTAAATCTGCTGCAATGCTTCTTGCTTTTTCAATTATCTTCTTTTCATTGAGAGTAAGGATCTTCCTGCTTTTCATAACAAGCTCACCATCTATTAGAACATCCTGGACAGAGGAGCCGTTCTCTGAGTAAACTAGGTTGGAGATGTGATTGTGCTGTGGGTTCAGTGATGGGGAATTCAAATCAAGAGTAATCACATCCGCTAACTTTCCAGTCTTAATTGAACCTGAGTTGAAACCCAGTGCAGCTGCTCCGTTTAGGGTTGCCATGTCAAGTGTCTGCTGTGCACTTACAACAGTTGCGTCCCATCTATTTACCTTGTGAATAAGTGCGCAGGTTTTCATTGTGTTGAAAAGAGAAAGGGAATTGTTTGATGTTGGCCCGTCTGTTCCAAGTGAGACATTGGCCTTCTCTGCAAGCATCTCTGAAACAGGAGCTATTCCCGAAGCAAGCTTTAGATTACTTTCAGGATTATGGGAAATGTGGGCTCCTTTCTTAGCAACCGTTTTTATCTCACTCATTGAGAGCCAGCCGCAGTGTGCAAGGATTACGTTTGGAGCAATTAGACCAAGAGAGTCTGCATATTCTGCAGGCCTTTTTGAGAGGTTCTTTTTGGAATCATTAAGTTCTCCCCTTGTTTCTGCTAAATGCATTTGTATCCTTGTCTTGTGTTTTTTTGCAAGTTCAACTGTTTTCTGAAGCAATTCCCTTGAGCACGTGTATATGGCATGCGGCCCATAGGAGCAGAGGATTCTTCCATCCGCTTTCCTATGCCAGTCTTTTATTAGCTTAGTGTTTTCCTTCAGCTCCTTTTCAGTTTTCTCGCTGTCCCCTAAATCTATCATGCCATAGCAGAGGTTTGCGCGAATTCCGGCTTTCTCTATTGCCCTGGCAGTTGAATCCATCTGGAAATACATATCTGCGCAGGAAGTTGTTCCTGATTTTATCATCTCAACGCATGCAAGAAGTGTGCCGTAATAAATGTCATCCGCTTTCAGCTTTGCTTCAACTGGCCATATCTTCTTCTCAAGCCAGTCTTTCAGAACCATGTCATCTCCGTACCCCCTTAGGAGCGTCATTGCTAGGTGAGAATGGGTGTTACACAGACCGGGCATCACCAGTTTCTTTGAGCAGTCAATTGTTGTTTCTTCCTTTTTGCTTATCTTTTTTGAAACCTCAGCTATTCGGTTATCCTTAATTCGAACATCTGCTCTGAAAACGCGCCTTCCTGAGTCCTGGGAAACAACAAGACCGTTCTTTAGAAGAATCGACATAATGCATTATTATATATTGATTTTTTAACATTATTTGTTTGTGAACGAGAAGCAGATCGCAGTTTCATCTCTCATGCTCGCTGTTTTTGGACTTATAGTTATCTTTGTCTTTACCCAGCATATGAGGCCAAAGGAGGCGAGGATCTCCGATTTAGATCTTTATGAGAACAGCTATGTTGAGATCTCAGGTTATGTTTCAAGAGTAAGACATAATCGGGGGAATGTTTTCATAACCCTCTGCAAAGAGGAGTGCACAACGGTTGCGTTATTCGAAAACGTGGCCAAACAGATTAAATCTCCGAATCCATATCTTATAGAGAAGGGAGATAGACTCGTTGTAAGGGGGGAGGTTACCACGTACCAAGGGCAGAGCGAAGTAATTGTTCTTAGAACAGAGGATATAGAAAGGGGATAGCATGGAGCTTCTTGGAATAATCACTGGGTTCCTGCTTGGGCTTGTTTCTGGTTTTGTACCGGGGATACATAGTAACACTCTGGCTTCAATTATTACTCAGCTTGAATTGAACAGTGGTACATCGGTTTCTGCAATAGCTGCAATGGCATGCTCTCACGCAGTATTCGGTTTCATACCTGCCATATTTCTTTTCATCCCAGATTCAGAAACAGTAGTTTCGGTGCTCCCGGGCCATAGGATGCTTTTGGAAGGAAGAGGGAGGTACGCGCTTCTTGTTTGTTCTTTTTCCGGTATTGTATCCATTGCTCTTTCTGTGCTTATGCTTCCAGTTGCTTTTTTTCTACTTCCTTTCCTTTATTCTTTGATAAGACCTTTGCTATTACCAATTCTCTTTCTTGCATCCTGTTTCCTTTTATTTAGTGAAAAAATTGCATGGAAAATTGGGGCTGCTTTTCTCTTATTCATTTTATCTGGAGCGCTTGGATTGTTCGCACTTAAGACACCAGTACTAAATGATCCGCTGTTGGCAGTTTTCTCTGGCCTGTTTGCTATCTCAGGCGTGCTCATAAGTATGAGACAGGACACGCGTATCCCGCCTCAAAAGGAAGAGAAGGTTTCTTTCACAAGAAAGTATGTACCATATATATTTACTGGGGTTCTTCTGGGAATGCTTTCAGACCTATTGCCAGGTATAAGCAGCCCTGCGCAGATAGCTGTTTTTGCAGCGCTGTTTCTCTACATGAACGCACCAAAATTCCTCTCATTTGTCTCTTCAGTTGCCATATCCCATTCGATTTTCTCATTCCTTGCGATACATACGCTCGGAAAAGCAAGAACTGGGGCTGCGGTTGCAATAAAGGATCTTATTGGAGTTCCAAGCATCGAGCAAACGCTTTGGTTGATCGGCATAGGAGTGCTCTCTGCTTCAGTTTCAATATTTGTACTTGTGCTGATATCAAAGAAACTTCCCAGTATACTCGGCAGAGTTCAGATACGGAAACTTGGCTCTATTGTTCTAGTCTACCTTACGGTTATTGTGTTCGTTATAGATGGTCCAATGGGACTTCTTTTCATGGTAACTGGCGCTTCCATAGGGGTTATCGCCCCGCTTGCCGGAGTGCGGAGAACACATCTAATGGGCGCGATACTTGTTCCCTCTATGGTTTCGATTGCAGAATTTGGAAGCTTTTTTCTTTCTCTGACACTTGGTAACTAGACGAGAACTTTTATTAAATTAAGTTGAGCGATATAAGGTGCTTAAATCTGAAAGGTGATGTTATGGTTAAACCAAAGGATGGAGACTTTATCAAGATTGAGTTTCTTGGGAAGAAAGCCACTGGCGAGATCTTCGATACAAATAACGAGGAGAAGGCAAAGGAAGCCAACATACATGATGAGAAGGCCAAGTACGGCCCGAGCCTTGTTGTTCTTGGAAAGGGGGAGATCATAAAGGGTCTTGAGAAAGCACTAACCGAGATGGAAGTTGGGGAAAGCAAGACTGTTGAGGTTGAACCCGAAGATGCGTTTGGCTTGAAGAAACAGGAGCTGATAAGAGTCATGCCACTTTCGGAATTCAGAAAACAGGATATAAATCCGTACCCCGGGATGCCGCTTCAGCTCGATAATATGACTGCAACTGTAAAAAGCGTTACAAGCGGGAGAGTAATGGTTGATATGAACCATCCACTTGCAGGACAGAAACTCGTATATGATATTAAGCTGAATGAGATAGTTGATGGGACGGATAAGAAGGCAGTTGCACTCATGGAACACATCGATATAAACGGAAAGATCACAACCAGTGGGGATGAGTTAAACGTTCATTTCGGTTCAGATATAAACAAGGACTCGAACTACCTTGCAAAGAAAGCTGCACTTGCGGATAGGATACTTTTACACATGCCGGAAGTAAAGAAAGTGAAATTCGAGGAGATTTACGAGAGGCCCGAGGAGAAGAAAGCTGCTGAAACTAAAAAAACTGAACAGAGAACAGAGGCCAAAGCTCCAGAGCAGGAAACAGAACAAACAGCTGAAGAGAAGAAAGCCTAGTTTTCTTTTTTCTCTTCTTTTTCTCTTTTATCTTTGTAGTCTTCTTTGCGCTCTTTCTTTGCTTTCTTTTTTGTATCTTTGAAGATTCCCTCAGACATTGCAAATTTCCTTTTCCTTATTGCATCAAGTTCTGCCTTCACTTTTTTCTCATGGTTCTTTTTAGTCTTCTTGATAAAATCGCTTTCCTCTTTTTCGGCTGATTTTTTCCTCTCCTTTTTAGAAAGCAGTCTTGATTCGCCTATTGCTCTTAAAAAATGATCGTGGGAAGAACCGGCTGCCCTAAAGCCCTGTGCAAAATCATCAGCAGCCTGAACATCTATATCCTTCTTTTCCTTTTTCTTCTGCACTTTCTGAAACTCGGAATAGGACATGACTCTATATTATAATATAGTATATAAGAATGGAACTGGTGGGGTCATAATTTTAAACCCAACCCACTAATCATAAAGCATGAGTAAGGGGGAGTATGGCTCATTAAGAAAAAGAAAATATATGGCTATATTGCTGGAGCTTGAGCAGAACGAGGATCTAGCGCATTCTCTTCTTGTTTTTGCTGGAGCGTTCTATATGCTCCTTGCGTTTCCATTTTATGACTATTTAATAGTTGGGGCGCTTGCATTGGTTGCCGGGATAATTGCATACAAGTCTCCTCCTCTTGGAGTTATATTTGCAGAGGTGGCTGCTTTCCCGGCAATAGCATACCAGTCTTCTGTTTTTGCTTGGTTGTTCATATTGATATTATCAACGACCATGTTCACTGCATTCACAAGTTGGAGGATCATAGCTGCACTTATGATACTAATAACTGCGCCATTTGCAAAAGAGCCATTCCATCTACTTGGAGGCATCATAATACCTCTGCTTACATTCGCTGCACTTATGCTCGGTTCTAAGAGAAGTCTTTCAATGACTGTTCCATGTGTTTTCCTTATATTATTACTAAGTTCTATTTGGAATACCCCCAATGCGAGTTTCATGCCAGTTAACATAGATGGAATAGGTTACCAGCATCCTGATTACCTTCAAACATCAAAAGATTCTGTTAGTATGCTTGATATGGGGAAGGGAGTAGACGAAGCTATCAGAGATGTCACTGATTTCAAGAAAATAAGAAACCTTGGGCCTTCTTTCGGGATTGTTATGAACAACTCAATAAAACTGTTCTTCTCTGATTCTGGGTTTGCATCAATGATATTCTGGACAATTGCTGTTTTCTTGGTTGGGTTCCTTCCTGCGCGCATGAGAACACAGTGGAAGGACAGTATAGCAAGTTCCTCTTTTCTGCTTGTTGTGTTCGGTTACTGGATTGCAAGCGTATGGTCTGGGACAGAATTCAGTTTCTTTATATTCCCATGGGTATTCATTACAGTACTCTTCTTTGCATACTCCGACTACAGACATATCTACTACACGCGGGAACTTGACATAATAAAGAAAAAGAAGCAGGATAAGTTCTCAAAATTCGGGTTAGAGGACCTCAGCCTCTCAGCTGGAAGAGAGACACTTGATGATGTTGGAGGATATGAGAATGTAAAAAAGGAATTAAAGGAGGCAATTGTCTGGCCTGTTAGGCAGAAGGAGCTTACAGTTGCATATGGAATAAAACCTCCGAAAGGAGTGCTCTTGTTCGGTCCCCCAGGTACAGGTAAGACCATGATTATAAAAGCACTTGCAAAGGAGCTTGAGATGGGCTTCTACTATGTGAAGTGCAGTGAGATACTATCCCAATGGTATGGGGAAAGTGAGAAAAACGTTAGTGAGATATTCGCAATAGCCCGAAAGAATGCACCCTGTGTCCTTTTCTTTGATGAGATAGATTCTATAGGGAAGAAGCGGGGAAGTTATGCTTCCGATGACATGGGCCCAAGAATACTCAGTCTGCTTTTGGAAGAGATGGACGGTTTTGCAACGAAGCGGCAGGCAATAGTTGTTGGAGCAACCAATTTGCCCAATGTGCTTGACCCTGCTCTTATGAGGCCAGGCAGGTTTGATAAGGTAATATACATGCCCCTTCCGGACCTGAGAACAAGAGAGAAGATATTGAGGATTAAGTGTGGTAAATACCCTCTTGCAAAGGATGTTAATTTCAAGAAACTTGCAGAGATGACTGAAAGGTATTCTGGTGCGGACATGGGGAATGTATGCAGAGAATCTGCAAGAGGCGCTGCAAGGGAAGCTGTTGTTGCAAACCTTGTTGTTCCAATAAGGATGGATCACTTCATAGGCGCAATAGAGAACATGAAACCGAGCACAAGTCTTACGCAGATAGAAGACTATGAGCAATTCAAGATGGACTTTGAGAGAAGGGCTATGAAAGACGAGATGGAGGAAAGGCACACCAAGGTTAAGTGGAAGGATGTTGTTGGATTGGAGAGAACCATAAAGGTTCTTAAGGAGGCAATAGAGGTTCCACTTCTCCACCAGGATCTTGTTGAAGAGTATGGTGTAAGACCAAGCAGGGGAGTTATGCTTTTTGGTCCCCCTGGTTGTGGAAAAACTCTTGTGGTGAAAGCTGCATCAAATGAACTTAGTTCAGCATTCATATTCTTCAGTGGCGCAGACCTTCTTAAGAAAGGTTATGAAGAGGGGGTTAAAACAATAAAGGAGACATTCAACAGGGCAAGAGAGCAGGCGCCTGCGATAATATTCATGGATGAAATAGAGGCAATCGCACCTGCAAGGTCGGAATATTCCTCCCAGCTTGTTGAGAACATTGTTGCCCAACTTCTGAATGAGATGGACGGGGTGAAGGGTCTTAAGAACGTCGTCGTTATCGGTGCGACAAACAGGCCAGACATAATTGATCCCGCCCTTATGAGGCCAGGCAGGTTTGATAAGGTAATTTATGTAAACCCACCAAATGAGAAGGCGCGAAAAGGCATATTCAAACATGATCTGAAGAAGATACCCATTTCCAAGGATATTGATTTTGATGAGATTGCAAAGAGAACCGGGGGATTCTCCGGAGCAGATATATCTTCAGTATGTCAGGAAGCAAAGATGATGCTTGTAAGAAGGAGGATAGGTGGGGAAAGCGAAGTTGACATAGATATGGAGGATATGCTTTCTGTTATAAAGAAGCGAAAGCCATCCATAACAAAGAAGATGGTGAAAGAATATCAGGAGTTTGTTGAACAGCATGGAGAACGGGATTAGGTTTTTTTCGTCTTGCGTCGAACATCAAAAAACGAAGAAAATACGTCATAGGAACGGAGAATGGTTCGGCAAAGAGCGAAAGAAAAATAGCGATTATAAACTGTAGTTTATAGTTCTGCGAAACCTTTAAATACCTACGATTGAGAAAGCTCATAGAACTCTCATCAGAGTGTACCATTCACTCGGGAGAGTTCGTTGAAATTGTGGGCATATGCCGCCGTTAATATGTATATCGGAAAGCCCAATTAGGCGGCAATGCGAAAAAGCACGAGGTGATATCGTGAAGGGATTAAGTGTAAAGAAAATTGCAACCCTCGCTGCTGGAGCAGCTATTCTGGGAGCATCTATGGTGGCTGCCGACGTAACGTACGGCAACACACAGATAGTTAACCAGAATGGTCAACCAGTAGTAAAGGTTGTAGTAGGCGCAAAAGCAGCCGCTTCTGACGGTGTGGTAGCTGCGAATATTGCCGCAAAAATCGGCAATTACGCCTATAGCAAACAGACCCTTTCTGCGACACTTTCAGGAACAGCAACCTGTACAACCTCCATGGTTGGAGGCGGTGTGGGATCATGTCCTGTAAGCAACGAGAAAGTTACTCTTGAAGTAACTCTCCCGGGCGTCGTATCTGGATCTGCAAGCTTTAAGACCTACATAAATGACTATGTAGACAAATACACCGAAGACAGGTACAAATCTCCAAGCGGAGTCGGTAACAACTACTCCACTACAACGGAGATAAAGCCCTGTTTCACTGGGAGCCCAACATCGCAGGGATCTCATGTGAGCGGAACCTCAGCAGAGGTTGCTGACCCGAACACGGGTTGTGAGCACGGTAGGAAAATCACCGGCGGAGACTTCCCTCCATTGGCAACGACCACTGTGAGAGACACATACGCTGGAAAGACCTACACTGAGGAACAGAGTCTTTGGGTATATGGAACC
>CAZYPB010000014.1:0-21793 GCA_964649265.1 Microcaldota archaeon
ATGACATAGTTGAGATAGGTAAATGGCTCAGTGGATCCAAATTTTATTATCTGCAGCAGTTTGTTCCAGATGATGCGTTGACAGAGAGATACAAACGCATTGCCCCGCACAACGAGGCTAAACTACTGGAATTCAAAAAAATTGCCGAGAGATACTTTTTAAAGGTTGGAGTTAGAGGGATATAGATAGTGAGGTGATTTCTTGTTCCATCTCGGTAGAGTTATAAGAGTACTCAG
The DNA here is from genome assembly GCA_964649265.1 of Microcaldota archaeon. Classification (GTDB taxonomy): domain Archaea; phylum Micrarchaeota; class Micrarchaeia; order Burarchaeales; family JAKAKT01; genus CAZYPB01. The sequence goes on from CAZYPB010000014.1 coordinate 237, forward strand.
AGGAGGTAAAGAAGAGATTTCAGCAGATGGTAGAGTTCAGGCAGTTCTCATGATGTGGGATGATAACCTTATGACTTTGGAGGTACACAGGAAACTGGCATCCAAGATAAAGGATGGAGATTTCGTTGTTGTTGATTACAGTCCGATGGAGAAACTCAATGCCCCAGTACCAAAACAGATAATTGTAAAGATATTGAAGGGGAAAACTGCGCAGACACTTTGGGAAAGATTCTCTGAATACCATGACCGAAGAAAACGGTCTGCAGTTAGGCCGCCAACGGAAACGCCCGGCTACATAAGCTGATTTCTCGGGGTCCACATGCCATTAGAATGGGACAAACTAAGCACTAATGAGGCTCTTTCTAGGTTAGGTAGTTCACATGAGGGGCTAGCACATATAGAGATAGGCTTGAGGAAAAGGAAATACGGGCCTAACAGATTAGAGGAAAAAAAAGTAACAAAAATCCAACTTCTTCTAAGGCAATTCAACAGCATATTCGTTTGGATCCTTATCCTTGCAGCTGTTCTTTCATTCTTTGCAGGGGAGAAACTGAATTCCTACGTAATAATGCTCATTGCCTTGTTCGTGTGCTTCCTGGGATTCTTCCAGGAATATAAGGCAAACAGAGCAGTGGAAGCACTTAAGAAGATGCTTGATCCGCAAGTGAGGGTGATCAGGGAGGGGAAAACAGAAACAGTTCCTGCAAGCTCACTTGTTCCTGGAGACATAATAGTACTAAGCACAGGGTATAAGATCCCGGCTGATGCTAAGGTAATTGAAACCTCAGGTTTAAGGCTTGACGAATCTGTTCTCACTGGTGAGAATGAATCAGTAGAGAAACCTGTGGGTTCTCTTCTGTTCACTGGCACCCACGTAGTCTTTGGACGATGTAAAGCAGTTGTCTACACAACGGGAATGAACACTCATCTTGGGAACATAGTCAAGCTGATGGATGTATCTGAAAAGGAAGTTCCATTGCAAGTACAGACAAGAAAGCTTACCAGGAGGATAGCCTATCTTGTTTTTTCCATAAGTGTGTTAACGCTCATTGCTGGAACAGCTCAGGGATATCCGTTCTTTGAAGCAGCTGTGCTCGCCGTTGCAGTTGCTGTTGCAGGGATGCCAGAAGCACTTCCACTTACTGTTACTATCGCACTTGCAATAGGAATGAAAAAGATGGCTAAGCACAACGCAATCCCTAAAACAATGACTGCCGTAGAGACCCTTGGTTCTGTTACAATGATATGCACGGATAAAACCGGAACAATAACAAAAAACCAAATGACTGTAACCAGGGTCTTTGTTGATGGAGAGGGATTAACAGTAACTGGTGATGGATACGAAGTTGAAGGTCGGTTTGAGTTCTCTGGTGCTAGGATAGAACATGCAAAAAGACCTACACTTAGAAAGCTCCTTCTGTCAACTGTTCTATGTAATGATGCAGAGATAAACGAAAAGGATAATAGGTGGAAAGTTTTGGGAACCCCAACTGAAGGGGCTCTTCTTGTTGCTGCTGCAAAGGCAGACATATGGAAAAGGGACCTGACGAAAAAGCATCAAAGGGTTTTCGAGATTCCATTTACCTCGGAAACAAAGAACATGATAACTGTAAACAAGTATGATGGAAAAGAAGCTGCATTTCTTAAGGGAGCGCTCGAGAAAGTGCTGCACCGATGTAATAGAATAGAAGAGATGGGGAATATTAGGAAGCTTGAGAAATCGGATATGAAAAGGATAATGGAGATCGATCATGATATGGCATCTGGTGCCCTGAGAATACTTGCTGTTGCATATAAACCAATCACCGGGAAGGCATACGTGTCTAAAATAGAGGATGGATTCATATTCCTTGGGCTTGTAGGTATGTTCGATCCCCCGAGGAAAGGAGTGCAGGAGTCAATAGCAGAGTGTAAAGAAGCTGGAGTTAGAGTAGTCATGATAACCGGAGACCATCACAGAACAGCACTTGCTGTTGCCGAGAGAATAGGTCTTGGTGGGGGCAAGGTAATAACAGGAACTGAATTGGATGAGATGTCAGATAAGGATCTTTCTGAAATAATAAATTCTGTCTCGGTGTTTGCAAGAACCCACCCAGAGCAGAAGCTTAGGATAGTTAATGCATATAAGAACAAGGGACATATAGTTGCAATGACTGGAGATGGTGTTAATGATGCTCCTGCAATAAAAAGCGCCCATGTTGGGGTCGCAATGGGGATGGCGGGCACAGACGTAAGTTCTGAAGCTGCAGATATCGTTCTCCAGGATGATGACTTTTCAACAATAGTTGAAGCAATAAGGATGGGAAGAGGGATTTATGAAAATCTGAGGAAATTTACTGGATTCTTGCTTTCCGGAAACGCAGCCGAAGTTTCCATAACATTGGTTGCATTCTTAATGCTTCCTTTCCTTGGGTTCGAACTTGTTGCTCCACTACTTGCGCTCCAGATACTGCTTATAAACTTGATAATTGACGAGATGCCCGCTGTTGCTCTTGGTGTGGATCCAGTTAGAAACGAAGTGATGAGAAGACCCCCGAGGAAACCAAGGGAATCACTTCTTTCAAAAAACGATCTCTTTATGGTTACATTTACTGGAGCCTATATTGCCTTGCTTACTGTTGTTGTTTTTATAACAAACCTAATTGACCACAATATAGATGTCGCAAGAACAATGACTGTAGCTACTTTGGTTTTCTTTGAGTTGTTCAACGTGTTCAACTTCAGGTCCCTTAGAGAATCTGTTCTTAACGGAGGATTATATTGGAACAAATGGATGGCCATAGCCATAACTGGTTCTGTAACTGTCCTTATGTTGGTCATATATGTGCCTCAGGCTCAGCACACGTTTAACACAGTACCACTTACACTTGAACAACTGGCACTTGTCTTTGCAATAGGAACAACGATAATACCAGTAATGGAACTGAGAAAATTCGTTGCATCGAAAATACCAGGAATGGAATATTAGCCTCCATCTAAACTGAAGTGTTCATCTAAACCTGACCAATACCCGTGTGTTGATATGCTCTCTAGGAGGTACACTATCCATTCAAGATGCTGTTCCTCCTCTTTTATTATCGTCTGTAGCCCTGACCTCAGTTCTTCTTCCTCTGCAGTATTGAGAGAGGACTCATAGAACTCAATAGATCTCTTTTCATTGCCCATTGCACGTTTGAGTATCTCCTGATCAACAGATGTATTTTCATTTTTAGTATAATCGTGGTGTTCAGGAAATATACGGGGAACCACAAGGTCTTTTAGTGCTCCAGGGTCTTTTCCTTTTGAACTAAGCATCGATTCAAAGAAATTCTTATGCCTTCGCTCTTCTTCGACAAGGAATAGAAGCGTCTGTTTTCCATTTTCATCGGTTATTCTCTCAGCAGATTTGGAGTAGTATTCTATTCCTTCCTCCTCTATCCTAATTGCCTTTGACAGTATCTCACCAACATCCATCAAATCACCTTCCGTATTCGGATATGGTCCTAAGCCACTCCGCAACTCCCCAGGCCTGTGAGAAACATCCTCTTGGTTGAAGCGATTCTGCTTCAAAAAGCTCCGGGACGGTCCCAATCCCTCTTTGATTTATAAAACTTTTTAGTTTGTCTGTTAACAATGACGCTTTGTTTTTTCCTTCCAATCTGTTGCTTGAATCTATGTAGGGGCCAATCAGCCAGCTCCAAACAGTCCCGTTGTGATATGCGCTATCTCTCTTTAGCCTGTCCCCAGAATATGTTGGGCAATACTTCGGATCCCTTTTTGTCAGTGAACGAAGGCCATATGGAGTAAGTAGCTCATCTCGCACAGATTTCAACACCTGCATCTCTTTTTTCTTGTTAAGCAACCTAAATTGGAGGCTTAAAACAAATATCTGATTTGGCCTTATGGATGGATCATCTGGGTCTATTGTATCATAAAGACAGTCTGTATCATCATTCCAGAACTTTGCGAAACTCTGCTTAACTGTTTTCGATAGATGGTTCATTTTTGTTGCAAAGGATCTCTCCCCAAACCTATCTGCAAGAATATGTGAGATCTTCAGGGCATTGTACCACAATGCATTTACCTCAACTGGCTTCCCGTTTCTCGGAGTTACTGGGAATCCGTTCACCTGTGCATCCATCCAAGTGAGCCCAGGACCACATGTTATAAGATAATCCTTATCTGATCTCACTCCATCGGTTCCTGAGAGATAAGAATCGACTACATTCTTTATTGGTTCCCAAAGACGTTTTCTCATAAACGTTTCATCATCTGTCTTCTCAAGATATTTGTAAGCAGAATTCACAAACCAAAGTGACGCATCAGCAGAGTTGTATGATGCACCTGCACCTGTATCAGAGAATACATTTGGGACAAGACCATTATACATCGTCTGCGCAAATGTATCCAATATAGAACGCGCTAACTCAAATCTGCCGTTGGTTAATGTGAGGCCGGGAAGAGAGATCATTGAGTCCCTGCCCCAGTCAGAGAACCAATGGTATCCTGCTATTATGCTGTTGGAGGATGTTGATTTCCTCTTTACTAGAAATGAGTCTGCTGAGTAAACCAGTTCTTCTGGGACAAGCGGGTTTGCCTGTTTTTTTAGTTTTTTGAAGCGCATTAATTCGGATTGGTAGAGGTGCCGGGGGTTATTGTCCAATACGGTTCCATCGGTTGCGATTATGTTAAAGGAAGCTTCGTTATCTATACATATGTTAAATGAGCCGGGGGAGAAATGATTGTCTTTGTTTCCCTCCCCCCTGAAAGTTTCAAAATCATAAATCATGTTTTCATACCAAGCTTCGGTGGGGGAATAGGTGCAAAGATCTGACTCAACAATAAGTGAAGTTCTTTCGTTGTTTTTTATTACTACTCTGTTCTGCCCAGGAATCTGGGAGAACGCTATCTTGGCGTAGGTATTTCCATGAAAGTCTCTATCGTTTATCAATGGAACTATCTGAAGAACCGCTCTGGCCGGTGTCCTAACTTCATATCGTACTATTGTCGCATTGCTTCCATGGACCATAAATACTGTTTTCTTTAATTGGAAATTTTCTGTTCTGTAAATGAAGGTTGGGAAAGGAGACAACGAAAACGAATTAAGGCCCACATATCCTTTTGGGTATACTGCCCCGGGGTATTTGTTTGTTGAGAGCTGTTCTTTTTTTCCATTCGATTCTATTGTCTCTTCTAATTTGGAAAGAAGAAGCATTCTGTCAACTGGTGGATTCAAGGATGCCACAAGAAGACCGTGGTATTTTCGGGTGTTGGCTCCGATTATCGTTGAGGAAGCGTATCCTCCTATTCCATTTGCAACAAGCCATTCCTTGTTCCATCCCTTCTCATAGGTAAGCAAACCGCCAGTTATTGAGAGCATAAAGAGGTCTCTCAGCAAGCTTTTTTAAACTAACACCCATGACCTGTCCTCGTGACTTCGAGGGAAAAATATATATATCTATCTGGTAATACCTCTTCGAGGTGGAACTCATGGGAAAAAGAGTTGGTAAGGAAAAGGTTGAAAGACAACCAGGATATCTTTATTATGTAGGAAAAGACGGCCACGTTTGGAGAGCCCCCATGAAGAGAAACAAAAGGGGTACAAAGAAGAGAGTAGGCACTGAGAAGATTGACAAGAAATCAGGCTACATGTACTACCTGGACAAGGCTGGATTCGTGGCTGAGGCGAAGATGAAGAACGCTTAAGTTTTTCTTCTTCTTTTTTTATTTTCTTTTATTTGTTTTGTACAGTGATTTTCCTCTGGAATCTATTGAAACTATGAGCGGACCAAATCTCTGGACCTCTAGTTCCCATATGCCTTCAGCCATGCCCATCTCACGCCAATGGTAATCAAGGACTCGTTTAACTGCAGACGCTCCAACTGCTGCACACCCGCCAGTAAATGATAGGTAAACACATTTTCCTTTCATGAAATCGATTACTTTTGAATCCATTCCTCCTTTTCCTATAATGGCCCTTATCCCAAGCTTATCTATAAGTTTCGGGGTGAATTGATTCATTCGTGAGCTTGTAGTTGGGCCTAGGGAAACTGTTTTCCATTCTGAATTATCTTTTTTCATTATCGGACCTGCATGAAAAATCACATTTGATCTGTTGAACTTGAATGGAGGTCTTGTTTTCAATAGTCTCCTGTGTGCTGCATCCCTTGCGGTAAATATCACTCCGTCTAAGTAAACGAAGTCACCTGCCGTGAGGGATAGGATTTTCTTTAATGGCAGAGGAGTAGATAGGATCATTTCAATCAGTCCACGTGTGTCCATGCCTGCTTAGCCTTACGCTTGCTCTTCTGGAAGCCCAGCATGATATTGTAAACGCAACTGGCATTGTGGCAGTGTGGCATGCTGATTTCTCTACATTGACTCCCAAACAGGTGGTGTTTCCCCCCAGGCCCATCGGCCCGATTCCGCTTTTATTTATTACTGACAGAAGCCTCTTTTCAAAAAGCGCAACAGATCTCTCTACATTTCTTTTCTTTAGGGATCTAATTGATGCTTTCTTAGCAAGCTGCATGCATCTCTCGCTTGTGCCGCCTATCCCTATCCCAAAAACATATGGAGGACATGGTCGGCCGCCCATAAATGAAACATGTTCCAATACTTTTTTCTCTATCTCCGTATATCCCTCCCCGGGAGTTAGAAGTATAAGTTTCCCCATGTTTTCTGTCCCTGCTCCTTTTGGAACAAATGTTATTTCGATATTATTTCCATCTGACATCTCATAATGCATGATGGGAATACCCTTTCCAGAATTATCAGTGCTGTTCTTTCTAGTTATGGGATCCACAATGTTTGGCCTGAGGAGTGATCTCTTTGTACATTCAACCAATGCATGGGAGAGTTCTTCTTCAACATTAAATATGTATTTGCATCTTCTGCCAATTCGCACATAGAAAACTGGGATTCCAGTATCCTGGCACAGTGGAACTTCGTCCCTTTTTGCTATCTCTATGTTTTTTAGAATAAGAGAAAGCTGAGCCTTTGCTATCCTGTTTCTCTCTTTCCGGTATGCAATTCTAAGTGCATCCTTTATGTCATCAGGCACTGTTGTGACCCCACGCTCTATAAGGCCGCGTAAAATTTCCTTTAAATACATGATAAGCACTTGGTAAACAACAAATAAAAAGCTGAAGGAGAGCTAAGCGTATAATGTTATTGTGTCAGTTATCGCAGTGCTGAGGAGAAATGCAGCACCTATTAAGATCATGTAGAAAGATAGGTTCTTGAAAAAACTGTGCGGATGGATTGTCCTTGAACCAACTGTTGCCTCGGTATACTTTCCATATGTGTTAGATATTGAGAATATTGACAGGCTAAGGATTGACATCAAGAAACCTATGGGCACGAATAACCTCTTTGATGATTCCTTTGCTTGGTCTATTTCGTAAAAGCTTCCGGTGTGAAGTGGCCTGTATTGTAGGTTAAGAAAAAGCACAATTATTATCCCGAGGGATAGCATTAGAGAAAGAAAGAACAGCACCCTTCTCCCCTCGTCCTCCAGAATACTGGATAGAAGCTTGACTCTGAGTACAGTTTGTTCTTTTTTGGAATTGTTTTTCTTGGCCATCCCCTCACCCTTTAACTACAGTGCCGTTATGCTTGCAACCATTTAAAGCCTTACCTATGTTTTTCAGATCAGGTCCAACGAAATGTGTTTCGATTTTCGACCTTGCTATTATCTTGCATGCAAAAAGATCGAAGATAAAATTCTCTCCTGCCACTCTCCTGTCTCCCTTTGTTGCGAGTCCTATCAGATCATTGAATGTTATTCTAGATATCCTCTTTGCATCAGCCGATTTTCTTGGGTCCTTGTTGTAAAGTGCATCAACGTTACTTATGTTTATTATCTTCCTTGCCCCGATCATCTCTGCAAGTATGGCTGCATCGGTGTCCGTAGTGATACCTGGGACAGTACCCCCCATCACAACTATCTTTCCAGAATTAACTCCCTGCGCTGCTTCCTCGAAGGTTGATGGAACTGAGGGCCATGCGTGCTTGCCAAGTGAAACTATGAGAAGCATTGCGTTCTGCTTGGTAGAGTATATTGCAGTGATGTCTGAAGTCGATTCTGAGCCTCCAAGAGTCCTTATTGCATTTGCATATATTCTTGCAGGTGTGCCTCCTCCAGTAACTATTGCTATCCCTTCTTTACCGTGTTGTTTTATGAACATTTGCGAAAGTTTTTTTATGAAATCAATGTCTGGATTGCCTGGATTTAGAATACTACCGCCTACTGAGAGCACTATCAACTCATCACCTCATTCAATAGGTTATTTATATAAACCATTGATAAATATATCCCATGGAAAAGCTTGAAAAAGAAATAACGAAGATGGTTGTTGAACTAAAGAAGAAGGAGAGTACACAGGATTCTCTCTTGAAACTTACTCGTGAGCTTGTTAGAGAATGCTCCGTTTCCATTAAATGTTTACATTCTGGAGAAATGGAAAAAGCTTCTTCACACCACAAAAAAGCAGGGAGCTTACTAAAGAAAATCAGTTCTCTACAGACCGGGTTCGAAAACCTAGTTTCACAATCATATCAGGAATACGCAGAAGTCTCCCTACTTATGGCACTTGTTAGAAAAGAGGAGGTTCCATTGCATACTGACCTCGGAATCCCATTTAGCGCATACATGACGGGCATATGTGATTGTATAGGTGAGCTGAGAAGGCAGATGCTTGAGGAGCTGAGACATGGGAACAGAAAGGAAGCAGAGTACTATTTCGAGACTATGAACTCCATATATGAGATGACAGCTCCACTTAGATTTTCTAATTCGATCCTTCCAAATTTCAGAAAGAAGCAGGATGTCGCAAGATTTCAAGTTGAGAATGCCAGGAGTGAATTGCTGAAAAGCGGGGTGAACAAATGATATCTGTTATTGTGCCCACCTTAAATGAAGAAAAATGGATAAGAATCTGTTTGGAATCATTGAAAAAACAGGAATACGGCGGAGAATATGAGATAATTGTTGTTGATGCGCTCAGTTCGGATAAAACCGCTGAAATAGCATCAGAGTATACGGATAGGGTTGTTCTTCTGCCGCCCAAAGGTCCGGGAGCTGCCAGAAACTACGGAGCCACACAAGCCAAATATGATATTGTTGCATTCATAGATGCAGACTGCATAGCGCCAACGCACTGGTTAAAAGAGATAGAAGATAACTTCAAGCGCGACATAGTAGGTCTTGGCGGAGTTCTAAGGCCATTGGAAGGGAGACTTCTAGATAAGATAATGTTCAGGGTAAATGGTGACTGGTGGGTCAGGATATCTGCATTCTTTGGAATATACCAGCTTTACGGGAATAACTGCGCATATAGGAAGAAAAACTTCTTCGATGTTAAGGGATTCAACACTAACATAAGCTTCTGGGAAGACACTGAACTCTCAATGAGAATGAAAAAACGGGGGAGACTAAGAATTGATGGAAACCTATGGGTGGAGACCTCAACGAGAAGGTTCAGACAGATGGGATATCCGAAGGTATTCTGGATAAATATGAAGGCGTTCTTTAATTTCTGGACAAAACGACCGATAAAGACAAAGTATTTCCAGGAGATAAAACACTAATCATTCGTTGTAGCACTTTTCATATTTCTTTTGGCTACCCACGTATCTGAGCTGGCACACTCGGTCATAGAAATCATTAAAGTAGATGACCAATGTGTAACTATTGCGATAGTCCTGCTTAAGTGTTTCAGCTCTGCACCACCAATTTCCGAACTGCAGGTCCCCTCTGTATGGTTCTATTCCGGTTATTGTATACTTATCCTTCTGGAAGACCTTTGTCTCTCCAGGTATACAATAGAAATGCATGCAATGTGGTCCTATCCAGTATATGTCATAATGAACTGGATATGTAAGAGTTGTTGAGTAAATTGTCTCTCCATCCTCTTTCTCTATCCCACCGTATGAATACAGCGTTATCTTCTTTTGAATTGTCCCGCTTTTGTATGGCTCACCGAAGGAACCACTCATTGTGGCAATGCACTCCTCAACAGAATTGGGAGATATTCTGCATTCACTTTCTTCCACACTTTTTCTTAATTTCAATACATCATCAGAGTAAACGGACATAACCTCATCCAATGGGTTGTTTATCGATATCCTTACAAGGTACCATTCACAGTTGTATGTTGTATAGTTCTCTGGTTCTCCGGGGCGCTTTGAAAGTTTAGCATCCAGAAGCGGAAATTTAGATGTGCAGGTACCGCAATCCTGAAAGCAGGTACTGCAGTTTTCTGTTGCCTCACATGCATCGTTTCCACAGCAATCATCCAAAGGTATTATTGCACATTTTCCATCCACACATGTCCTATGTTTGCAACTATCCGGGGTACCAAGGGCAGTAAATGAATTTAGAACACTATCGAAAGTTGGGAGATAGCCCAGATATTCATCTGAAAGTGTATTCAATTCTGCCTTATACAAACGGTCACCAATAGTGGTTAAAACAACCTTTCTCTTTATTCTAAATCCTTCATAGAATAATTGGACAACATAGGCCTTTGCCCCCTCATCGATGAATTTTGTATCCGATCTTGCTATTAGCAGAAAATCGGTTTCCTTTTCTAATTCTGAAAGATCATCATTGACGTATTTATCTAGATCATAGTAAGTTGGGTTGGATGGTTCGGAGGATAACACAATGTTTACGGAATAAAGATTTTTCTTGCACTCGAATAAGGCAATTGGACTAAATGTTGAGAGGATCTTCTCTGAACTGATATCCTGGTTGCTCTCCCCTACAAGTGCAATCTGGTAAAACTTGCTGGCGGAAACAAAATAGATCTGCTTTTGTATTTCAAAAGATAGATTCCCGGTTCTGTTTGAATGGCCAGTAATAGTAAACTCGAAAGCATTCAAATCTGCAAATACGGTCTTATCCTCGGAAACAGTTATGTTTTCCATTGATGTTCCAAAAATATCAATCGGTTTCTTCTGTTTTTTTGCTTCCAGGAGTCTTGAACGTATCCAGTTTATTCTCTTTTCTAGATTGTTTGTTGTGTTTGAAGAAGTTATGTATACTGTTGTCTTGCTTCCGTTCTTTGCAAACACAACCCCATCCCAATCTGTATCCCGCTTAAACCAGTTTTCTGAAATGTCAACTGAAAACCAATACGTTATGTCTGAATAATAGCCTTTTTCTATGAAGTCTGTTTCAGAGCAATTCTGTCTGGATTTTGGACCCAGGAAAGCAATTGAATCTTCCTTCCATGACTCATTAAGAAACCACCCTATAGGTGGGGAGATTCCGAAACGATGGTGCACATTTGAATAGCCTTGGAACCCCGGATAACCGGAGCACTTCAGAACATTGCCATACAGGTTCTCGTAAATGCATTCGAAGGAAGTAGAATTGCAATCATCGATTGTACATGGATTATCATCATTGCATGATGGAGGACATTCACCGCAATCCTGCATGCATGATTCCGTGGATTCCTCTAGTTCGCATATGTTATTACCGCAGCAGGGAGTGATTATGTTGTGTGCACATTCGTAGCCAGTCTGTTGGTTACATATGTCTTCGGTGCAGTGATCGTAATCATTGCAACTGAATGGACATAGGTAATCCAGGGGGCATTTGTCTGGATCCTGGACAGTTGTTCCGTCCGGACATGTATAGTTTTTCGGTTCTGGGGTTGCGTTTGTATTATTTGTTGCGTTAGTCGTGTTTGTTGGTCCTGGTCCGAAAAAGGTGCAACCAAATAAAAGGAATAACATGAGAGTTACCGGAAATATTCTCATGATTAAGAATTAGGGAACTATATTTATAACTTATCTCCAAAGCTATATAATTGAAATAATGAAGGTGTTTTTTATGAGGAACATATATGTGGAACCCTCTTCAGATGATCCTATGGACAAGCGATCATTGGAGATTGTTGAAAGAAAAGGAATAGGACATCCAGATACCATAATAGACGGAATTGTTGAATCATTTAGCGTTAATCTTTGCAAAGAATACCTAAAGGAAGTTGGAAAGATAATGCACCATAATGTGGACAAGGGACAGGTATGTGGTGGTTCGACTGTTGTTGAATATGGTGGAGGGAAATTCATAAAGCCAATACACATCATACTAACTGGACGGGCTACGGATCGCGTCAATGAACACAAGATACCTGTCGAAGCAATAGGTGTAAAATCTGTGAAGGATTTCCTAAATTTAAGGTTTCCGAATCTAGATGTGCAGGAAGATGTTACAATAGAATCCTATGTCTCCTCGGGGTCCAAGGACCTTGTAGATGTCTTTCTTCGTGGACCTGAGATCCCTTTTGCAAATGATACGAGTTTTGGTGTTGGATTTGCGCCGCTTAGTGAGACCGAGAAACTTGTTATGATTACGGAAAAGATGCTCAACTCAAAGGAGTATAAAAAGAAATGCCCATCTGTTGGAGAGGATATAAAAGTAATGGGACTCAGGGAGGAGAATCGCATAAGTCTCACAATATGCATTGCTTTTGTATCAAAATACATCAGTGGAATCGAGCAATATATTGAGGTAAAGGAGAGGATAACGCAGGATGTATTAGAGGAAGCGAAAAAACATACAAGTAGAGAAGTTGAGGTGTCAATAAACACCGGGGACGACCATGAAACCGAGTCCATATACCTTACATTGACTGGGCTTTCATGCGAGATGGGAGATGACGGAAGCGTCGGAAGGGGAAACAGAACAAATGGCCTCATTACCCCGTGCAGGACCATGAGTCTTGAAGCAGCTGCAGGGAAAAACCCAGTAAACCACGTTGGAAAGATATACAGTGTCCTTGCTGTTGAGATGGCAAATGATATAATGGCAAAGCATGATTATGTGAAAGAATGTGAAGTAAAATTACTATCCCAGATAGGACTGCCCATAGACAAACCCAAGAGTGCAGACGTAAGAGTTATAATGGCAAAAGGAGAGCTTTTGGACAAACATAGAACAGAGATAAATAACACTGCCGATTGGTGGCTCGAGAACATAAAGAACATAACAGATAAGATAGTTGATGGAAAGGTTGGAGTTTACTATTAGGTGTAGCTCCTTCTCAATTCTTCAACTGCCCTCAGGGCAAACCAATATGCAATAAGAGAGACTGCTCCAAGTGCAGCTGTTCCCATAATCATCTCAGTATCTAGAGTATTTGATGCTGCGCGAGCCATCACAGAAGTTGGAGAATACAAAACTGCTGGACTGTACGGCATAACAAGAGACACCATCGCAAACATACCTGCGACAGATGAAAGGGCATTTGCCTCTCTGACTGTCTTGGATTTGCATGAGAACACAACACTCATGGAAACCAGGAAAAGGGACAGGAAGAATGAAACTAGGAGTAGAAGTTGGATATTGGCCGTTGGTATCTGTAATGATACCAGAAGAAGCCACGCGAACGCACATAGAACTGATACCCCCACAAGAGGAAATACCTTATATACTGCTATTGCATTGTTTGAAATAGGTGAGACAAGTAGAAGTTCGATTGTGTTTCTTTTTCTTTCTATGAATATGCTTTGTGTTGATATGGACATTACAACTATTGCAGGCAATATTATGCAAATTGGGATTAGTATCCCATAACCCATCTGTATGAACTCAGCGCTTCCCTCAAAACTCCTGTCAACATCGAACATAAAATTGTTTTTTTCAAGTGCCTGATCGAATGAGACCTTTTCTGAAACAGATTTTATCTTTGCTATAGCAAAACCCGACATTATATTGGATGGATCTGACTTCACTGTCTTTTCCTCTGTGTCTATGGATGCCACAGCGGTATTAGGTGAGATGGTTCGGGGTATGCCCCTATTCCTCCCTTCATCAACCAAAATTACTTTTGCCCCTGATTCTTCCAGCTCTTCAATGAGGTCTGTCTCATTTGAATTTATTGCTATTGTAACTGGTATCTCTGCTGTTAATATCTGGGAATAGCTTGCATAGATAAAAAGAAGCATAGAGATCAGTAGAAACTGAACGAATATGGAGAAAAGGAATGCCCTATCCATCCCTATTTCACCGAGCTCCTTTTTGATTAATGTTGTCTTTATTCCCAAGATTTCACCCAGAGAAACTAATCACTAGATAGTAGTTGTAAGCTGCATGCAGAAGTGTCGCCAGTGCCACGCCTGGCCAGAATCTGTTCCAACTATAACCAACTCCACTTACTGAACTGCACAACACATGTATGCCTATTGCAGCAACCCTGAATAGTGTTGCCATTCCTAAAACAGGAACAAGTAGAATGCTCTCACTTACTCCAAAAGAAAGGCCTATTATCCCGCCTATCAGTGCTCCCTTCAGGAATCCTTTTGGTTTCATTACATAAACTCCTATTGCCTTTAGAACTTCTTCAACCATTGCAAGTGCAATGAGGAGTATCGCTATCCTTGTTCCGAAAGTGAATATTATGAATGCGAATACGAAAAGTTGGATTGGAACAGTTAGTGTAAAGGCAACCATCCCCATGGCAACCGCAGCTTTGTAACCCCTTCCAAGTATGTCTATCATTCCCTCGTAAAGCTGCTTTATTCCAGGTTTTATTGAAAATGCAAATGCCTCCGTAGAAAATGCAGATAACGCCAGTATAAGCGCTGACACAGATATCACCATTATTGTTAGAATTGGATACAGTGGGAATGGAGTTGGTTCTGATAGCTGAGTTGCTATGTAGGTTGCAGGCGATATCTCTGCAAGAACTGCAGTATACGGGAAAACCTTAAGCATCGTTATCAGAAAAAGGACAGTGAATATGATTGTTGAGGATATTGAGGATGCTAGGGTTGCCTCCTGAACGTTTCTTGATATAGATGATACCAAAGAGTTCATGGTTATCATAAGAAATGCAACGGAGAGAAGTACAAGAAACACTCCAAATGGGTTCTGGAAATTAAACCCTGAGATATAGACTATGGACACCCAGATAGCCCCGACTATTGCAACGAAAAGCATGTTCGAAAGTACTTTTGAGATAAGTATGCGTTTTCTATCTATTGGTGTTGAGAAAAGGACCTCGAGAACCTTATTCTCTCTATCGTATGCTACGCTTTGTATGATTGGAAGAGTCCAGAGAAATATTGGTGAGAACAAAAGTATTGGAGTCAGAAGACCGCGCACAAGATCCTCAAGACCCTCATCGTCGCCGAATTCGTATTTTTTCTCTTTTTCACTTCTAACAACCTTATCCACTGCCTCCTTCACTGAAAGCTCAGCCAATATTGAGATCGGTTTGTCGCTTCCTATGAAAACACCGGAAGTGCTATCCACAATATATATGCCATGGACCTCTCCGGATGACAGCATGTTCTGGGCCGTTCTCAGATCTGTCTTTATTACGTATGCGCTGTGTACGCTCTCAAGTTCTGTTACTGATTGATGTGGTTCGTTTTCAACAACTGCCACTTTTGCTAGTTTGTTTGATATGGGCATTGCAGATAGAAGATTGCCCTGAGAAAATGAGCTTACCGAGTCTATGAGAACTCCTGTAATGAACAAGGTTATTGCAAAACTGATCAGTATTGTTCCAAGGAACCTCCAGTCACCAAAAGATGATTTGAGTTCCTTTAATGCTAGTGGGATCATTCATCCACCTTTCTTGTCGCCTTAACAAAGACATCCTCGAGTGTGGGAGTCACTGTCTCCATTGAGATTATACTGGCACGCGTCTTCTTTGAAGCAGCCAGTGTTTTTTCTATCCCCTTGTGTATGTTCTTAACTGGGATAAGAACCGTCCTTCCCTTCTTTTGAGCCTTGAGAGCTTTTATGAAAGAAGGTTTGTCCTCCTCAAGAACAACCCTGAGAAACAACGACTGGCTCATTTTAGTTTTCAGTATCTCTGGTTTTCCTTGGGCTGCGATTTTCCCATGGTTTAATATGATTAGGTTATCACATAGGAAATCTGCTTCATCCATGTAGTGTGTACACATCAATATTGTCCTTCCTTCGTCTCTCATCTCCAGAACCTTTTCCCTGAGATCCCTTGCTGAGGCAGGATCGAGACCCATGGTCGGCTCATCCAGTATAAGCACCTTTGGATCGTTAACTAGAGCTCTTGCAACTGAGAGGCGCTGTCTTAGACCTTTGGAATATTCCCCTATTTTTCTTTCAGAATGTCTCTCTAAATTCATAAATTCGAGCAGTTTATCTACATCTGAGGAGTTGCTGTAAAGATTTGAAAACAGTTCCAGGTATTCCCTTCCGCTCATGTAGTCATACACCCTCGGCTCTTCAGGGAGATAACCGATAATCTTCCGTATCTCCTCCGCTTTCTTACCTATGTCCATTCCGAGGATATCTGCATTTCCCGTAGTTGGGCGGAGGATTGTCGAGAGTATTTTGACTATCGTGCTTTTTCCTGCGCCATTAGGGCCAACGATTCCGAATATCTCCTTATCCTTAACCTGGAAGCTTACTCCAGCCACTGCTTCGAAGTCCCCGAATTTTTTCGTTATATTGTCTACCCGGATCATATTAGGATATGGCTAAAAAAAGATTATAAAATGATACAATATTCAATGTTAACGTGGTGTGAAAATGAGTGTTGTTACAGTTTTTGGGACAAGGCCTGAGATCATAAAGATGTCGCTTCTTGTTCCCCTCTTGGATAAGGAATTTGAACATAGGTTCCTTTTCACGTCCCAACACTATTCCAGAAACATGTCTAAGATATTTTTCGAAGAACTCGGTGTTAGGGAGCCAGACAGATACCTTGATGTTAAGACATCAGACTACAGCAAACTTCAGAAATCAGTAACCGGAGAGTTAAAAAAAATAAAACCAACACACGTAATAGTTTACGGGGACACAAATTCCACATTGGCAAGTGCTCTTTCCGGAAAAGAGGTTGGTGCTAGGATAATACACGTTGAGGCCGGTCTTAGGAGTTTCGATGGGAACATGCCAGAGGAAAGAAACCGGATTGAAACGGATAAAATTTCTTCTTTGCTTCTTGCTCCAACTGAGTTAAACAAACGGTTTATTGAAAACGAAGGGATCAGTGGGAAGACTGTTGTTGTCGGAAACACAGTCGTTGATGCGTGTATGAAGTATATTGAGAATGTCAATCAAGACCGTGTTCTTAATGGGTTCTCCCTTGAAAAAGATGATTACATACTGGTGACTGCACATAGGCAGGAGAATGTGGATAACCCAAGGAATATAGTCAAGATAATAAAGGCTTTGGGGGATCTTGAAAAGACTGTTCTCTTCCCAATTCACCCAAGAACAAAAAAGCGGATCGCTGATGGGGGGTATACTCTTCCTGAAAACATCAAGATTGTTGATCCTGCCGGGTATCTGGATTTCTTAGGGCTATTGAAAAACGCTTCACTTGTAATAACGGATTCTGGAGGAGTTCAAGAGGAAGGAATAACACTGAAAACCCCTTGTCTCACAATAAGAGACTCCACGGAGAGGTGGGAGACCATAGTTGAGGGGGGGAATTTCCTTGTAGGCGTTGAGCCCTCTCTTGTCTCCTACTGGACAAGGATGATCCTTGAATCTGATTTGGGAGACAGAATGAGGAACGCTGTAAACCCATACGGAGATGGGCATGCCTCTGAGAAATCCCTTAAAGAGATAAAAAAGGAGATCTGATTATCTACAGAGAAGTTTCTGGTTTGATTTAAACCATCCAACAAATGAGGCTATTCCGTCATCTATGGAAACCTTAGGTGAATAATTAAGAAGCCTTCCTGCCTTTTCTATGTCTGCATAGGTATTCTTTACATCTCCTTTCTGATCCGGGAGGTGTTTTATCTTTGCCCTCTTTCCTAAGTTTTTCTCTATTATTCGAACAAGATCGTTAAGTTTAACTGGATCGGATCTTCCGAGGTTTATTGTCTCGAACCCCATTGGTTTTTTCATTGCTGAAACAGTTCCATCAATTATGTCATCTATGTATGTATAATCCCTGCTGCTTTTTCCTGTTCCGAACAATGGAATCTGTCTCCCTAGGAAAATGAGTTTTGTGAACTTATGTATTGCTAGATCTGGCCTCTGCCTTGGTCCATAGACTGTGAAGAACCTTAAGCAGGTGATTGGAATTCCGTATAGTTTTTGATAGGTTTTACATATCAGCTCCCCTGCTCTCTTGCTTGCCGCATATGGTGAGACTGGATCCAGAGAAGGATCTGTTTCTGAGAATGGAACGGTTCCGTTTCCATATACGCTTGAAGATGAAGCCTGGACTATGTTTTTAACACCGTAATCTCTAGCGCAGTTGAGAACTGAGATTGTCCCTATTGTGTTTGTGTTAAAGTATGACTGGGGGTCTTTTATGGATGGTCTTACTCCTGCCTTTGCTGCTAGGTTCACTACGGTATCTGGCTTCTTTTTAAAAACCTCGCGAAGTGATTTCTCGTTTGTTATATCGCATTTCTTGAAACGGAAGCTTCTTTTTTTAAGTAGATTCTCCATGTTTTTTTTCTTTAATTTTGCAGAGTAAAACTTGTCGAAATTATCTACTCCGAGAACCGTGTGTCCTTTGGAAACAAGTCTCTCACATAGGTGCGAACCTATGAACCCAGCGCAGCCAGTAACAAGAATTTTCATAATAACTCCTCATATAGCTTAAGGTGTGCCTCCCCAGTTCTTACGATATCATGATTATCCTTTGAATATTTAAATGCTCTTTGCACAATCTTTTTTCTCTTTTTCTCATCAGACATTAATGAATCGATATCTTCCATTAGTCTCGCGGATGATTTTGAAAGAACCCCCACTCCTTTCTCAGTAAGAAGTTTATCTGGGTCCAGATGTAGTGAAACCACTGCTGTCCCCCTTAACCACGATTGGATGAATGTGTTTGGAAATCCTGCTGAATCAGACGTATCTACAAGTATCTTCGCTTTGGCTATTCTATGGTTAACTTCGTCCTGTGGTAGGAATCCTGTTACCTCAAGATTATCTGGCTTGCTGTCCCCCATCATCACCCTATTAAAATGCTCATGTTGTTTTATTCCGCCAATCATCTGGAATTTATAATTGGGGAGTTTCCTTGCCAGAGAGATGAATTCCTCTGGAAACTTGTAACTTACTGCCCTGCTTACCCAAACAACAGTATTCTCCTTTTCCGGCAATTCCTTTGGCAATGGGTGGCCTGATCGGATAATCCTTATGTCCGCTTCCGGGACAAGCTTTAACATTGCCTTCTTTAGGTAATTGGCTGTTGCGATTATCACCCTTGCCCTCTCAACTCCGTAAAGATAAAGTCTCTTTTTCAGTATCTTGCGGGAATATCCTTCCCATAGTTTTCCAGTCATTGTACAATCATCTATATGAGCAATTGAAAACACGAATGGCTTTTTTCTCTTTTCAGCCCAATTGGCAAAATAACCTGTCACTATGCTTGAGCCCCTCTGATGAACTATGTCAGGTTGTACTCTATCAAGTATGTTTTCAAAATCAGGTCTCCCGTAAGTATCAAGACAGTTTGAAACAAAGTGTGGGGAAAGGAAAAGAAGATCCTTTTTTGATTTTCTGAAGCTCCTTGCCGTATGTATGCGTTGTCCATCTATCTGGTCGGGGAACCGCTTTCCCTCATCGTCAACAATATAGTGTGTCTCCCATCCCTTCTTCTGCAGCTCTTTGCCTATATAGTGAAGCTGTATCTCTGCTCCCCCTATATTCTGGCTTAGTAGAGGATGGCCCATTACATAGTAGCAGACTTTTTTCATTTTCTCCTCCTTTGGCTATTGTTTGGCAATGAATATAAAGTGAGTTACGCACGAAAGAGTTAAATACAAAGTTAAACAATGTTAAAACATGGGGAGTCGTGGGCAGGTCTCCACGGAGCTTATTATCGTTATAGCGGCCCTTTTAGCAGTAGCTCTGGTTTTAGTTGTTCAGCTACAGAAAACAGCAACAGAATGGAGTAAAAAGGAGAATGCGATTGATAAAAAGCTATCTTCAGGTGTAGACAAAACTCTTGATGCAGCAACTGTTGGGAAACGGGCAGGAAGCAAATGCTCTAAAGATTCAGATTGTGAATCGGGCGAATGTATGAATGAGGGCACATGTAAATAAGTTCCTGTGGGCAAAGGGCCAGGTTTCTCTGGAATTCCTACTTGTAGCTGTAGCTTTTCTAGCTTTTTTATCTGTCTGGATTTCCCTTGTTTTTACAGTTAAGGATGGAGTTGAGAGGTCCATTGAAATAGAAAGGATAAGAGGAATTGCTTCGGATGTGCGGAACACTGCCGATGCAGTGTGCATAATGGGTCCTGGGAGTTCAAAAAGCATTGAGATAGAGGATGTTCGCTTAGAATTCAAAGGAAAGGAGCTTATCGCTCATACTGATTCAGATAAGATACAGTATTCACTAAGGTGTGAATGCGAAGATTATAAGAAATTGGATGGGGAAGTACTCCAAATTACAAATATTAGAGGAATACTTAAAGCGAATTAGCTCCTTTTGGAACAGATTATATTGTATATGTCCCATCTGAGATCCTTTTTCTCTAGAAGCTCTGAAGAAATCTGTTCAAGCAATGTTTCTTTTATTTTCTTGAACACATCCGGCGAGAGAACGGAATTTCCTATAACATTCCTTTTGTTTTTTGTATTAAAGCAGAACATGCCATTGTGAACGTTCTCACAGTTATGGCAGAAATATGCATCTGAACAATAACCACAGCAATCTATTTCAAAACACCTAGTTAATTGAGTGCATGAATAGCAGTTTATAGAGAATGCCGAATCAAAGGGAGAATCACATCCAAATATGGAATTGCTGTCCCTTGGCCAGAAACAGTATGCTGAATTCTTTACATTTATCTGTAATGAATTCCGGCAATTGTTAACAGAATTTATGCACGCAGAGCATTCTACGTTGTTTCTGTTGTCTCCTTCGTTTAGATCCACATTGAAGAAAGCAATTGCTGAGATTTTCTCATGGACATTACCCAGACTAAGGTCGTCTAAATCAACTTCTTCAATGTGCCCCGATATCCCCAGTTGGTGTGCTTCTCTTTGATTAAGCAATCTATCCCTTGGCAATTTGGTATAGTTAACTGCTGAAGGCATGTAGAGGTCGTCTCCGCTTGAAGCTGATTTGGCATTTTCAGTTAACCTAGTGTGTCTTGTTAGCCATGTTTTGTAGTTTTTTATTCCTCCGGACAATTGGGAACCAAAAAGAATCTCTGTTGTTTTAAGGAAGGAATTCTCAATTAAACTTAGATCCTGATACTCTGATTCGCTTTTTTCTATAGATGGAATTCTTGGTTTTTCAAGCTTTCCTTTCTGCACAATTTCCATAAGGGAAGGGAGCCTTTTCTCTTTGGATAATTGTTCTGCCATCTCCTCAAGTAGCTTGCCCTTTATTCGGTTGTATTTTTCAGGTGAGAGCTGTAGGTTTCCAATCATGTATCTCTTACTCTGAACATTGAAGGTAAACATGCAGTTGGAACAACCAGTTAGGCCCGAAGAGTAATAGCAATCAGAGCAGTTCTCACTCATCCAAACCTCAAAACATATCTTAGATCTACACACCCTACTGCATTGTATGGAGTATGATGATTCATCTATTCCACTAGAACCAAAACACGTGTCATTTACTCTACCTATTGTGCAATAG
>CAZYPB010000015.1:0-21627 GCA_964649265.1 Microcaldota archaeon
CCACTAAATCACTCCAAATATTTATGAATATTTCAAAAGTTTTTATAATGTTGGGCCTTCTGTCCTTCTTTTATGTGCCTTATTGCAGAATGTTCTGAAGTGCATCCCATCAGCCCAAACCAAAGCACCAGAACAATGCGCAGATGTGTGAGTTTCATCTATTTCTCCTTCTTCATATATACTGTTCTTATCGGGAATGGTATCACTATCTTATTTCTCTTAAACTCCTTGAATATTTCTTTTCTTATGAGTGTTCCGACTTCCCATTGTGATGTATAGGTGTCTATTGGGGCCAGCACTTGGAATGATAGGTAGAAATCACCGAAATCAATAAAGCGAATTATGGGTTCTTGGTTTACAATTTTATTTGTCTTCTTCATTGTATTCTTTATTGCTGCGTGTATTGCCTTTTCTTGACCATAGCCACCGCGTTAACATTAATGTTGAACACTTTAACCTTTGGCATGAAGTAAAGAGCCCCCCTGACAGGGTTCCACTTCCACTCAACCTCTTAGTTCCAAATTGCCCTATAAACCACCATAACAACCAATATTGAATATATCTACGCTTAATGCCTTTTCTTTTTCTAATTTTTCATTTACGTAATCAAGAAGCATTCTCTTCACCTTGAGATATGTCTCTTTATTGACTTCTGTGTTGCATATTGCGTATCTCAAGCTTTTTGCATTGAAACAAAGCATACAGTTGGTCAAGCCCTCGGAATTGTGGCAGAAGAAGACATCGCTGCAATTTGTGCAGCCCTCAATTTCAAAACCACGGCTTATCCTGAATGAATTATAGTTATTTATGCAGAATTTAGAATTGTGCGACATGTGGGATCCAAATATGTTTTCAGAGACAACAACCAAATTGGAGAAAGCCACATTCTTGCTCCCGTACCAGACGTCCTCAGAGTAATACACATTGGCAACTTCTCCTGCTCCACTTGTTTTCTCAAGGTTATTGTAAGTATTGTATCGTAGGTTTCCACAATAGTATACTAACGGCTCTATCATCTCAAGAATATCTCGAACGTTTTTATTCTCCAGATCTGTTTTATTGAAGTGAGAGGAATTAACCTTTCCAATCTCGTCCATATCTATTATCCTATCCGGGTCAAATCGTTTGTTTAGGAAGCATGTTGGGGGTTGAACCCACACCTCCTTTCCGCTTACCACGGATTTTCCCTTTGATGGAATTGGAACATGTTTGCTGAGCCAATCCCCGTAATTATCAACTCCCCCGAGTTCACGGCCCAGAAGTATTTTTGTTGTTTGTTTAAATGCCTGCTCTATCTCCTTCATTTGCCGGTCACCTTTGAGTGTATGTTAACTATAGAAAAATCAAGCCTCTTTTTTTGCTCTAGCTCATCAGCTATCTCGGTGAGAAGCTTGGATTTCAACTCCGAATATCGTGCTGGTTCCAGCTGTATGTTGCCAATCATGTTTCTCTTGGAACGGACGTTGAACGCGAACATGCAATTGCTTGAGTTGCATACATTGTAGCAGAAGTAACAGTCAGAACTGCTGTTTGTAAATGCGGATTCAAAAGCACGTTTCAGGTAAACGTTATAGAAACACCTTATTGTTGATGAGGAGTCCCCGGTTGAAGTGGTTCCGAACGCAAAATCCGTTCTCGCCATCTCATAAGAGTACGCATTATACTTGCACGAGTCCACGACTGAAGAGTTCAGAATGTATAAGCTGTCGATAACATTATCTGATTCCCCAACAAACATCGATTTCCCAGTTACCTTGTTCCCACTGTAGAAAACTTTCTCCTTAACTGAATCGAAAAGAGAATCAATATCCTTCACATCATTTATGTTTATTGGTTTTGAGAGTGCTGCCACCTGCTCGCGTTCCCTTGCATGGTCGAAGAATCTTGCACCTTTGCAGTATTCAGTAGACGTTAGGAAAACCTTCCTTGTTGAAAAGTGTGAGTCCGCAAATTTTCCAACCAGGGGCTCCCTAAGATAATCAGTGTACTCTTCTAGCTCACCTATCTCTCTTCCGAATAGAGTCCTGCATGTCGAACGGAATGCTTTTCTTATGCCCATAATTCCCCCTCTTAATTATTTGTTTTTGTTGAAGGCAGTTTATCTAATTGGGGTTTTAAAAAAATGTAACCTTTTGGTTACCTAACCTAAAGGTTTTATAAATGGGTTGAGTAAGGTTACCATGGCATTACAGATCGTTCTCCCAGAAGAGAGAAAGAAGGGAAGCACAAGGGATTATGTTTTCTCGATATTGACTCAGGACAAACCAAAAACCCTCACCCAGCTACACAGGGAGATAAAGAAGAGATACGGAGTCTCAGTTACATTCCAGGCAGTTCTTAAGGCTGTCAGGACACTCCACGAACAGAAGGTTCTATCCAAAAAGGAGAGGGTTTATTCGCTTAATGAGGAATGGGTTTTTGACACTAGGAATTTTTTCGATAAGCTTTACAAGAGATATTTCAAGGTGAAGAGGCCCATGGAGAAGGTGGAGGCAGGAAAGAAAGTTACTGTCTATACTGTCGGAAATCTTCTTGAATTGGATAGGATGTGGAACGATCTGCTTACTAACTGGTCAAAAGTTGAGAAGAAAAATAAGATCAACGCTTGGATGGGCAGACATTGCTGGTGGCTTATCCCCAGATTGGAGGAAGAGGATATACTCCATGATTTCATGATAGAGAGGGGGGTAGTTGTCTACAATGTAGTAACTGGGAATACGCCTCTTGATAGGTCTGCGGTTGAATACTATAGAGGAAAAGGCGAGTACATTAGGATAGTTAAGAAAACTTTGGGGACAGATTCGCACATAGCTGCTTTTGGGGATATTACCCTTAAGTTTGAGATACCGCCTAAACTTTCGAGAAAGCTGGAGAGGACATATGCTAGGGCTAAGAGAATGGGGGATCTAGATCTTAAGAGAACAATAGATATATACAAGGAGAACCATTACATCGAAGTTACGATAATAAGAGATGAGGTAATAGCTAAAAAAGTAAAAGAAGAAATAATGTCATACTTCTGATTATTTGGGAGCACACTCCTTGCAGAATGTGTGAGTAAAACCTATGTCATCAACTGTTGCAATCTTCTCTTCCTTTCTAAGCTCCTTCTTGCATTTCTCGCATCTCATGAAAATTCCCAAATCCATACTGGTCACCGTTAGTGTCTTTTCACTTTGGAGTATTAAAACCTTTTTGGTCCTCGGCCATTTTCTCCATATATGCGCTCCAATTTATTCTCCCAGGGGTGAAGCTCTCCCCCTTTCCCCCGAGTATGCTCATGCACCCGGAGACAGATTTTGCAGGCCCTTTGCTTGTATCCACTTCGTATGTCTTTCGGTATCTCTGTTCTGCATTTATTGTGCAATAGTCTAGAACTTCTGCCATAAGGTTCTCGTAAATCTTCTTTTTCGGATACCTTCTTCTCTCCTGTCTTTTCCTAAGAACCGGTGGTTTTGTTCTCAAAACTATGACGTAATCTGCTTTCAGTTTCATATCGCAGAGTAGATGACCTTCAATTATCAGATCCTTTTCTTTCTTTATCAGGGAGTTTAGTAATTTCTCCAGTTTTTTTATGTAGACTACTTTTGCTCCCTCTTCAACTCTGCCCCACAGCCCTTTTTCAGCTATTAGTTTGTTTGTTTGGACTAGAGGGTACCCTGTCTTTTTCGAGAGGATTTTTGAGATCGTTGTTTTTCCCGTGCCCGGAACTCCGGTGATTAGTACTATCACAAAATAATAATCACCGTAACATATTAAAATGTAAGAAGAGATCGCTTATAGAGAGGTGGTGTCTTGCGTTCACCAGCAGTGGCGGGTTCTTTCTATCCGATGAATAGACAAGACCTGGAGAGAGATGTAGATAATTATCTTACAAAAGTTGAATTCACCAGAACAGAAGTAGTAGATATAATAGGTGCAGTCATACCTCATGCAGGATATATGTACTCAGGGCAGGTTGCAGCATATGCATTCAAAGCAATAGAAGAATTCAGAAAAACTCCGCCTACTTTTGTAATAATCTGCCCCAATCACACTGGGAATGGATCGCCCGTTGCTGTCTCCAATCAAGATTGGATGACGCCTCTTGGGAAAGTGAGTATAGACACTGAACTTGTAAAGAGCCTCGTGAAAAATTCCTCTGAGATGGAGATATCTGAAGAAGCGCACCAGTTCGAACACTCGGTTGAGGTTCAGCTTCCTTTTCTTCAGAGAGTCTATGGAAGGCAGAAGAAGAATTTTCGCTTTGTTCCGATATGCTTGATGGGAACAGGCATGGAGACAATAGAAGATGTTGGAAGAGCGATATTCAAATCAGGCACAGAGCTGAATAGGGATGTATTTGTTATAGCTAGTTCGGATATGACCCACTATGAGAACGCTGAAAAAGCACGCGCAAAGGACAACACGGCATTGAAAGCTGTGGAGAAAGTCGATTACAAAGAATTTGTATCCTCTGTTGAAGAGAACCACGTATCTGTCTGCGGTTATGCTCCGGTTTCGTCTATGTTGGTTTACTGCAAACTGAAGAATGCGAAGGCAGGAAAGGTGATAAAATACGCCACATCTGGGGATGTGAGTGGTGACTATAGGTCCGTTGTTGCCTATGCATCTGTGATCATTACGCGATAGGTTTTACCATGCAAAACCAAACAAGCAAAAGAAAACATTCCCACATAGATATATGCCTAAAGAGGGATGTTCAGGCTATATTTAAGAGCGCTGGTTTTGAGGATATTGAATTCGTACATCAGGCACTGCCTGGGTTGGATTACAAGAGAATAGATACTACGTGTAAATTTCTAAAAAGAAAGATGAAAGCCCCCCTTATAATAGAGGCAATAACTGGAGGTTATGGGGGTGCTTCGAGAATAAACGTTTCCCTTGCCGAGGCTGCAGAGCAAGAAGGAGTTGCAATAGCACTTGGATCTCAGAGGGCAATGATAGAGAACAGAAAACTCACATCTACATATGAAGTGAGGAAGCATGCACCAAGTGTCCCAATACTTGGGAATATAGGCATTGCTCAGATAAAGAAATACAACATAAAAGATATTGAAGATGCAGTTTCGAGAATAGATGCTGATGCCCTTGTTGTTCACCTTAATGCACTTCAAGAGATTTGCCAGAAGGAGGGGGACAGGGATTTCTCGGGACTTCTGAAGTCGCTCTCAACATTGTGCTCAAAGATGAGCTGTCCAATCATTGTAAAAGAGACTGGAGCGGGAATCTCCATGGACACTGCAGTTAAGCTGAAGAACGCAGGCGTTGCCATGATAGATGTCGCAGGTGCTGGAGGAACCTCGTGGAGTGCCGTTGAGCTCTACAGAGGATCTGAGGATAAGATACTATGGGATTGGGGCATACCAACCGTGCAATCAGTGGTTGAATGCTCAAGTAAAGTAAATGTTCCAATAATTGCTTCAGGTGGGGTGAGGTCTGGGCTCGATATTGCGAAATCTATTTCAGTTGGGGCAACCTATGCCGGGGCTGCACTTCCTTTCCTTAAAACACTGAGCTGTGGTGGTTCAAAAGCGCTTTGCTCTGAGCTCTACAGATGGAAGCATGAGCTAAAGAGCAGCATGTTCCTATGCGGGGCTAAGGATCTCAAGTCATTATCAAAAGTGCCCGTCCTTATAACTGGTAGAACAGCAAAAACACTAAATCTCAGAGGAATAGAGACAAAAAAATTAGCAAAGAGATAGCTAAGAGCTCTCTTTCTTCGTTTCAAGTTTTTTCTCTATCTCTGTAAGCTGATTGCCTATCCGATCCATCGATCTTCTTATTGCCGCTATCTCATAGCCTATTGTCTGGATAAATACCTTGTCGCTTATCAGTGCCATAGTTGCAGCCACTTCCTTTTTCGATGTTGTCGAATCTGACTTTTTTGTTTTTGTTTTTTTCGTTGCAGAATCCTCTTTTTTCATCTCCTTTTTCACCTGTGCCACCCATTTCCTTAGATTTTTAAAAGAAGCATACTTATTGTGTCCGGTATCCTGCGCAATGGATTCTCTAAGCTCCTTTAACTGATCTTTAGTTAAACGAGGGTTTCCCCATTTGCGAAGCTTTCTCTTTACTATATTCTTTCCTTTATCATCCATACCGCAACACACAGGTTAATCACGTGACATTTAAAAATCTTGTTCTGCCCCCTCAGCTGGAAAGAGCAGTATCGATGGCTTCCCTGTTGAAACCTACGATAATCTTTCCATTGATATCTATCACGGGCACACCCATCTGACCGGATTTATCCATCATCTCCTGCGCTTTACTTGGGTCTGATGCAACATCTATATCAACAAAGGATATCTTCTTTTCCTTAAGGTAGTCCTTTGCCATGTGGCAATATGGGCATGTTGGTGTTGAATACACCATAACTTTCCTATCTTCGGGCATTTTCATCATCTCCTTTTTTCTTAAATTTTCTTCTAGTTCCATAATTCTTTTTCTTCTTAATTCATCAAGCTCTGGATCGATCATGTAAATCCAACCTCCTTGCAGCCTCTATTAATCTAAGCACACGTTTATCCTGGAGACAGTAAAATACTTCTTTTCCATTTCTCTTAGGCTTCACTATACCCGCCATCCTTAGAATCCTTAGGTGCTGAGATACGTTTGGCTGTCTTTTTTTTAGCTCCTGTCCGAGGATCTTAACACATCCTTTCCTTTTTGCTATGCTCTCAATCAAACGGATTCTCACAGGATCTGCAAGTGCTTTGAAAATAACTTCCTCTTTCATATATATTCATAAATGCGCATATGTTTATATATGTTTCGTTTAGCAACCTTTAAATGTATTTGAAGACTTCAAATAAACGGTGGTGGCATGGTTGATAAATGCGAAAGCTGCGGGATGCCGATGATGCATCATGAAGTGCGTGGCGGAAAGATAAAGGACAACAAGTATTGTGTTCATTGCACAGATGATAAAGGGAAGCTTAAAGATAGAGAAGAGGTAAGGGAGGATATGATACGGCATTATATGAAATCACTGGCTAAAACACGGGAAGACGCGGAGAAGCATGTTGATGAACATATGAATGAAATGCCTGCTTGGAAGTGAGATTATGGGAAAACTTGATTCCATTAAACTGGGAATTGCTGGCGCAATAGCCTGGTCTCTTCTTCTTGTATCAACTGCATTCGGAGCCATGTTCGTTGATGTTGGCGGACAGCCTTGGGGCGGAGAATTTGTAAGAGTGATGGGGGACCTATACGTAGGTTTTGAAGCAACTCCGCAGGGAGCTTTTATCGGTTTGCTCTGGGGTCTTTTCGATGGATTTTTGGCAGGGTTCATTGTCGCTAAAGTATACAACTATGCCTCAAAGAAATGAGCCTATCCCTTTAAATATGCGTTCCACCATATATTATTCCCGATGACAAGCCATACAATACGGAATCTGAAATGCACATGCGGGAGCGAATTTGAAGCAAAGATGTATATTGTTATTAATCTTGAGAAGAATCCAGAACTTGGGCATCTAATTGAATCAGGAGAGGTAAACTCCCATGAATGCCCCTCTTGCGGCAGGGTTTTTACAGGAATGGTTCCAAAGATAATAAGACCCAGTGAGAGAGCAGAAAAGCAGATCCAAGGGGAAGTAACAGTCAAATACGATTGGTAAAGAGTGTTTCTGCAGATATCTGTGTTTTCTTAAGATATATGAGAATAATACAGATTTTTTATATGCTAACAATTAATTATGCTTAAAGTGCAATATAACTGATGTCAGAAGTAAAACTGAAAAAACAAATTTATGAACGAAGTGTCCAGAGAAACAACAACCGTAAGGAATTCCTTTCAAAAAAAGGAGTTGGAAGCAGGGTTGATAAGGCGAGTGAATGGAGAAAACTACTTCTTTCCACTCTTGAATATGAGGGAACATATGTAAGGCCTGTTGGTAAACCCATACCAAAGAATGAGACGATGAGATTGCTTGAACAGATGGCCAATGATAACGATTATAAAGAGAGGATTCAGGCTGCACTTGGGGCGGGGCAGATGAGAGTACATTTCCCAGAGATGCAGAGCTGGGCTGATGAGATACTAATGGTTCTTGGGACAGACAATGACCAATCAGTTAGGAGAACGGCTTTTCTGGCACTTAACATGACCGTTACCACTGCACAGCATTACCTAAAAATACTGAAAAAGGAAGAGGAAAAAGAAAGTGCCTAATCTAGGAAGATCTTTGGATCAGGTGGGTCTGGCGGGTCTCCTTTTCTTGTTCTTATTTCTCTCACTATCTTGTTCTGGAGATCCTTTGGTATTGACTCATAACCAAAATACTCGTGATACCATGTTGCCCTTCCCTGGGTTGCACTTCTTATGTCGTTGGCAAAACCAAACATATCAGCAACTGGAACCTTCGATTTCACTGAAACGATCTCTCCCTCCTGTTCTATGCTCTCTACAACCCCCCTTCTTCCCTGAATCTGATTTATGATGTCACTCATGTATTCCTGGGGCGCCTGAACAAAGAGCTTCTGCTTTGGCTCTAGGAGATTAACACCGCTGATAAGCATTGCTGCATATATCGGTCTCCTTATTGCAGGTATTATCTGAGCTGGTCCTCTGTGGACAGGATCCTCGTGGATTGTTGCATCCGTTAGTTTTACTTTTACTCCTGTCACTTTCTCTTTTGCAAGTGGACCTAATTTCATTGCCTCTTCAAATCCCTGTAAAAGAAGTTCCATTATCTCGTTTAGGTACTGAACTCCCTTTGTTGAGTCAACAAACATGCACTGGTTAAACACATATTTGAGGTTCTTTGCCTCCTGCCTTTCCATCCCTTTCTCAACAAGAAGTTCCACATGTTGTTTTCCCTTGGGTTTTCCATCGGGAATAGCTCCCTCTCTGAACAGCTGGAGTATCTCTTCCTGTATTGGGTGTACCTCAATCTTGAATTTTGTGTGTTTGTTGGGTGACTTCCCCTCCAATGGACCATAGCCGTTCTTTATTGTCTCCCTGTAAACGACAATAGGTTTAGAGGTTACTATATCAACCTTTCTCTCCTTCTTTATCTTGTACTCTATGATCTCAAGGTGAAGCTCTCCCATACCTGAAATAATGTTCTCACCTGTCTCTGGATCAAGCTCTATCTTTACTGTCGGGTCCTCCTTTGCTATATCCCTTAGAACTTGGATTAGTTTGCTCAGGTCTTTTGTGTTCTTCGCTTCGATGGATTTTGTTACAACTGGTTCTGAGTAGTGCTTTATCTGCTCAAAAGGCTCTATCTTTGATTCACTAAGAGTCTCTCCCACATACAGATCGTGCAACCCTATCATTGCAACAATGTTTCCAGCCGGAACCTCATCAACCATAACCCTGTCTGGGCCCATATAAACGCTAACCTGCTGAACGCTCTCTTCTTTCTGCTTTGATGATACAAACATGGTTGTTCCTTTCTTAACTGTTCCTGAAAACACCCTTCCAATTGCAACTTCTCCTGCGTGTGGGTCAACTGAGATACCGAAAACAACAACACATGCCTTTCCATTTTTGTCAGCTGCAATCATTGATTTTCCTTCAGGTGTCTCTGGATCCCCTTTCCAGATAACAGGTATCCTGTATCTCTGAGATATCTTTGGGTCTGGAAGATGTGTTACTGCCATCTCCAGTATAATATCATCTATGGGTGCTTTCTCAATGAGTACTTTGTGCTCTCTCTTCTCACAGAATTCATAGAGATCCTTGAACGTGACTCCTGTTTTCTTCATGTGAGGGACATTTATGGCCCATCTGTTGTATGCACTTCCAAAAGCAACATTTCCCTTTTCAGGTGAGATAAGCCAATCTGCTTTGAATTCCTCTGGGGCGAATTGCTGTATAAGCTTGTTTACTCCAGCTATGATTTTCATTAGTTTTGCCTGCATCTCCTCGGGAGTTACTTTGAGCTCATTTATGAGCCTATCTACTTTGTTAACAAAGAGGCATGGTTTTGCTTTCTCCTTAAGTGACTGCCTTAGAACTGTTTCTGTCTGAGGCATAATTCCCTCAACGGCATCTATTACAACAACCACTCCATCAACTGCCCTCATTGCCCTGGTCACATGGCCCCCGAAGTCAACGTGTCCGGGGGTGTCTATGAGATTTATTAGGTAGTCTTTTCCATCATACTGGAAACCAAGTGATATGTAAGCAGACTGGATTGTGATTCCCCTTGCCTGCTCCTGCTCATCAAAGTCCATAACGAGCTGCTGCCCTGCAAGGTCCTTGCTCATAAGGCCTGCTCTTGCAACAAGAGAGTCAGTAAGAGTTGTCTTTCCATGATCTACATGGGCAACAATTGCCATGTTTCGCACATACATTTGGTTATACATAAGTTTTTGTACTTCCTTAACAACATACTCTTTCCTTACCACCTAAATCACCGTCTCAATTATATTCTAGTTCTAATATGATGGATGTTCCTAGATCTATCGTGCTCCCCGTGCCATCCTCTCAGTCTGATCACGCTTCTTTATTGCATAACTAGAGACATCACCTTTCGCAGCCAGAATTATCTCATCTGCAAGTGCACTTGCGAATGTCTTCTTTTTGTTGAATGTACCAATGATACTTGCCATTGCAATGTTTCTAAGAGCCATATCCAGTCTTCTCTCTGCACTAACATCAACTGCAACCTGATAGGAGACTCCCCCATATTGTACGCGGGTTGTGTCCTCCCTCGGTGCAGTGTTCTGCAGGGCATCAACAAGAACCTGAATTGGATTCTTCTTTGTTTTGTTTGCTATCTCATCGAAAGCATCCTTAACGATCTTTATTGCCTTGAACTTCTTCCCCTGGAGAGAGCCATGAGTTCGAATTACCTTACCACCTGCTTTCTCTCCAGTCCCTCCCCTCATAAGCTTGTTTATAAGCCTCTCGACAACATTCACATCCTTCTTGCCGAACTGCTTTTTCGCATGCCTACCATATGAGTGAGGCACCCTAACTGGGTCGAGACAAACATATCTCCTGAGGCTTGGATCATTACATGTAACCTCCGAGAAATCATATTTATCAAAAAGCTTAACCATGTCATCTACCTCTTAGGTTTATCCTTCTTGCCCTTTCTGAGCATCTGAAGGTCCACTCCATTCACAGCAACAACCTTGTGCCTAACTCCCGGGATTGAACCCATCTGTCCTCTCTGAGAACCTCCGAGTCCCTCAACTGTTACCTCGTCGTGTTCATCTATCTGGTTGATCGCTCCGTCTCTTGGAACGAATGCTGTGATCAGTTTTCCATTTCGGACAAGCTGTACGCGAACACATTTAATAAGACCTGAGTGCGGCTGCTTCTGCTCAAGTGCTTTTTTCTCGAGAACAACGCCTTTCCCTTGGGGTGATCCCTCAAGTGGGTCGTACTTGTCCTTTAGCTTGAGCTTCTTCCTCTTCCAGGTTTTTTTCAGCCACCTCTGCTTTTTTCGTCTGCGCAGAAGATCTCTTCCGCTGAATTCTCCTCTTCCCATAATCATCCCTCTGTTATAAGCTTAATATCGGCATCAAAATGCCTTTGAACAAGCATTCGTGCCATCTTTATCCTGTCTCCGTTTCGGCCGATTGCGCTGCCGCGGTCCTTTGCATTTATGCGAACAATCGCCGTGGGTTTATCTTGTCCCTTAACATCCACATTCAATATCTCAATTGATGAGAATATGTTGATTATAAATGCCTCAAGATCTGGTGCATTTTCAACAACATTAACCTGTTTTCCGAAAGCAGACCGTATTCTGTTTATCGTGCTTCCGTTCTTTCCTATTGCCCGGCCGACGTCTCCTTCCCTGACAATGAAAACAACGCCGTTCTCATTTATTATGCAATCGGTCGCAACAGCGCCCGTCATTTTCTCGAACATAGAGATCGTTTTTATTTCGTCGTTAGTTAGTTTCAATTAATCAGCCTTTTCTGTTAGTTCGAGTATGTTCGAGTTACCTGCATCCGTAATTGCCATTGAACTCACAGGGAATGGTTTCCCACACAGGGAACCGAGCTCAAGCGAAGTTCCAGTATATGTGAGAAGATAGACTTTTGAGAGTTTAGAGTTCTTCTCAATGTCTTCCCTAGTTTTTCTCGGGCAGTTGTTCGAGATTATTATCATCTTCGAGTCTCCTGAGATTGCACTCTTTAGGGTGTTCCTGGAACCGAATTTTACTTTCCCAGTATCAACGGCCATTCTTATTGCTTTTTCAACGTCCATCGTAACACTTCCTTATCTCTTTATTATAAGTTTAACATTACCTGTTCCCACGGGAATCGTTTGTCCGATTATGATGTTTTCGGTGACCCCTATGAGATTATCCTCATCCGCCTTTATTGATGCTGCGATAAGGTGTTTAATCGTTTCTTCGAAAGCAGCTCTTGCGAGTATTCCTGCTTTCTGTCCTGAAAGGCCGTGCCTCCCCACAGATTTTATTGATCCATCCATGGTCATTGCATCAGCCAGAAGCATTATGTGTCTTATGTCGATCTTAAGGTTCTGAGAGTCCATGACCTCCTCGATTTCCCGTATAATTGCGTTTCGTGCAGCTTCTATCCCAAATACCTTTTCTACTTCCTTTACATCGTTTGTATATGTCCTCTTTGAGTCAACCCCATCCTGCACAATCACGTCTACGAGGTTAGTTCCTCCTGTTCTTATGAACCTGTCTGTCTTAGTTGTAATAACAACTGCCCTCTTGATGTTCTTCACTCCCTTTATGTGAAGTTCCTTTAGCTTGTTTATCATCCTTCTTATTGAGCGAAGAGATGTCTTGAACTTGATTGTTATTGTGCCGCGGTTTGTCTCAACCTTTCCAGTTGTTGATGCCCTAATCTTCTTTGCGACGTCTCCTACTGTTAGAGCCTTCTCTTTAATAATGCTTTCGTCAACCTTAATATTAACGCACTTTGTTGTGAAATCCTCTGTTATTACTGCTATTTTCTGCAGATCCACTTCCTCGATTTCCTCTGCAAGCTGCCTCGCCTTCTTCTCGCTTCTTGCAAATTCAGATGTGAGATAGATATCCATCATGGGTTTTTTCGGAGTTCTTCTTGCATCAACCAGTTCTATGAGCCTTGGAAGACCAAGAGGTACCTGCTCTGCAACACCTGCATAGTGGAATGTCCTCATTGTCATCTGAGTTCCCGGTTCACCTATGGATTGGGCAGCTACTATTCCCACTGCCTCTCCTGAATCAATAATGCTTTTTGATTTGCCCATATGATAACCTCATTCCCTCTCGGGGTCTTTTACCTCTTCGTATTTGTGGCGGCCTCTCATCGGGTCCACTCCATCTCCGCCATATATGAATTGAACTATAATCTTTCTTGAATCGCGCACTGTAGTATCTTCGTATGCAACCATATCCTGCAGTGCGTTGATAAGTCTTCTCTGCATGTATCCTGACCTTGCAGTCCTTATGGCTGTGTTGACAAGCGATTCCCTTCCCCCCATGGAGTGGAAGAAGAATTCTGTTGGGCTTAGACCATGCCTGAATGGCGTTGTTACAAAACCTCTTGAGCCTGCTCTCAGGTCCCCTCTCTTGAAATGCACAAGCGTCCTTCCCTTGTATCCCCTGCTTATTCTCTTTCCTCTTACTGCCTGTTGTCCAACCATACCAGTCATCTGAATGGCGTTTAGCAAGCTTCCCCTTGCCCCTATTTTCGCCATGAGGATTGAAGTGTTCTCGAATCCCAGATGCTTCTCAATTACATTACCTGTCTCTGTTCTAGCCATCGAGAGAACTGCCATTGATTTCTCCTCAAGTGTCTCTTTTAATGACCTTCCAGGCAATCTCTGCAGTGTCTTTTTCTTGTACTGCTCAACAAACTTGTCTATCTCCGCCTTTGCTTCGTTCTCAACAGTAGTTATCCTTGCTCGCGCATCCTTTGACAACGAGTAATGTGAAAGATCAACTGAGAACCCGTGCCTGCTTATGACATAGAGCACAAGTCTTGTTGAATAGTCAATGAAATCCCTTACTGCGTCAGATCCATATTGCCTTGCAATGTGTTCAATTATATCATTCTCGTATGACCTGCTCTCAATTGCTCCCTGAATGAGTTTCCCATCCTTAATCACTATTGACTGATTAAGTTTTGATTTGAGTTTAATATTAAGCCCATCTGGGAGAAGCTGTGAGAACATGAGTTTCCCAGAGTACTTGCCTCCCTTTACATCTGATTTTGGGAGTTCCTTCTTTTGTATAATCATCATCATCTGGCATGCTTCCTCTTTCGTGAAAACTGCTTCATCTCTTGTTAAGTAGTATGCTCCAGACACATGATCCTCCTGTGGTTTGATGATTGAGTGTCCATGCCTTGGGGAGATAACTTGCTTGCTCACTTTCATAAGCACCTCTGCCTCCACTCTTGCCTCCTCAGTCTGCGGTATGTGAAGGTTCATCTCATCCCCGTCGAAATCAGCATTGTATGGAGGGCACACTGGAAGGTTTATCCTGAATGATTTTCCATCCATAACCCTTACCCTATGGCACATTATCGAGATCCTGTGAAGTGAAGGCTGCCTGTTGAACAGAACAATATCCCCATCCGTAAGCTGCCTCTCAACAATACACCCAGGGATAAGTGACTCCAGTATCTCCTCTTTCACCTTCTCTGTTACCTTTCTTCTCTTCCCATCAGGCCTTATAACATATGTTGCCTGCGGGTATCCTTCTGATGTTAAGAGCTTTTTGCATTCCTCAAAATTCCAGTCAGTTACTGCTATTGGAATTGAGAGCTCCTTCGCAATTGGCATTGGAACCCCAACCTCATCGATTGAGATGTTCGGGTCTGGAGAGATAACTGTTCTTGCAGAGAAGTTAACCCTCTTACCTGAGAGGTTGTACCTGAACCTTCCCTCCTTTCCCTTAAGCCTCTGTGAAAGTGTCTTCAATGGCCTTCCGGACCTATGCCTTGCTGGTGGGATGTTTGCAGTTTCGTTATTGAAATATGTTGTGACATGATATTGAAGAAGTTCCCACAGATCCTCTATGATAAGCTGTGGTGCTCCTGCGTTTATGTTTGCCTCTAGACGCTGGTTTATCCTCATTATGTCCACAAGTTTATGTGTAAGATCATCCTCTGATCTCTCACCTGTCTCAAGTGTAATTGAAGGCCTTACTGTTACTGGTGGAACAAGAAGTGCTGTTATTATCATCCACTCAGGTCTTGCGTACTTTGAATCGACTCCAAGTAATCTAAGATCACCATCTGGTACTTTTGATAGCCTGTCCCTTATCTCTGAAGGAAGAAGCATCCTCTCTCCCTCATGGAAAGTTGTGGGTTTCTCAAGCTTTACATCCAGCTGCTTTGCATCGCACTGTGGACATTTAGAAACCTTTCTTGTTTTCTCAATTGCCTGTACGGGTGTCTTCTCATCTATTGCCTCTGAAAACTGTTCAAGCTGCTTATCTTGTAGAAGTATCCTGTTGCATGACCTGCATGTTGCTTTTAAAAGTATGAGAATAATTTTGGCGAATTCAGGGTGTATTACTGGCCTTACGAGCTCAATATGCCCAAAGTGACCAGAACATGTCCTTATCTTCCCTGCGCATGTCTTACACTTCAGACCCGGGTCTATAACTCCGAGACGCTGATCAACAAGACCCCCGTCTATTGGGTAACCATGCTCATGATAAGTATGCGGGATCGAGATCTTTGCTGCAGAAAGCTTTCGCACCATCTCTGGAGAAAACAGAGAGAACTTAATCTTATCAATCATCTTTTCTACTGGTTCATTAGCCATATGATCACGCCTTATCCTTTAACACAAGTCTCGGGAATATTCCGATAGCCTTTATCTCGTCAACAAGGAGCTTGAATGCGTAGCTTATCTCTACTTTACTCAGTTCTGCATTTTCGCAGAGAGGACAGTAATCTATGTTCTTCACATGGTCGTGTATTGCAACTGAACCACACTTAGAACATACTATCTCTGTTGTCTTGTCGGATTCCTCAAGAAGCCTCTCCTTAAGAAGCATTGCTGCCCCATAACCTATGAGGCAGTCCCTTTCCATCTCTCCGAACCTGAGACCTCCTTCCCTAGCCCTTCCCTCAGTGGGCTGGTGTGTGAGAAGCTGAACAGGACCTCTGCTCCTTACATGCATCTTATTTGAAACAAGATGGTGGAGCTTCTGATAATAGATTACTCCCACATATACCTGCGTTTCTATTGCAACCCCTGTCTTTCCATCGTAGAGTGTCTCCTTTCCATGGGGCTCGAAACCATATTGTTCGAGAACAGCTTTGAATTCGTTTTCCTTCTGTCCTGAAAATGAGGTTGCATCAGCGAGTTTTCCATTCATGCAGGATGCCCTGCCCCCAAGCATCTCAAGTAGATGCCCTGCAGTCATACGTGATGGAATAGCATGCGGGTTTATGATCATATCTGGAACAATTCCGGAAGCGGTGAAAGGCATATCTTCCTGTGCAGCAAGCAGTCCTACCACTCCTTTCTGTCCATGTCTTGATGCGAATTTGTCTCCGGGTTCGGGGATCTTCACTCCCCTTACTTTAATTCTTATTAGTTTATTCCCTGACGGGCTTTCAGTCATTAGAACAGAATCAACTATCCCCTTCTCTCCGCTCTTCAGTGTAACCGAGTTCTCCCTTTTCTTCTCTTCGGCTATTCCGAAAACGGATATCTCCTCAAGAAATCGGGGCGGTGATGTTTTCCCTATGAGCACATCCTTTGAACCAACCTCAACATTCGGGACTATCACTCCGTCTTCACCAAGGTGTCTGTAAACAACCTCGTCCCTGTATCCTGAAACAGTTGGGTTCGGAACCTCGAACTTATCTTTCTGTCCTCCGGGGTATCTCCTTTCCTCGCTCTCATATGTTTTATAGAAAACAGATCTTCCCATTCCCCTGTCAATTGCGTTCTTGTTTATCACTACTGCGTCACCCATATTGTATCCATAGTAGCTTGTTATTGCGATAACAAGGTTCTGCCCTGCAGGCCTTTCTGAGAATCTAAGGAATCCATATGGCCTTGATTGTACAAGCGGTTTCTGAGGGTAGAAAAGGAAGTGGGCTCTTGAGTCCATCCTTATGTTATAGTTACTTGCATACAACCCGAGAGATTGTTTGCTCATGGCGCATGCCATGGTAATCCTCGGGGATGAGTTGTACTCCGGGAAAGGAAGCTGAGAAACTGTTACCCCAGTTATGGATACTGGGTCGATCTCAAGGTGAGTTGAGTCAGGTGTTATCAGATCTTCTGATGGGGCAACAAGCGCTCCCTCATCCTCTTCTTCTGCATCAAGGTATTCTATTACTCCACTCTTCACTAGTTCATCCCATGCTATCTCATTGTTCATTACTTTCTCTTTTAATTCCAGGGTGTACCTTGACTTCCCTCCCTCCACAACGACATAGGGTCTCCTTGCTCTTCCACTGTCAGTGTTTATGTATAGCTCTGATGTTTTTCTATTGTAAGCAAAATTAGCTTGGTACGGGAGGTCTCCGTCTCTTCGGCTTTTCCTCAGTGCCTTTACGAGTTCGCCTCCCTCAGTGTGGAATC
Source organism: Microcaldota archaeon (assembly GCA_964649265.1). Taxonomy (GTDB): domain Archaea; phylum Micrarchaeota; class Micrarchaeia; order Burarchaeales; family JAKAKT01; genus CAZYPB01. Next base: position 17,495 of record CAZYPB010000015.1, read on the forward strand.
CAAGAAGCCTACCATTAAGATATACTGCAGTCTTATCTTTTGGAGCCTCATTTTTATCGTTTTTTGCCATGCGACCACAACCTATTTTTCGAACTTAACATCCATCTTTTTCAAGTATTCCTCTATTGTTCGCTCTTCCTCTCCAGTTGAGATCTCGCAAAGCAGTGCCATGTTTTTCACAAGTGCACATGATGGTCCTTCCGGAGATTCGTTGGGGCATAGTTTCCCCCAGTGTGTTCCATGAAGGTCTCTTGCTTTGAAGTGTGGATGTTTCCTGCTCAGTGGAGATATTATCCGTCTCAAGTGTGAAGTTGATGAAAGGAAGTTTGTCCTGTCCAGAAGCTGTGAAACTCCCGTCTGGCCAGCTATCCAGTTTCCAGTTGCCATTGAATATCTGATCCTCTCACTAAGTGCATCAGGCCTTACAAGTGTCTGCACAACAAGCCTTCTTCCTCTTGCCGCAGCCCTCTCAACCTGATATGTTATGTCTTTTACAAGGAATTGGAATGCATATCTGAAAAGCTCTTCCATTAGGTTTCCTGCAAGCTTAATCCTCTTGTTCATGTAGTGATCTTTGTCATCCTGGGCAATCCGCTTGTGTGCAACCTCTATCGCTCTTTCAGCCATCTTACATAAATAGTACGCCTTTGCTATCCTGTCCTTATGCTCAACCCCTATGTGGGGCAAAAGATAAGTATCTATGAGTATCTCAGCTCTCTTCTCCCTGTACTCCTTCGCCTGCCCGGGTGCTGCTTTCTTCCCTATTCTCTCCATTGCCTCGGATGATTCCTTAGCTGAGTCAACCTCTAGATTAAGGAGTATGTCGTTCTTTATAACTGGGTCACTTAGGAATGCATTCAGAATCTCAGAATCCTTTGTTAAACCGAGTGCCCGGAGCACGTTTATAAGATCAAGGTTAGAAGGAGCTGCCGGGAATGTTACTGACAACAACCCCTCATTTGTTCTGTCAACAACACACCTTGCCCTGAAGCCGAAGCGTGTTGAGAAAACCTTCGAAGAAATAATGGCCCCATCCTTTTCCTGTGAAACCATTATCCTATTTGGTGCAAGGTCTTCAATTGAAACAAGAACTCTCTCACTTCCATTTATTATAAAGTAACCAGCAGGGTCGTATGGATCCTCTCCTGCATCTATGAGCTCATCCTTGTTCATCCCATCAAGGTGACAGAGCTTTGATTTTACCATAACTGGAAGCTCTCCTATGAAAACCTCGTTAAATCCCCTTCTCTCTACCTCGTGGATAACTGGGGTTATCTGAAGGAAAACAGGTGCGGCGTATGTGAGGTTCCTTAGCCTTGCCTCCATGGGGTAGATGGGCCTCCTTGAACCGTCGGCCTCAACAATCATGGGTTTCTCAAGCCTCACTCTACCAAATTTGAGTTTGTAACCTTCTATGTTTGGTTCAACCTGGCCGACTTTGTCGATAATATCCTGTATCCCGAACTCAACAAATTTCTTATACGACTCTAAGTGCTGTCGCACTAGAGTGTTGTCTCTATAGTAGGCGTTCAATAGTCCATCGTTCTCCATAAAATCACTTAATGACAATGCGGTAGTATACGTTCTTTCCAGTTGAGTCTTCCCTAGTTATCTTCACTACGCTCCCGGGTTTAGCCTCTAGTTTCTTTACCTGTGGGTCATTGGAGCGTATCTTGGGAAGATTCTCCTTTGTTATACCAAAAGAAGCTAGTACTTTCTCCTCTTCATCGTGAGACAGTATCTCGTGTTTCGGTATTAACACATTATCTAAAGGTACTTTAGGAGAACTCAATCTATCACCAAAAATCGTAACTGTAATATTGGGAAACAAAATATTTATATATCTTTTGCAATAAAAAAGAATCTTACGTGCTGGTTTTCCCGCATGTACTGCCGCAGGCAGGAGGGGGAAAAATGAAGCAAGATGACATAGTTAAAGCAATAAACAAATGTTTCGAGGAAAAAGGGAAACGGAAGTTCACCCAGAGCGTTGAGTTCATAATGAACTTCTCGGGTGTTGATTTTAGCAAGCAGGATAAGAGAGTGAACCTTTCTGTTGTTCTTCCCAATGGTACCGGGAAAGCTATGAAGGTTGCTGTGTTTGCAGATGGCAAAATGGCCATTGACGCAAAGAAAGCTGGTGCAGATCTAGTTATGTCTGAACAGGATATAGAGGATCTTGCAAAAGACGGCCCGAAACTGAAGACTCTGATGAAAGACCATCTCTTCTTCGCTCAGCCGAATTTCATGATGCAGATAGGTAAGCACCTTGGTCAGACAATGGGTTCAAGGGACAAGCTCCCAAAGCCTATAGCAGGCGGAACCATTGATAAGCTTGCCGAGGAAGCAAAGAGAACGGTTAAGATTAAAACAAAGGGTAAGTACCTGCCGGTTCTTGCATGTCTTGTTGGGACAGAAAACATGGAGCCTGAGAAGATAAGTGAGAACATAATGTATGTTTACGAGATTATCTCCAATGCTGTTGGCGGTCAGTTCGTAAAATCCACGTATGTTAAACTTACAATGGGTAAACCAGTGAAGGTGTTTTAGATGCCAAGTGAAAGAGTACTAAAAGAAAAACAGGAATCTGTCGAGAAACTTGCAGCTGCTCTTAAGGGCGCTAAAGTGATAGCACTGGTTGATCTTAAGAAACTTCCAGCAAAACAATTCCAGAAAATAAAAAAGGCCCTTAGAGGAAATGCAACTTTCGCAGTTGCAAAAAACAACATAATAACAAGAGCGTTCGAAAAATCAGGAAGGGGGAAACCGCTTCTAGACCACATGAAAGGCCCGACCGGGATAATAATAACAGACATGAATCCATTCGAGCTATATAAAATAATTAAGAAGAACAAGGGGAAGGCCGCTGCAAAACCAGGGCAAATCGCTCCCTTTGATATTATTGTTCCTGAGGGGGAAACCGATATCCCACCAGGACCTGGACTCTCTGAACTAAAGATGGGAAAGATTGATGCAAGGATACAGGGAGGAAAGGTTGTAATAGCAAATGATTCAACTGTTGTGAAAGGTGGGGAGAAGATTACTTCACCTGTTGCAAAGGCACTTTCAAAACTCGACATCATGCCTTTCGAGGTAAGGATGAGTGTTCCAGCTGCTCTTGAGGAGAATACGCTTTATCCTGAGAGCGTGCTTGATATTGATGAAATTAGGTTCATGGCTGATCTAAATGGCGCAAACTCTGCTGCATTTAACCTTTCAGTTGAGATTGCATACGTTACTCCGCAGAATGTGGAGATACTTGTGAGCAAGGCTCACAACGAGGCACTCAACCTTGGTGTTGAGGCTGAGATCATCGACAGTGGGGTTATAGACAGGCTGCTTGCAAAAGCAAATATGCAGGCAAGCAGTTTGAAGTCTCAGCTTCCTGAGGCTCCTGCTGAGGAGAAGCCTGAAAAGAGCGAACCTTCTGAAGAAAAGAAAGAGGAGGCAAGCGAAAAGGAAGAGGCCAAAAAAGAATAATATTAGTATTAAGAGGAGGTTGTGAATATGGAGTACATACACGCAGCTCTGTTGCTTCACTCTGCCAAGAAAGAGATAAACGAGGCAAACGTGATGAGCGTGCTCAAGGCAGCTGGAGTAGAGGCTGAAGAAGCAAGGGCAAAGGCACTTGTAGCATCGCTTAAGGGAGTGGATATAGAAGAGGCAGTTAAGGCAGCAGCAATGCCAGTGGCAGCAGCCCCGGTAGCAGCGGCACCAGCAGAAGATAAAAAGGAAGATAAAAAGAAGAAGGACGCTGGCGACGAAAAGAAATCCGAGGAAGAGGCAGCTGCGGGATTAGCAGGACTGTTTGGTTAAGTCTTTTCTTTTTTCCCTTATTTTTCCTTTTCTCTAATTTTCTATTTTCATCCCGTACTTTTTCACTAGCTCAGTCCATAAATAGTAATCATGTGGGTCTATAACCCCCCCTGTGTTCTCCGCATAGCCGAATATTCTCTTGTAGGTTCTTGCATCCTGGTACTCCTCATCTATGCTTTCAAAAGAGGTTCCATTGCTAATACCAGTAATTAGCGGAGTGCTCTGGAGTTTTCCAACTGTAACATACTCTGATTGATCGTTTGTCATTATGCTCGGTTGTGTGCTCTCAACAAAGCAATAGCCAGAACCATCCACAC
>CAZYPB010000016.1:0-17704 GCA_964649265.1 Microcaldota archaeon
GCACACCCACCATGCCCAAATGGCTATGTTTGTGATGACGGTGCATGCGTTGGTGCACCAATTCAGGGCCAGTGTAACGATAGCGACGGTGGTTTGAATACACTTGTGAGTGGTGTGGTTTTCGACGGAGTGAATAGATATTCCGACTACTGCGATTCAAGAGATGCGAAATATATCGTAGAATATTACTGCGTAGATGACCAGGTGAACAGCATACGTGTTGAATGCGGGCGTGGGTACACATGTAACGGCGGTGCGTGTGCCTCAAGATAAACGTTTTCTTGGGCACACTTTTCCTAGGAAATAAGTGCCTTCGTCGGTCAGGCAGAGCACTTTCCACCAGGTGGTCATTACAATATCGTATTTCTAAATTTTTTGTTTATCCGATATGAAATAAGCTACAGTATTTAAAAAAACAGTATCGGATAGAAATATTTATAAATTATCCGATATATAACATAATTATGGCAATCGATGAAGCAACATACTCTCGCATACTTAAGAAAAAAAACGCGCTGGACAGGCTCCGGCCTTTTGACAGGGGATCTCTAGCGAAGCTGCAGGAAACGTCTAGAGTGGAACTGACTTACAACTCAAACGCAATAGAGGGGAATTCGCTTTCTCTGAGCGAAACTAAGATCGTTCTGGAGGAGGGCATAACTGTTGGCGGAAAAAGCATGAAAGAGCATCTCGAGGTGACAAACCACAGCAAGGCAATAGACTTTGTAGAATCGCTCGTAAACAAGCTTTCCATAGAAGAGATTGATGTCCTTAATCTTCATGCGCTGATTCTCGATAGAATCGATCATGAAAACGCCGGTTTCTATAGAAGAGGGGCTGTAAGAATAAGCGGAACTACACACACGCCTCCGAGCCCTGCGAAAGTACCTGCCCTTATCAAGGAGGTTTATTCTCTTTTGAAAACGAAAGGCGGCGAGCCAATAGAAACAGCTGCAATGGTTCACCAGAAATTTGTTGATATTCATCCTTTCATTGATGGCAACGGCCGAACAGCGCGCCTTCTAGTGAACCTTTACTTAATGCGCAACGGTTATCCCCCGGTGATAATACTGCGTGCAGAGAGGAAAAAATACATTAATACGATAACAAAAGCGAGGGCGGAGAGAGACATTACGCCATTTTCGAATTTTTTGGCGAAGGCAGTTGAACGGTCGCTGGATATCTATTTGGACTCACTAGGCGACAACCCGGGCGAATACCTAGATTTATCTGATGCGACGAAAATTAGCAAGAATGGATACAGTGCAGAGTATCTAAGTCTCCTTGCGAGAACCGGAAAGATCGGGGCCGTGAAATTTGGGCGGAATTGGAAGATAACGAAAGAAGCACTTGAGGAATATGAAAAGGAACATGGTGCTTCATAGGAAACGAGCCCTTCTGTTGCTCTGACCAAGCTACGGGCACCTGGCGGACGGACTGATATAATTCCCCACAGCATCCGCTAACCGCTTCTCGAACGGAAGCCTCTGCTGGTGCTCGAGGTTGTTTAAATAGGTTGATGTACAATTGGGCACTATTGTGCTAGGTTAGAAGAAGTATTTTAAGGTTAGAACCAGAAGTCCTATTGTGGTTTTATGGTGGCCATTGAGATTTCAAAAAATGTTTTCAGTGTCGGCGCAAAGGACCCGAAAAGGAGGATGTTTGACGCACTTATACCATTGCCCGAAGGTACAACCTACAACTCATATTTGGTGAGAGGAAGCAAGAAAACAGCTCTAATTGATACTGTAAATCCTGGTTTTGAGGAGGAACTTTTGAATAACTTGAAGAGCATAATGCCAATAGAAAAACTCGATTACATCGTGATGAATCACGCCGAGCCCGATCATGCGAATGCAATTCCCTTCATTATGGAAAAAGCGAAAAATGCTAAGCTTGTCGTAGGTAAAGTTGGCGCTGATACTGAGAAAGGTTACTATGGCATCAAAGATGACAGACTCATTATTGTTGATGAAAAAATAGAGCTCTCTCTCGGGGATAAAACTCTGAAATTCATTGATGCGCCATGGCTCCACTGGCCCGAAACGATTTTTACATACTTGGTTGAGGATGAGATTCTTTTTCCGTGTGATTTCTTCGGGCAACATTATTCTTCTGAAAAAACATATGATTGGGAGGTTAATGCAGATAAACTAGAGAATACTGCCAAGAGGTATTTTGGGGAAATAATGATGCCATTCAGAAAACCAGGTCAAAATGCTTTAATGAAGCTAAGGAATTATGGCATAAAGATGATAGCGCCGTCTCACGGAGTTATTTACAAAAACCCCGAGAAAATTATTTTATTATACGAGAAATGGACTGCTGGCAAACTTGAAAAGAAAGTTTTACTCCTTTATGTATCAATGTGGGGCAGCTCGGAAAAGATGGCAGTTGAACTTGAGAAAGAATTGAAGACAACGGGAGTGGCAGTTAATGCTTATGATTTACAGCATGCGGACTTGGGCGATGTTGCCAGGGAACTCGTCGATTCTGCCTGTGTTGTTATCGGCGCACCAACAGTACTCGGAAATGTCCATCCGCTTGCTGCACATGCAGTAAATGTTGCAAAGCTGCTTAGGCCGCCCATAAAGTATGCCGCGGTTTTAAGCTCGTATGGCTGGGGTGCCGCAGCCGCAAGAACGCTCACAGGGATGCTTGACAACACCCAAATTGAGATTATTGGTGCTGTTGAGGTTAAAGCAAGGCCAACTGTGAATGATTTGAAAAACGTTCGCGATCTTGCAGGAAAAATAGAAGAGAGATTAAATTCGTTGGAGTGACCATGGCAAACAACGCTAGATTTTTATCGATTAAGAAATAGTCTGCATTTCTCGGGTTTCCTAGGAAAAAAGACGTATCATCTCCGCAGAAATGACCTGTCCCCTATTTATTATCCAAAAACAAATCCAGAAAGGGTGCTCTGAAATCGCAAGAGATAAGGCGGATTTCCTAGGAAATAACGTGTCTTCGGAGTTCAGGAAGCGCAGTTTCCAGCTAGCGGAGATTACCTATAAATCCTGTCCCTCTTGTCGAAGTCTAGGAGATAAATTGTGTCCCCTTCATAAGCGTAGATGATTCTGAACGGCGGAACTCGAACGACCCTCTCGCCTTTTTTCTGAAATCTTAATGGTTTTCCAATTTCGGGTTTTTCAATGATTTCCGCTATTTGTCGTTTGACCCTTTCCTTGAGCGCAACGTCCTTTAACTTCTTTATTGTACGCTCAAAAGAATTGGTGAAAACTACGCTCTTTACCATGCGGACAACTCTTCAAGAAACTTGGCCATGCCCATCTTTTTGGAAGAGCCCTTCTCGATTTCAGCCCAGGCCTTTGCCGCCCTTCTCATCATGTAGATTTCGTCTTCCATGCTCTCCTTCATCTGCCTGACTGGCCGAAGAACCATCGTGCCATTCTCCTCCACAAGAATCATCTTCTCTCCTCTCTTAATCCCGAAGCGCTTTCGGAATGATAGGGGTAGTACGAACTGTCCTCTTGAGGATATTTTTATGATTTCGATATCCATGTTGTCACGTAAGAATAGTAAGATTAAACTTATTAATAAAGGTTTGTATAAGAGATTCCGCGGAAACGCCCTCTCCTTCGGCTGTCAGGCAGAGCACTTTCACGTAAGCAGGATGTATGTATAGAAATACAATAAGATTTATATATGTGTTTTAAACATAATTTTAATGTGATTTTATGAACATTAGTATGCATTTCGAGGGGTACACGGAAAAGATTATTGAGGAAGCCCTAAGGCAAGGAATAGCGAAAACGAAAGCAGAGGCGTTGAGGCTGGGATTGCTGGAACTGAACGATAAATATGGTTTGGTTGCAACCGACCTAGAACAGAGGGAGCTGGAGCAGGACATTGCGGAATTCGACAGAATGGAAAAACGCATTGCAGCCAAAAAGACCAGGCTCCACAAAGCCAAGAGCATTGACGAGATATTCGTATGAGGTGCCTAGCGAATGTACAAGTTATTCTACACGGACGAGTTCAGGAAGGACGCGAAAAAACTTGATGCTCCAGTTCAACAACGACTCAAGAAAGCTATCTCAAAAATACTGCAGAATCCAACGCGCTTCAAGCATCTGGAGCACAGCAACCGCTTCAGGGTGCGCTTTGGGGTTTATCGGATCCTCTATATGGTGGAGAAAAACAAAATCGTATTATATCGCGTTGGAAAACGAGATTCTGTATACGATTGAAAATTCACTCGCTAATTCCCTAGGAAATAACGTGCCTTCGTCGGTCAGGCAGAGCACTTTCACAACAAACACAAATGTTATCTTGTAAAATTCATACCCAATAGATATATTTATATACTTATTTGATATAAATAATGCCATGACAAGCCAAATGCAACTAATGCACTCTCCAAGACTTGCGACTGTCCTTATGGTCGAGGATGTGCTTAAACAGGCAAAGGAAATGATTAAAGTTGCAGAGCTGAAGCGCCGGCTTCCGAAGAAAGTTATGCATTCAACGCTCTTACAGATTCTGGATTACTTGCAAGAGAGCGGCAAAATTCTGATTGCAACCAAAGGTGTTGTTTGGATTTATAGGCCTCCGACTGAACTTGAAAAACTCAAAATGGGCGGGTTGGAAGTATGACAGATAAACGCCTTGTTAGGGTTATTTTGAAGGGTCAGGCTAAGGAAGAGTTTGAGAGGCTTAACAAAGTCGTTGGCGAACAAAAAACTAAAGGCGAAACTAATTCGGATGAAATGCAGCTCTTGAAATCCATATTGCAGAAAGTTGAGCTGATAAAGGAGAACCCGACGTATGGCGATAAGGTTCCGCACAACCTGATTCCGAAAGATCTTGACGTTTCGAATCTCTTCGGGGTGAGTTTGACAGGTTATTGGAGAATGCTTTATTCTTTGGAGGGAAACAATATCGAAGTTGTTGCGTTCGTGCTCAATATTGTCGACCATCCGACTTATGATAAGATGTTCGGCTATCGAAAAAAGTAATTCCGCGGAAACACTCCCCGGTTCGAGCGTCAGGCCAAGAAATTTCAACCAAGCGGACTGACTTATAACATTCCCATGGAGTATTATGCAAAGGTTTATATGTTTTGTTAACAATTGTTAATTAAGTGATTATTATGACTAAAGTTTTACTTGTTTTGGCTCTGGCATTATTGTTTTTTGGATGCACAGGGAACACGGTGGATCAAACCTCCGCGGAACAGACAGGGCCAGTAATGACTGGGGATAATTCAGAGCAGGAGAGCTCCGGATCGTACATGGACATTACTCCTGCGGAAGCAAAGGAACTGATAGATGGTACTCCGGAACTGGTGATCATAGATGTGTCTCCAAAATATGCAGAGGGACATCTTCCCAGAGCAGTTAACCATTATGTTGGCGATGGTTCTTTGGATAGAGCAATACCGACTCTTGATAAAAACAAACCATATCTCGTTTACTGCCATGTTGATTCAGCGGCAATACTGGGAGCACAGAAGCTGATTGATGCAGGCTTCACAAAAGTCTACAGACTTAAGGGCAATTACAACGCATGGGTTGATGCAGGTTATCAGATAGAGAAATAACCTAAAATCTAGAGTTTTGTGTATGCACAGACCTCAAGCTTTTCTTTCTTAGTAAGGCCCTTGTGGGCTAGAATGCCCTTTCGAAATGTATCGCAGAAATCCGCTTCTGCAACAGAACTGAAACGCAAGTTCTTCTGCTGGCAGGCTATCCAATGGATATGGTTATCCCATGCTTCTAGGAGTGACTTCTTTTCTTCTGAACTCATGAATACATTATGTACAGCTTATAGTATAAACTAGTAGGTAAAATAATCGAAACTGCCACTAACTGGAATTCTTATTAAAACTGACAAATGGGCAATTGCACTTGCATTATAAGGTAATCTGATGAAAGCAAAACTGATTGCGCCCTGTGGAATGAACTGCGGGATTTGCAAAGCGTATTTAAGAGATAAGAATAAGTGTATTGGCTGTAGGGAAGATGATAAGGGAAAACCAGTTTCATGTATTAGATGTACTATAAAGAATTGCGAGGAAATAAAGAAAAGTAAAACAGGCTTCTGTTTTGAATGTGAGAAATTTCCCTGTAGAAGACTAAAACAACTGGATAAGAGATACGTGGGAAAGTACCGCATGAGTATGATCGATAACTTACTGTTAATTAAGAAAAATGGGGTTAGAAAACTCTTGCAGAGGGAAAATAAAAAATGGACCTGCAAGTGCGGAGAAACTGTTAGTTGCCATGATCTAACTTGCTTTGGTTGTGGAGCAAAAGTGATTAAATGAAGATTGAGAGATCTGTTTATTTCAAGAACAGAAAGGAGTGGCGTAAATGGCTGTCGAAAAACCACCCGAAAGAAAAGGAAATCTGGCTCATCTATTACAAAAAATCTTCAGGCAAGCCCAGGATTCCATACAATGATGCGGTTGAGGAGGCTCTTTGCTATGGTTGGATAGATAGCACCGTAAAGAGAATTGATTCTGAAAGGTTTGCCCAGAGATTTTCTCCTAGAAGACCAAACAGTGAGCTCTCCCAAATGAACAAAGAGAGAATAAGGGGGCTTATTGAATCCGGGAAGATGACCAAAGCTGGCATGGGTGCAGTGGCACATGCCTACAGAGCGGAATTGGATCATGGGAAAGTTAAGATTTCAAAAGATATTCTAAAAGAACTTAAGAGTAACAAGGTTGCCTGGGAGAATTTTCAGAAATTCCCAGAGAGTTATAAGAGAATAAGAATTGCTTATATAGAAAGTCAGCGGGACCATTCAGAGGATGCTTTTAGAAAAAGCCTTGGGAATTTCATAGGAATGACTGAAAAGAACAAGCTCTTTGGTTTAGTGAAGAAATAGCTTTGTGTTCTCATTTCTCTAGTAAATTGAATATATTCAGTTTTATCGACTTGTTACTCTCGAACTCATTTCTCAATTGCTCAACAACAGCTGCTTTTATCTTCTGGTAAGTTTCCCTTGGAAGCTCCGCATTGCCAATTGCATTTCTTCTATTCTTGACATTAAAACAGAACATTGAATTCTTTACATTCTCGCAGTTGTGGCAATAGTATGCATCAGTACAGTCCCTGCTTGAATCGACCTCAAAGCATCTGCTAAGACGTGCTGAAGAATAGCAGCGCAGGATGAAACTTGCCTTGCGAACTGCGTTGCAACCAAAAACCGAATCAGATTCGTGTAGATAATAGTTGTATGCTGAATTTTTTGAGTAGATGTTTAGAAAACTCCTGTAGCAGTTTGTGGAGCTTATTGTAACCTGGCATTTCGGGACATTTGATATTTCCCCGTAATCTATTCCTATTCGGAAGAAGGCCAAATCTCCGAATAGCTTGTCTGAATTACCAAATGAAAGATCATCCACTGTGGTTGGCTGTACAGCAAGAATGCGCCCTAGATACTCCGCCTCTTCTTCAGTAACAAGCCTATCTCTTGGGAGAAATGAATAGAAGCCGTATTCAAATATCTCCAGGTCGTCTCCGCTGACAACTGATTTGCCTTGTTCGTAATGGCGGATGAATTCAGAGAGCCATTCGCCGCATTCGTCCATCTTCACCGCCTCGGTGCCAAGGATAACCTTTTTTGTATTTGTGAATGCCTTTTCCATGGGATCAGTGGAGGTTGGTTTCAGGGGTACCTTACTGAACCCCTTCCTTGCGCGTTCAATTATTTTCTGATCTGGGGGAGAACCTCCAGTGAGTTCCATCAGATTTGGAAGCTCTTTCTCCCTCTCCAGTTGATCGGCCATTTCAGAAACCAGTTTGTTTCTGATTGAGATGTACTTATCCCTTGGTAATTTTAGATTGCCTATTGACTGTGCCATGTTCCGCACATTAAAACAGAACATGCAGTCCCTTGAGTTGTATATGTTATGGGAATAGTAACACCCCGAGCATTCCTCAGCAGTGTAGAGCTCAAGACATCTTCTGAGAAAATCCGCATTGGCAAATCTCATTGATTGGCTGCAGTTTCCATGGTGCATGGAACCGAAAACACTGTCAGCATACTCCATACAATAGCCATGTGCAACGTACTTGGAATAGGTAATCTGGGCTGAGCGATATACGTAGAAGCATTCTATAATATCCGTGCTCTCTTCAATAAATTTTGAGTTCCCAAGATGCATGTTGCCAGTGTATGCAACCCTCTCCTGCACTGCCTCGACTATGGAATCTATGTCCTTTATCTCGTTGATGTTCAACGGAGTAAAAGCTTTGTCCATGTCCACCTCGTCAAGGGAAATCTTTCTTGAATCTGGTGAGTAATAGGGCAGCATCAATGAAACTGGCTTTCCTGAGAGAAATGATTTTGCCTCGCAAGTCTGCTGCCTTCCTTTTGAAAGCCAATCCTCAAACTGCGAGAGGTCTCCAACCTCCCTTCCAAATAGAATCTTGCAAGTGGACTTCCATCTTCTGTTTAATTCATTGTAAGTCATATCCGAAGGGTCCATAGGTTATTATTTGGTTTTTCATATTAATTAGTTGTCGACTTATCAAAAAATTGACTAAGGAAGAAGAGGATGTGATTGTCCATAAGGGGACTGAGAAGCCGTTCACAGGACAATATTGGAACCACTTTGAGAGCGGGGAATATACCTGCAAGAGGTGCGGTGCTCTTCTCTATAGATCCAAAGATAAGTTTGAATCAGGCTGTGGTTGGCCGAGCTTTGATGATGAGTTTGAGGGAGCTGTGAAGAGGGTTCCTGATGCAGACGGGGTAAGGACAGAGATAGTGTGTGCAAAATGCAGTGCCCATCTGGGACATGTTTTCAAAGGGGAGAAGATGACAGATAAAAACACGAGGCACTGCGTAAACTCTATTTCAATTGTGTTTAAACCCAAGCAGTAGTTATTATAAAATTGATAGGCGTGTGTCTCCGATATGGGTTCTTCCGTTCAACCTGATAACGCACAGAACGTATGGTTTCCCTTACCTTACGCTCCCCCTTAGTGCGGCCTGGGCAATAGTTGAGTATGGGATTGGGGGTATATAGCCGTGTTTCATGAGAGAGTATAAAAAAGAAAAAAGGGAGATCAGTCGACCTCTATCTTCTTTGGTTTCTTTTTGTCTTCCCCCGTTGGTATGGTCACCTTGAGGACCCCGCTTTTATACTCTGCTTTAACCCCTTCTCCTTTAGCATATTTAGGAAGAGGGAGGCACCTGTAATAGCCCGAGAACGACCTCTCAGTTATGTAGGAGTCTTTCTTTTTTTCCTCGCGCTCGTGCTTTTTCTCAACCTTTACCTCAAGCGAATCATCCCCTATCTCAAGCTGTATGTCTTTTTTGTCAACCCCGGGCAGGTCAAACTCGGCAACTATTTCCTTGTCTGTCTCGTATAGATCAACATTTGCCCTAAACAGGGACTGCTCTCTAGTTGCAAGTTCGTTTCCTTTGTTTGGAAGGAGATGCCTTGTGGGTAACAGCATTGGCGGGGAAAAGAAATCCTCAAACACCCTGTCCATCTCCTCCTGGATGTTTCTCATCTTTTTCCAAGTGCCTATGTCTTTCATTTAAACCACCTCCAAGTGTCAATACCATATTAACAGTTAATATGATATAAACACCATGTATAAATATTTTTCGGTGCTTCACTTGAGAAGTTTCTCTTTTCCGCCAAGTTCTCTTCCAGTATAATAGACAAAGCCGAGGACCATCATTGCTGTTGCTGCTTCCAAGAAGAAAATGTCAAGCCCAAAGTAAGCCAACAGAACTACAATGAAGTCTAAAACAAAATGTCCCAAGAATGCCGCGTAGAACCATTTCCTATTGCCGTTCAACACAGAGAGCATAACAAGGATTGAAGCGCAGAAATGAAAGGTCATTGCAACGGCTCTTTCGAAAAGCGCAACGATGGGGAGAAACGGACTTGTATTCTCCATTAACTGTTTCTGTGCTTCCATCAACTCAACTGTTTCAGCTGCCTTTTCCTCCGTGTATCCCTGTTCGATGAGGATTTTGGAATAGGAATCAAGGTCTGTGCTTTCAAAGAAAGCTGTTGCAACAAAAAAATTGGCACTTGCCAGAATACCTAGAAAGAGAATTGATTCCATGCCTCCCCAGCCCAAACCAAAGAGTTTTGCATTACTTAACCCCGTGTATTTGTTGTATTTCTTGAACAGAAGATACCTGGCTGGTTCCTCGAAAAGAGCAGCAAGTATGGCCAGATAGAACGCTATAAACAGAATGGCTCCAGTTTCGCTAAAAGAGCTGCTGACGAAATCGAAAAGGGGTTTTTGAGTGAAAACAACCAATGGGACATGAACCGTCTGAACCATGAAGAAAAGACCTGCGCCGTATATGGCAATAGTATAGGACAGCTTGTGTTTGTTTTTGTAGTAATAGATGAGCGCAGCTGGGATCAGTATTGCAAGACCGCTAACAACCAATTGTATAGTCGCTTTAGTTATGTCCATGTAACCCTATTCTGCAATTGATATAAATAGTTTGTTGGAGAAGTGTCATTGGTGGTTTGATGATAAAAATGGTTCTTCTAAGACACGGGGAGAGTGTTTGGAACAAGAAGAACGTGTTCACTGGCTGGACTGATGTTGATCTATCCGAAAAAGGTGTTTCTGAAGCAAAGGAATCAGGAAGGGTATTGAAAGAGGAGGGGTATGATTTCGATATTGCTTATACCTCCGTTTTGAAGAGAGCAATAAGAACCCTGTGGATAACGTTGGATGAGATGGATCTGATGTGGTTGCCAGTTAAGAGGTCATGGAGACTTAATGAGAGGCATTATGGAGCATTGCAAGGTCTTAATAAGTCAGAAACAGCAGCAAAGCACGGTGAAGAACAAGTGCAGATCTGGAGAAGAAGCTATGATGTAAGACCACCTGAACTTGAGAAAACTGATGATAGATACCCCGGAAAGGATCCCAAATACAAAGAGTTGAAAGAAGGGGAAGTTCCTGTTGCTGAGTGTTTAAAGGATACTGTTGAGAGGTTTCTTCCCTATTGGCATGAAGAGATAGCACCTGTAATAAAAAGTGGAAAGAAGGTTCTTATAGCTGCGCATGGCAACAGCCTCAGGGCTCTTGTAAAATACCTTGAGGGCATATCCGATGATGAGATTTCATCACTTAATATACCGACAGGCGTCCCCCTTGTTTACGAACTTGACAACGATCTTAACCCCATAAAGCATTACTATCTAGGAGACCAGGAGAAGATTAGGAGCGCGATGAACAAAGTGGCCAACCAGGGAAAGGCAAGATAATCAAGCAACAACAAGCTTAATGTAGTCCATCTTTCCACTTGTCTGGAATTTCCTGAATAATCTCTTCACCTTATCTGCCTCCCCTTCCAAAACAAATATCTCCAGGCAGCGGTGGCGTTTTGAGAGACTGCTCAAGTGAGAGTGCATCTGAGTGGTTATAATATCATCGAACTCATGCTTTATCTTGGAGATTATGTTTTCAAATTTCTGTTGGTGTATTACTAGTAAAACGCAATTTAGTCTGCCACTCAATTTAGATTTTTCTTTATTGTCCGATACGAGCATTTTAATTGCTTCCCTTGCAGTCTCAGATCTCCCTGAAAATCCAAGTTCATCTTGTAATCCATCCAATTCAAATAGTAGTTCTTTATCCAATGAGAGGCTTACAATAACCATACGATCACTTAATAACTTGTTTTTATACCACCTTAAATAAGTTATTAACAACAGTCTTAAATATTAATAACTTCCTTTTTTTGGTGGTGATAAGATGAGGAGTTATGTGGTTTTGTTTTTGCTTATTTCAGTTATCCTTTTTTCAGGCTGCACAAGCACCGAAAATGATGATGGAAAAATAGATGTTGTTGTTAGCATTCTTCCGCAGAAGGAATTTGTTAAGGCAGTTGGAGGAGAGAATGTAAATGTATATGTTCTGATACCTCCGGGTGCAAGTCCTGCAACATATGATCCAAGCCCGCAGGATCTTGTTAGGTTGGAAAATGCAGATGTCTATTTCAGAGTGGGACACATAGAATTCGAGAAGTCACATGTTGGGGAGTTCGTTTCAATGAACCCAGAAATGAAAGTAGTTGATACTTCAGAAGGAGTTACTCTAAGGTATTTGGGTGAAGAAGAGCATCACGAACATGAAGAAGACCATGCGGACGAACATGACCATCAGGGGGTTGACCCACATATTTGGCTTTCTCCCAAAGCAGTTGTTATTCAGGTAGAAAATGTATACCAAGCACTTGCGGATGCAAATCCAGAGAACACTGCGGTTTATAGGAAAAACGCAGATGATTACATGGCCGAATTGAACGCACTTGATGGAGAGTTAGCAGACAAACTTGGTGAGTTGGAAACAAAAAAATTCATTGTATTCCACCCGGCATGGGGATACTTTGCAGATAACTATGGTTTGGAACAGGTGGCTATTGAACATGAGGGAAAGGACCCCACAGCAGATCAATTGCAACATATAATTGACGAGGCTAAACATGAGAACATAAAGGTGGTATTTGTTCAAGAGCAATTCAGTACTGAAATGGCAGAATCAGTTGCAGAGGAGATACAAGGAGTTGTTGTTAGGATAGACCCACTTGCTGAAAACTATATGGAGAACCTAAGGGAAGTGGGGAACACCATTTCAAAAAACTTAAGAAATTGAACGGAGGCATTAATGCATGGAAAGAAAGGAAATAGTCACCCTAAAGGATGTCTCGTTCAGCTACGATGGAAAGGAATTCCTTGATGGAATAAATCTTTCCATATATGAAGATGATTTCCTTGGAGTGATAGGTCCGAACGGGGGAGGTAAGACCACCCTGATAAAGCTGATCCTAGGAATTCTTGAACCTGATTCTGGGGAGATACGTGTCTTTGGCAAAATCCCTAAGGCTGGGAGAAGAGAAATAGGCTACCTTTCCCAATTTGAGAGCATAGATTTCGATTTTCCCATAACTGTTATGGAAATTGTTATGCTAAGTAGGTTGGGAAATAGTGTTTTCAAAAAATATTCAAAAAAAGACAAGAAAGCTGCTGAGGGTGCGCTCAGGTCTCTTAAGATATGGAATCTCAGAGATAGGAAATTAAACGAGCTTTCGTGCGGGGAAAAGCAGAGGGTTTTTGTTGCGCGCGCTCTTGCAAATAAACCTAAGCTTCTAATCCTGGATGAGCCTCTTGCTAATCTTGATATGAGCATGCAGGAGAGTTTCTACGGGATACTAAAAGAACTGAATAAAGCTGTAGCAATTGCAGTTGTAGACCACAATTTGGATATGCTTTCCAAGTATGTTAAGGAGGTTGCATGCATAAACAAATGCAACAGCCATGGAATAAGATACCACGGGCTTGATTCCATGAGAATGAAAAAGGTGTGTGAGATCGCATGATGGAAATACTCGGCTATCAATTCTTCCAGAATGCCCTGCTTGTTTCCTTTCTCGCATCGGTTGCCGCAGGAGTTATGGGCACATACATTGTTGTTAAGAGGATGTCGTTAATAACTGGAAGTATTGGTCATACTGCTTTCGGGGGTTTGGGGATAAGCTATTACCTGGGAATGAATCCACTTCTCGGTGCAATGGCATTCAGCCTTCTTTCAGCAAGTGCTGTTTCGTTCTTCAGAAAAAAAGCTCAGAATAGGATGGACATTCTTCTTAGTTTTCTATGGGCAACTGGAATGGCAATAGGTCTTGTTTTCATGTTCCTGACACCAGGATATGGGAGCGATCTTTTCACATACCTTTTCGGTAACATACTGCTTGTAAGCTCCTTTGACCTTACTCTTATAGTTATTCTGGATGTTCTCATACTTGTTACAGTTTATCTAATGTATAACTCATTTCTTGCAGTTGTTTTCGATGAAGAATATGCCGAAGTTAGGAACATGCCAGTAAGGTTTGTTTACCTTGTTCTTCTATGCCTTATTGCACTAACAGTTATTACAATAATCAGGCTTGTTGGAATAGTTCTTATGATAGCTCTGCTTACAATGCCTGCAGCAACTGCGCAGATAATAAGCAGGAATGTTGGGAGGATGATGATTGTTGCATCATTGATAACCCTTTTCTCGACAATTAGCGGCCTATTAATCTCCTATTTCTTGGATTTTGCAACTGGCCCGATAATAGTTCTCATAATCTCGTTGGTTTATCTGATTGGGGTTTTCTACGGGCAGCTTAAGAAATAGGGTTATGTGAATGGTATTTATTATTTACATACGATAAGACATTCTCTCTGGTGATTTGGTGGATGAAAAAGAAAAGCAGGGATGGTTTGTTGTAACTGGCGGAGTTCTCATAATGCTCATGCTTGGTGTTACTTACACCTGGAGTGTATTCGCAGGCCCTTTGATGGAAAAATACGGTTGGGGTCAAACTGAGGTTCAGCTTGCGTTCTCCATTATGCTAGCAATGTTCTCTCTCTCGATGATACCTGCTGGAATTGTTCAGGATAGCAGGGGTCCCAGAGTTGTTGCACTTTTAGGTGGAATCCTTCTTGGGCTT
Source organism: Microcaldota archaeon (assembly GCA_964649265.1). Taxonomy (GTDB): domain Archaea; phylum Micrarchaeota; class Micrarchaeia; order Burarchaeales; family JAKAKT01; genus CAZYPB01. Next base: position 14,464 of record CAZYPB010000016.1, read on the forward strand.
GGATTCATAACAACTGGTTTGTTTGCAAACTCACCACTGATACTATACATAACGTACGGTGCGCTTGTTGGGGTTGGTGTTGGGCTTGCCTACTGCACGCCTATAGCTGCGGGGGTGAAATGGTTCGAGGATAAGAAGGGGCTGGTAAGCGGGGTAATAGTTTTCGGTTTTGGTTTCGGCTCCCTTCTTCTTGCTCCGGTTGCAAAGGAGCTTATAATATCACAGGGGATAAACCAGACTTTCATAGTTCTTGGGGTTGTTTTCGCAGTGGTTGTGGGGGGTGGATCGCTTTTACTAAAGAATCCACCCAAAGAAAAAAAGAGCGGCATTGCGGATGATAAGAAAGAGATAGGTCCAAGAAAGATGCTTGGAATGTCACAATTCTGGATGCTTTGGATTATGTTCTCTTTCTCTGCGGCTGCAGGCCTTATGGTTATAGGGAACCTTGCAACATTCGCAAAACTCTCATTCACTTCAGTTCATGGGATGGATACTGACTCTGCATTCTCTCTTGCAGCATATGCCGTTGGAGGACTTGCGGTTTTCAATGGCGGAGGAAGGATATTCGCAGGTTGGTTTTCAGATAGGTTCGGAAGAACGAAAACAATGCTTGTTGTGTTTGGACTTCAGACAGTCCTTCTATTAACGGTGGTTATGGTAAGCAACATATCGCCCTGGGTATTGTTTGTTTGGATGGCACTTATAGGGCTGTGTTTCGGATCAAACTTCTCATTGTTCCCTTCATCAACTGCAGATTTCTTTGGAACAAAACATATGGGAGTCAACTACGGGATGATGTTTACTGCCTATGGTTTTGGGGGAATATTGGGTCCGCAGTTAATGGCATACATCCTTGATGCGGCAGAAAAAGCAACCGGAGAACTAACTGTTGGTGACTATGTGCTTCCGTTCACAATACTTGCGGGGCTGGTTGGGGTTGCAGCAATACTTTCACTTTTCACAAAAAAGCCAGAGTGATTATCTCTTTTTCTTCTTTTTTGTTGTTTTTTTCTTTGTAACTTTTTTCTTCTTGGATTTTTTCATCTTTGAACCACAGCACACAAGTTGCGAGGTCCTGCATCCGCATCCTTCTACACATTCCACCATAACCCCGCATGTGGCGCATTTCATTACGCTTCCCTTCTTCGTCATAATTCCACCTCACTTGTAATTTGGTGGGTTCATTAAAAAAAGTATTGTAAACGGAGTTAATAAAAAAAGAGAATGAAAATAGATAGAAGTTTTTGATTATTTCTTTTTCTTCTTTTTTGTTGTTTTTTTCTTTGTTGTTTTCTTTTTCTTAGTACCACCCGGTCTGCATCCCATGGTAACACCTCAAAAAGGTGTTGCTTGTTGGGGTTTAAAAGGTTTGCGGGTTTCCTTTTGGAAACCTGCGGGTATTTATTATATACTTAACAATTGTTAACTGGTGATTATATGGTTAGAGAAAAAAAGGAAAAGAAACAGAAGAAAAGTACAGTGGATTACCCAAAAATAGATGAGTGCAACTGTGGTTGCTCAGATAATTCATGTGGCTGCAGTTGCGGTCCTGCTTGGAAAGCATAGGTGAATTGGTGAAATAAGTGGACGATTGAGACATCGCTGGGATATTGTTTATCCTTTCCATTTTGATGGGGATTGTTTTGGTAACAAGCATGCAGATGCAGGATTTTGTTTTAGGAAAACTTGGTTTTGGGGGTGCAAGGCAAGAGGGAAGCTAGAGTCTGGTTTTGCTAAGAACGATATCCGAATTTGCGGTCGTACCTCTTGTGGTCGAGCACTTCAAGAACGATGGCGTATGTTAATCGGCCTTTACCACTATATTTCCACTAAGTTTCCTTAATTTTTCTGGTCCTTCATCTTGGAAATAGTATTGAACATTTATCTTCCCGCTGTAGCGTTCCTTGTAATCGAACTCCGAAGGATTTCCGGTTTCATCATTACAACTAGTCTCAAACTTCTGGGATTTCCCAAGTCCCAAGGAAACGTCTTCTACGTCTTCAAATTGGTTAGGATCTTTGCTGCAACTCAAATTAGTTATGACTATTGTTTTCTGCATTCCATTTAGTAGAGTAATCTCAAGGGTTTCCGTAGCGGATGATAAATAAAAGCTACTACAAATCATTCCTGCTGACATTGTGCATAGTTCCGGAGGGGAGCAAGTAACTAAGGCAATATTGTCTCCAAGAAAAAGTACGAAGAGTATCAAAAGAGAAACTCCTAGCAAAATGATGATTACTCCCAACATATTCTCTCGTAATATTCCGAATCCAGATATAAGTCCAAGCAAGCCACAAAGAGGCAAAGCGAAAAATAGTGGAGTTTTCAGATCCACATGCTCGTCATCGCATGGATTAAAACCCCCGGCCCCGTAGAATAAAAGAGCGATCAGATAGAGGATTGGGATGAGTGTTATGGCAAAACCAAAAGCCAGGTTGCTTAAGATACTCTTACTTTGTTGTTTATCCCCACGTTTAACGTATTCCTTAAACAGTTCTCCCGCTTTCTTGCTTTTTTCTTCGTCAGCCATATCCTCAACTATAGTTAACACTGTATTTATTACTTCCTACGCGGTTTGATTATTTCCAGCCGCGCAATCCTTTCTTTGTCGATTGACGAGGGCTAACCTAGGACTCTAGAAATAAGAAAGATGCGGGGGGTGGGATTTCCATCATTTTATTGACTTTGAACCCACGAAGCACCTAGTGCACAGGATCTTAAGTTTGGCAGAGTGATACACTCCCCTGCCCTTTTGACCGTGCTCAGGTACCCCCGCGCAGCTTTTATTTTACGATAGCTATGAATAAAAAGAGTGCGCTAGGCGTATTTCCCAGTAATTGTTCCGCTTTCAGCGTGGTTTACTTCGTACATATCCTGAGCAGTCTGGAAATAAACGTACCAACTGTACCAGTCATTGACGTATCCACCACATTCGTATCTCTTATCTTCTGATCCGCTTACAATTCCCTTAACAGTTATCTGCTCATTAGCACCGATAATAACATAGCCATATCCGTTTTCATCATCCCATTCAACAGGTACAGGGTTTCCACTTACATCTGTAACATCTATGTCCCCATACCAAGAGCATCCAGATGCCTTGAATTTAGAGAATCTTATTATCTTACTTCTTGAGTTCTCTGTTCCATTCAGTGCGAGTTTCAGATTCACCCCTGCTTTATTCTCAAGTGTAACCTCTGCATATGTACTGTACTGTTCTCCCCCTTTGAACTCCCATTCA
>CAZYPB010000017.1:0-16793 GCA_964649265.1 Microcaldota archaeon
GGCGTGGGTTTGGAATACTTCTGCTCTATGTGGGGATAGCAACAATTGCAGTGGGGGTGCTCATAGGTGGATGGTGGGGAAACCTTGGGGAATTCATCCCCATGTTCAGGCCAATAATATATCCAAAGGGAATAAGTCCTGTTGACTTCCTTGTATTGTCAGTTGCAATTGGTTTACTCCAGATAATGTTCTCACTTGTCATAGCGGCAAGAGAAAAGATGAAGAAAAAGGAATACGTTTCAGCATTTCTCGATAATGCTCTATGGGTTCTCTTCCTTCTATTCGTGGTTTCCATTGCATTGGACTCTACAGGGGCATACCCATTTGAATACGGAGCATACGGAGCTGCTGGATCGATGGGCCTGATAATGCTTACGAGGGGCAGAGAGGAGCAGTCAATAATAAAGAGAATAGCGGCATGTATCTTCGCCCCATACGACCTTGTCTCATACCTTGGGGACACACTATCATATTCAAGGCTTCTTGCTCTAGGCCTCACAACTGGAGTAATAGCTACAATTGTAAATGTTCTAGCAATGATGTCCTTTGGAATACCTGTTGTCGGAATAATAATAGCGCCAATAGTTCTTGTATTCGGGCACGTTTTCAATCTGCTACTAAGTGCCCTTTCAGCATACATACATTCATCAAGGCTTCAATATGTTGAGTTTTTCAATCGTTTTTATTCGGGCGGGGGGCACAAGTTCCAACCGTTTTCGAAAAACTACAAATACATCAAGGAGGTGTAGTGAATGGCATTAGAGTTTTTAGCCATAGGTTTGATATACGCGATCGTGGGAGCAGCAATTGCTGTGTTCCTTCCAGGTGCCGGCTCGGCAATAGGGGTTGGTATAGTTGGTCAGGGGGCTGCTGGGGCAATAGCAGAGGACCCGGACAAATTCGGGAAACTGATTATACTGCAGGCTCTTCCAGGAACACAGGGTATCTACGGACTTCTTGCAGCGTTCATGATACTTACAAAAATAGGATTCCCGGAGAGTTTCACCGAGGTATCCTTACAAACAGGGTTGGCTCTGTTTGGAGCAGCACTTCCGATCGCAGTTGTTGGGCTGATATCGGCAATCTATCAGGCAAAGGTCGCTCTCGCAGGAGTAAACATCCTCGTGAAGAAACCTGATGAGATGGGTAAAGCAATCATACTGTCCGCTATGGTAGAAACATATGCGGTTCTCGGTCTGCTTGCGACGATACTCTTGATAAACAACATCACGGTGTGAGTATGCCCAAGGTTGCAGAACAAATCATAGAAGGAGCCAACAACGAGGCCTCTGCTATTATGAAAAAAGTAGAAGATGAAGCCAAAGCGATAGAGAACGAGAAGAAAGCAAAAGCAGAACGCAGGGCAGAGGCCATAATCCGTGATGCAGAGGATAAGGCAAAGCAGGTGCGAAACCAGATACTTGCCTCAGCACGTCTCACAGTAAGACAAGGAGAGGTGGAGAGGAGGCAAGATATCCTTTCAACTGTGTTTGAGGGTGCCGAAAACCAACTAGCGAAAATAAAACTTTCGCAGGTTTTTCCTAAGAATGCAAAGGGCAAGCTGTATGTCTCAAAGAAGGACATTGCCTGGGCAAAGAAGCATTTCAAAGGAACAGTAACTGAGAAAGACATGCTGGGGGGCTATATCCTGGAGTCAGGCGGAGTGATAATAAACAACTCCTTTGACGTTATCCTTGACAATATGAAGGATGAGTTTCCGGCCAAGATCCTTAAGTCAGTTAAAGGTTGATGTTGCGGTGAAGCAATGATAGACGACTATGCCTATGCCACAGGAAGGGCACGAGCCCTTGAGGCCAAGATACGGGTAGTTGAAACCATGCCCCCTGCCCAAGTAGTTAAGGAATACGGATTGGATGATAAGGATCTTGATTCATCTATTGATTTACTTATGGAGAAGAATTTTAATGAGTTCAAGGATTCCGCTCCAGATGCAGTGCTTCCATTCAGGATCCTTGCAGATTTACAGAACATGAAATCATTCATACGAATTGCTAAGAACAAAGAGGAGGCAACATTCTCCAAACTTGGGACATTCCCCATGGGGGATAAACAGGACGAGCTTTCAACAAAGCTAAAGGACGCAGGATACGGGGAAGTTGCAGAAAAGCTCAAGGAGCTAGTTGAGACTAAAATGAGAGATTCAGATCTTTGGTTAGAACATTATTTCACAGGAAAAATAGAGAACAAACTCTTCAAAGAATTCCTCTTGTTCAGAAAAGATTATCTTCACTCGGAAGAGACTCCTGAGAATTTCTACAAACAGATGTCTGAATTCATAAAGGAGAATTCGATGCTTAAGAACATGCACATTGATGTTGTGACTGCGTTCCTTTTGTTGAAACAGAGGGAACTTGAACTAGCAAGAGCGAGGGTGCTTGGAGCAAAAGAGGTAATCCAATGAAAGAAGAGGAATATGTTAGCTATGGCGTGTATGCAATTGGCTCAAAATTCTTCATATTGGGATTCAGGGGAATTGGTTGCAAGGTTATTACATGCACTGAACCCGAGAGGGTTTTCGAGCACCTTAAAAAAGGAATATACATAATCGAGCCAGAATTGGCAAATCCTATTCATGAAAAATTAGAAAAAATAAACAACACTGACCCGGAGATAACCATAATTGTATATGGTTCGGATACCCTCCAAAGCCACATAGAGAGGGCAACTGGAATGGTGTTGAAATGAAGGGGGTTCTATGAAAAAAACAAAAACTCAAGGAGAAATCCTTCAGATATCAGGTCCTGTTGTCAAATCAGATCTGCCTGGTGCAAGGATGTACGACCTAGTTCGCGTTGGAAAACTTAACCTTATAGGTGAGATAATTGAGATAGAGGGGGAGATCGCAACAGTTCAGGTTTATGAGGAGACAGGAGGACTGAAACCAGGCGAACCAGTTAGCACAACCGGAGCGCTTCTTTCAGTGGAATTGGGCCCAGGTCTGCTTACATCAATTTACGATGGTATCCAAAGGCCTCTTGAAGCCCTCAAGAAAGACCAAGGAGATTTCATCATGAGGGGAGCATTCCTTCCGGGGCTTGACCGGAAAAAGAAATGGAAGTTCAAACCAACTGTTAAGAAGGGAGACACAGTCAAACCAGGCTCCCAGATTGGGTTGGTTAGCAATGATTACTTCCCGCACAAGATTCTCGCACCTCCATACATCAAGGAAGGAAAAGTTGAGAGCATAAAAACTGGGGAATTTACAGTTGAGGAAGAGGTTGCGAAAGTAGGGGGACAGTCCCTAAGAATGATGCACAAATGGCCAGTACGTAAAGCACGCCCAATAACAAGAAAGCTCCTTCCGGATAAACCATTGATAACTGGCCAGAGGATCATAGACACCTACTACCCAATTGTGAAAGGAGGAACAGCATGTGTTCCAGGACCATTTGGTTCAGGAAAGACAGTCATCCAGCACCAACTAGCTAAATGGGCTGACACTGAGATAATTGTGTATGTTGGTTGTGGTGAAAGGGGAAATGAGATGAGTGATGTTCTTGAGGAACTTCCAAAACTTACTGATCCGAAATCAGGAAAACCCCTTATGCACCGGACAGTTCTAATAGCAAACACTTCGGATATGCCTGTGGCAGCAAGGGAAGCAAGTATTTACACCGGTATCACTCTTGCAGAATACTTCAGAGACCAGGGTCTTGATGTGGCTCTTATGGCAGACTCAACTTCAAGGTGGGCAGAGGCCATGAGGGAGATATCCGGAAGGCTAAGAGAGATGCCTTCTGAGGAAGGATATCCTGCATACCTTGCCTCAAGACTCTCAGACTTCTATGAGAGAGCAGGTATTGTTGAGACACTTGGATGTGGAAAGGGATCGGTTTCATTCATAGGAGCAGTATCTCCCCCAGGAGGTGACTTCTCAGAACCAGTTACTCAGGCAACTCTACGTATTGCAAAGGTGTTCTGGGGTCTTGATGCAAAGCTCGCATACAGGAGACACTTTCCATCAATCAACTGGCTTACTTCCTATTCTCTTTATGATGTTGACCCATGGTGGGCAAATGTGGATCCCACATTCCCTGAAAACAGGAGAAAAACAATGACAATACTTGAGCGAGAGTCAGAGCTTGAGGAGATTGTCAGGCTTGTTGGTTTTGACTCACTGCCAGATGGGGACAAACTTATTATGAAAACAGCCAAGAGGCTAAGAGAGTCTTTCCTCCAGCAGAATGCATTCGACGAGGAGGATACGTACACGAAACCAGAGGAACAGGCAAAGACGCTTGGAAATATAGTCGGTTACCATGATGCTTTCAAGTCAGTGCTTGATTCTGGAAGGAAATTCGAGGATCTTGATTTGCTTTCGTTTACTGACTTACAAAAACTTTATGAGGAGACAGGTGATTGAATGCTTGAATATAGAACCATAAATAAGATTGCTGGGCCACTGATCTTTGTCGACCTAAAGAACGCTAGCTATGCTGAGCTGGTGAAAATTGAGCTTGAAAACGGAGAGACAAGGTCTGGTAGGATACTTGAGGTATCCAAGGAGAAGGCGATTATCCAGGTTTTTGAAGGAACCCTTGAATCAGATCTAAAAGCAAAGGTTAGGCTCACAGGGAAGGGAATTGAATTGGGGGTTTCTCCAGATATGTTGGGCTGCGTTTTCGATGGTCTAGGAAACACAATCTCAGGAAAGATCATACCTGAAGAGAAAATGGACATAAACGGAAGACCGATTAATCCATATGCAAGAGAGAACCCAGCAGATTTCATTGAAACAGGCATATCTGGAATAGATGTAATGAACACACTTGTCCGGGGTCAGAAGCTCCCCATTTTCTCAGGAGCAGGACTTCCTCACAACAAACTTGCAATGCAAATAGCAAAACAATCAACAGTAAGGGGAAAGGGAGAGGAATTTGCAGTTGTGTTCGGCGCAATAGGGATCACATTCGAGGAGGCAGAGTACTTCATGTCTTCTTTGAAGAAAACAGGCGCAATAGAGCACTCAGTGCTGTTCCTTAACCTTGCAAATGACCCTGCGGTTGAACGTGTGATTACACCGCGTATGGCGCTTACTGCTGCGGAATACCTTGCCTATGATCAGAACATGCACGTGTTGGTTATATTGACAGACATGACAAACTACTGCGAATCACTCAAAGAGATATCTGCTGCAAGGAGAGAGATGCCAGGAAGAAGGGCCTACCCCCCATACATGTATACGGACCTTGCAACCATCTACGAAAGAGCTGGAAGGATCAAGGGAAGGAAGGGATCAATTACACAGTTCCCTATACTTACTATGCCTGAAGATGACATCACGCATCCAATTCCAGACCTTACAGGATATATTACTGAAGGGCAGATCGTTCTAAGCAGGTCTCTACACTCAAGACACGTTTATCCTCCGTTCGATATACTCAAGTGCCTCTCAAGGCTTATGAATGCAGGAATAGGCGGAGACAAGACAAGGGACGACCACCAGGGAGTCTCAAACCAGCTCTACTCAACATATGCAAAGGGAGTTGACCTAAAGGAACTTGTGGCAGTTATAGGGGAAGCAGCTCTAACTGACATAGATAAAAAGTACCTAAAGGTTGCAAACAGATTCGAAAAAGAGTTCCTAGGGCAGAGAGAGGACGAACGCAGGGACATAGAGACATCATTGGGAATCGCATGGGATCTGTTCTCAGAGCTTCCTGAAGAGGAGCTTGTTAGGATAAAGAGCAAGTTCATAAACCAACATTACAAAAAGAAGGGGATTTGATTGGCTGCAACTACGCGCATGGAGCTCATAAAACTCAAGAAGAGAATAGTGTTCGCCAGAAGAGGACACAAACTTCTAAAAGAGAAAAGAGACTCCATGATGAAGCATTTCATGACTCTTATAAAAAGAGCAAAGGAAGCTCACCAGAGCACGGAGGAGCTTTACGAAGAATGCAATGAACTTTTGAGAGGCATGGCAATGTACCACCCATACGGAGATATATATGCGGCCACATTCACGGAGAAGCAACAGCTTGAGGCTGAGGCAGACTACACAAACGTGATGTCCATCCGCGTTCCCACATTCAAGTTAGATGTTCCCGAGTACTCGCCTCAATATGGTGAGATGTCCCCGAAGAATGCAACACTTTTTTTCAACAAGTACAGAGAACTAATTATCAAAACAACTGAGCTTGCATCCCTAGAGAAAGGTATCAGACTAATGGCAGATGAGATAGCTTCAACCAGAAGAAGGGTTAATGCTCTTGAGCATGTTCTCATTCCCAGGTTTGAATCAGATGCAAAGACAATTGAGATGAAACTTGATGAATTGGAGCGCTCGATGTTCTCAACACTGAATAGAATATCCGAGTAACTTAAGGTTTATACATTTTTCTCAGTATATGGTCTACATGAAAAATCAAGACTGCGTACTCAGAGTTGAAGACATACACAAATCGTATGCAGATCAGCAAAAGGGAATCCAGGTAATACGTGGAGTTAGCTTTTGCGTTGAACGAGGAGAAAGAATAGCCATAATGGGGAAATCTGGTTCTGGAAAAAGCACAATACTTAATATGATAGGGTGCCTCGATATTGTCTCAAGTGGAAAGATCTTCATAGACGGAGTTGACACAAGCGAAATGTCTCCAGAGGAACTTGCAAACCTTAGGTTGGAGAAGCTAGGTTTTGTTTTTCAGCAGTTCCATCTGATTCCAACACTAACAACAATACAGAACGTGGCACTTCCAATGATGCTTAAGGGAATATCGAAAGATGATCGCCTTGAGAGGGCAAAAAAACTTCTTGAAAGGCTTGGTCTTGGCCATAGATTGGACCAGCTCCCGACAAAACTATCCGGAGGGGAAAAGCAGAGGGTAGCAATAGCGCGCTCACTTGTTAATGATCCACCAATAATAATGGCAGATGAGCCAACAGGAAACCTTGATTCAAAGGCAGGTGAGGAGGTTGTAAAAGTATTCGAACAACTCCATAAAAAGGAAAAGAAAACACTCATAGTTGTCACTCATGATCCTGATCTTGCAGAGCTTTCTGAAAGGATAATCTACATAAAGGACGGCAGGATAGAGAAGATAAGAACCCCTAAGAAAAGCCACTAGTTGGTGTTACTGTGCTATTGGATACTTTTAACTACTCGCTCGACGGACTTAAGAGGCGAGGCCTGAGAAGTTGGCTTACAATAATAGGCATAGTTATTGGCGTTATTGCAATTGTATTGCTCATAGCATTCGGCCAGGCAATAGATGCGGCAATCAGAGAACAACTCGAATTCTTTGGAGATGATACAATAAACATAGCTCCAAGAGGAGGATTCCTTGCTTCAAAAGGAGGAATCACTGAGAAAGATCTGGAGGCAATAAAAAGGATAGGGGGGATAAAGGCGGTTTCTCCCATCATACAGGGAACTACACAAGCAGAATACAAAGGGGAGATATCCACAATCTTTGTAATGGGGTTCACTCCAGAATTCAATGAGATATATAAATCATCAGAAATAGACGTAGGGAGATCCTTTGTCGATAATGATAAAAGAGTAGCTGTTATGGGCTACAAAATTGCAAATGAGTTTTGGGGAACGAGCAAGAAAAGGGAAGTTGTCAGACTTGGAGACAGAATAGTAATAGCAAACAAATCCTTCCAGGTAATTGGAAACTTGAAGAAAACAGGAGGCGGACTTTCATCAATAACTGAGATTGGCGTATACGTTCCCTATGATGATGCAAGAGAGATTCTTCCACTTTTTAGAAATAATGATAAACTCACGAGAATAGATATAAAACTTGAACCAGGAACTGACCAAAAATCAGTGAAAGCAGAGATACAGAGGAGGATAGATAACCTCCACAGAGTTAAGAATGATGAAGAGAGAGATTATACTGTACAGACAAGCGAGCAGGTTCAGGAGACAATAGGATCAGTTACCTTACTGCTTACTTTCTTCCTTGGGGGAATAGCAGCAATCTCTCTTCTTGTTGGAAGCATAGGCGTTGCAAACACAATGTTCATGTCTGTTCTTGAGAGAACAAGAGAGATTGGGGTTCTAAAGGCAATAGGTGCAAGTGATTCAACAATAAGAAACATCTTTTTATTCGAATCTGGCTTGCTTGGTTCAGTTGGAGGAATAATAGGAGTTTTAATAAGCGCAGTAATCTGCGCAGTAATAGCATTCATTGCTTCATATGCCGGATTCTCTCTCCAACTTATTGTGACTCCAGAATTAGCAGCATTTGCAATTGCCCTCTCATTTGGGATAGGAATTATAGCAGGTTATTTCCCAGCAAATAATGCATCTAGGCTTCAGGCAGTAGATGCGCTTAGGTATGAATGATGGTGTAAAAGATGATGCTTACCGATACATTCACATATGCGCTCGATGGGCTTAAGAGAAGGAAACTAAGAAGTTGGCTCACAACAATAGGTATCATAATAGCAGTTATGGCAATAGTTCTCCTAGTTTCTCTTGGCCAGGGGATAGAGGTTGCAATAAAAGACCAACTATCCTTCTTTGGAGATGACATAATATCCGTTGCCCCTGGAACATCAACCGATATTTTCTCCGCGTTCGTTCCATCCGGAAGCTTAACAGAGAAGGATGTAAAAGCACTTCAGAATCTTGGGAATGTCCAAAAGGTTACATACTCCATCGAGGAGCAAGGAACTGTTGAGTTCAAGAGTGAAAGTGCGATATTATATGTAATTGGAATGAACCAGGAGCTTTTCGAAATATTCGATACATACGAGATAGAAAAAGGAAGGAACATAAAAAACGGCGAACGCGGAGTAGCAATTGTTGGCTATAAATTTGCAAATGATTTTTGGGGCACAAGCAAGAAAAGAGAATATGTAAGATTAGGAACAAGAATAGTGATTGAAAATAGGTCATTCACAGTTGTGGGAATATTGAAAAGCCAGGAAGGAGGGTTAATGTCAACTGCGGATGGTGTGGTTTTCATACCAAATGACGATGCAAGAGACATACTCTCCGTTGCAATTGGAAATGACGAGATACAGGAGTTACATGTTCAACTTAAGGAAGGAGCTGATCCAAGGATAGCTGAAAAAGAGATAAAAGAGACACTTGACAAACTACACCGAATAAAAAATGAGGACGAAAGGGATTACCAAGTTATAACAAGCGAGCAGATAATGCAGTACGTTGGTGCAATAACCGGGGTACTAACGCTATTCCTTTTGGGTGCAGCTGGAATCTCTCTTCTTGTTGGAAGTGTCGGGGTTGCAAACACTATGTTCATGTCTGTTCTTGAGAGAACAAGAGAAATAGGTGTCCTGAAATCCATTGGTGCAACTGATGCTGCAATAAGAAACATCTTCCTAATAGAATCAGGTCTAATAGGCATGGTTGGAGGAGTAATAGGAGTTATACTGAGCTACATATTGGAGTTCATCCTGTCCATAATAGCCGCATATGCCGGGTTCCCCCTTCCACTTGAAATAACACTTGATCTAGTTGCCGGATCAATACTGTTTGCTTTCTTTGTGGGAATATTGTCAGGTTACTTCCCTGCAAGAAGGGCAGCAAGATTGCAGGCAGTTGACGCACTTAGGTATGAGTAGTGGTATCTTGAAAGCAAAGATAAGTTGCGGTTCAGTCGAGATCCCTTTATATTTCCCTAGCAACGCTCATGTTGAAATACTGGCACCTCACCCCCCAAACATAGAGAAAGACATTCTCTCTGAATTTCGCAAATCCCTTTCAGAACCAATAGGTCCTTCCTTAAGTTCGATTTCAGAGAATAAAAAAGCGATATTCTTTGTTCAGGATCAGACGCGCTCAATCAAAGAGAAAGATGAGCTTGCAGAGGCGATTTTCGAAGAGCTTTCAAAAGCAAAACCATCCGAACTCCACGTGATGATATCAACTGGAACGCACAAACCAAATACGGAGAAAGACTTAGCAATAATCAGGATGCTAAAACAGAAGGCAAGTAATCACGGACTTGAGTGCACATTTGAGATTCATGACTCAGAACAAGGCAAGGCTGAATCAGACTACACTGATCATGTTTTTATTGGGAAAACAAAATCATGCACTCCAATCTACGCTCACAGGAAACATATGGAAGCAGATTTGATAATCGGGGCAACAAGCATGAAGATGCACTATTTTGCAGGTTATTCTAATATGTTGAAATTATTGGCACTACCTGGCCCATCGGGATATGAATCTGTTCGGAAAAACCATGAGCTTATTCTGGATCCAAGATCACTTGCGTGCTCTCACCCATTACATTACTCGAATACGGACAACCCAGTTGCAAATGATATGTACGATGCGTACAAACTAATTTCTAAGCACAAATTAGTAAACGGAGAATTAAAGAAACTCCAAAATTCAAGGCCTGTGTTCATACTGGCTTCAGTATCTGATTCAGAGGATGGAGTAACGGGCATTGTTTGGTCCGGAGCAGGTGAAGCAGAAGAGGTAACAAAACAAGGCATAAAAGCAATAGACGAGCACTACACGTTTCACTCAGAACCAGCTGACATTGTTATACTTGGCGCAGGCCCGCATCCATACGATAGGCATCTTTTCTATGTTCACAATGGGGCAGATACTACTAGAAGAGGGCTTAAGAAAGGAGGAAAGATGCTCGTTATTGCTGAATGCCCAGAGGGTATTGGGCCTGATGGGGAACAGACAAGAAAGTTTGTTGAGGCAGTTAAAAAACCAAAACAAGAAATACTTGATTATGTACGGGATAATTTTCAAGTTGGAATGCAGAAATCTTATAAGATGGGCGAGCTTCTGCACCAGGCATCAGAGCTCTGTTTCTACATATCACCTAATTCTAAATTAAACAAAAACGAATTAGAGGAGATGCATCTTTTTTCGACAGAGAACCCACAGAAGTGGTTGGATTCAAAGTTAAAAGAAAAACCTGATTCAAAAGTTCTGGTTATAACAAAGGAAGCAACGCGTGTTGCTCTGGTTTAGGCATCTACTCTAAAATTGCTGAATTCTCCTGTCGGGTTCTCCCATGCAATATCTACTCTCTCAACAACTGCACCGGGCGGACCGTGTTTAGACCATCCAAGAAGATAATCAAGGGACTCCTTTTCTCCTTCAGCTATGCATTCGACTTCTCCGGTAACAAGGTTCTTAACCCAACCGGTTAAGCCAAGGCTACGGGCTTTTTCTATCAAACTTGCTCTGAAGAATACGCCCTGGACAACTCCTATAACAATCATGTGGATTCTGGCTTTTCCCATGTCACAAACCATAAACCTTTTTGTAATTTTCCTCAGACATTCCTGCTTTAAAACTTTTCATAAGTGGCTCGTTTTTCTTAAGATTCTCCCTTAATTCATCAACAAGCTCATCCCTTTTACTATAAAGGTTTTTTCTCTTCCTTGGCTTTGTTTTAAGAAGAGCATATTCGCAAAGAAGCGGGTATGTGATTGATGCACACGAGTAAACAACAACGCTGTTCTTTTTAGGGTCCTTAACTTTACCCCATGACTTTGCTTCCTGCGGTGTTGCTCCAGACAAACCGCCCCACTGCGGAGAGTCAGTTGTAAGTTGAATGAAATAGTCATGTCCTCCTTGTTTATCCCATAGTATCTGCCAAAGCGTGGGCTGCGTCTGAAGGTAGAAGTTCTTTGGTGATCCCCCACCAACTATGACAACCCCGTTTTTCTTTGATTCTCTCACTATTGCTGTTGTCTCAATTATATCCTTTATTGGGTCTACTGGGATTTTCTTACCGAAAAGCCAAGGCGTCACAAGATTCATTCCAATGGAGGAATCTCCAGGGGATGATGTATAAATGGGAACATCATATTTCACTGCATTAGCCAACATGGATTTCTCAGGATGGGGCGAGTTCTTCAGAACATAATCTCCTATAATGTGGTGGAGCTCTGCTGTCGATATTCTCTCAGGGTATTCCTTGTCAATAACTGAATTATGTATGCATGCATCAGTTGACATGAGTGTCTCATCGTCCCTTATGTATGTGTCATATATTCTTGCAACTCCGTGCTTGTTCAGGTCTTCATCATCAACATCAAATTCCCCCTGCCTTACTGGGTAATTGAATGTTCTGTGAAGGTCATGGTAGAGATTTGCCCCAGTTGAAATTATGAAATCAACTAAACCGTTCTCCATCATTCTGTTTACTGGGCCACTCATACCTATGGGCGTCATCGCCCCAGCCATCGTGAGGCAGATAGTTGAATTGCTTTCAATCATCCTTTCGTATAGTTCGGCAGCCTCGCCAAGTCGCCTTGCGTTATAACCAGAGTTTCCGAATACATTCTCTATAAATTTGTCAATTCTTTCGTTTCCCTTAAGAATCAGAGGTTCGATAATCTTTCCATGCATATATGGGTTTTCCTTTTTCATAATTGATTTTTCGAGGCAATATTTATATTATTTTCAATTTTCTATAGAGTTATATGTATGAAAAACAAACCCTGAACAGGGTAACTGAAAAAATTAGATCCTCAGTTCCTCCTGGTTCGCCCGCCCCAAAACTGATTATAATAACAAAGAACCAGCATGTTGAAAAAATACTCCCATACTATGAATTGGGGCACAGGGATTTCGGAGAAAATAGGCATAAGGAAGCACTTGAAAAGATCGATCAGTTACCTAAAGACATCTCATGGCATTTTGTGGGACATCTGCAATCAAACAAAGTAAAACAGGTAGTTGGGAAATTTGTTCTAATCCACTCAGTTGATTCACTCAAATTAATGAAGAAGATAAATAGCAGGGCAGAGGACCTTGAGATCAAGCAGAACATATTACTTGAGGTAAATGTAAGTCGCGAGAGTTCTAAATATGGTTTTTCACCAGATCGTTTAATCGATGCACTCTCTGCCTCAAAGGTACTTGAAAACGTAAATGTAATTGGGCTTATGACCATGGCACCGCTTGGTGCTAATGAAAAAGAACTAAGGGAGATATTCAGTTCACTGAAAAGAATGAAAGAAAAAAACAGGCTAAGAGAGCTCTCCATGGGGATGTCGGACGACTATCCTGTTGCGGTTTCTGAAGGTTCCACAATGGTCCGCATCGGAAGAGCCCTCTTCAGGTAATTCAACCAAATACTGGACTCTTGTACTTCTCTCCTCCTTCCAGTGACTTGGCTATCTTGTATGTGTCATAAAGTCCATACAGCCAAACAAGAACTCCTATGAGCACAAAGCTCAATATCCACGAGGCAACAAGGAACACGACTCCTTTAGCCCATTTTTTAGTCAGATATGCCTGCCCTATTCCTGGGAAAAAGAAGGAAAGTATCATTGCAACCACCATATCTCCCATATTATCACCAGAATACCTATGTCTAGCGGGTATTTAAACATACTGTCTGAAAAAAATACATGGATCAAAAAAAGAGCAAGGATATTCAGCCAATACAACAGAGTCAATTCAAAATACTTCTTATATTAGATAATTACAACGATATATTCTCAGACTTTGACCCAAGGCCTTATTCTGAGAAAGCCCTTTCCGAGGACTTCCTGTCTGAGGTAAAGAGAAGGCATGTCCCAAAGAAAAAGGGAGGCCTCGAAGTGAGGTTTATGCTTCCGGACAATGAGAGGGACCCCAAGATCGAGGCAATGGCAAAGAGGAGACTCAAAGCGTATTTTCAACAGGAATCAAAAATATTACGGGAGAGACTTGAAGCAAGAAAGAGAAGGGGATACACATATGTGGTCTCTGGGGCAGCAATCCTCTTAATAGTAACCTATCTCGTATTTCAATATCCGGATGATTTCTGGATAACTATGGCTGAACTTCTCCTAACTCCATTCGGTTGGTTTGGAATGTGGGAAGGATTCGGGAAAGTTGTTGAAAGAGATGAAAACATATCGCAACAATTAGAATTAAGCAGGATGCTTTCAAAAAGTGATTTCGTGTTTATTTCTGAGAGCGAGGCAACAACTAGTCAATGAACCCTGGCCTTCTGGGAGTTTTCATTCTCCTAATCTCTTCAATCATATCTGTTCCAATGGCTCCATTAACAAACTCTGTTTTTCCCATATCTGCAAGAAGTGCTCTGCACCATTCATCATTTTCAGAAAGAGCGATAACAGTGTTTTTATCTCCTGTTTTAAGAAGTCTCTTAAGTGTCTGTATTTTGAGTGCCAAACCTGCTCCAGCTATTTTCTCCAGAAGCATATCAACATATTTCGTTTTCAGCCTTCCAAGCTCAAGCTCCTCTCCTTTCTGACATTGAGATTTCTCATTATCTATGTGTCCTAAAAGATCTACAACTGCAGGAATAGAAACTACCAGATATTTACTGCTGACTTCCCCCACTGATTTGAGTATTTGTCCATCAATAAGGTTTCCAGGTACCCTTGTTTTTTTCATGAGTTCCAAAATTGGAACAGTGGTTCCAATTCTCCCGCTCTTCCTACTCATCACATGCTGACCATACATTCTCCCACCGATTATATATGGGCCTTTTTCTTTAAAAAACCTAATCCCGGACTCCGTCAGGGCAAACTCTGAATACACATTCACCTTCTGGCATTGAAGGCGAGTCAACAAGTCTTGCTATCCTTTTCTCTTCCTTTCCCTTTCTAAGATAAAGCCTGTATGTTGCCCTGTGGGCAAGCACATGTCCTCCTATGGGTTTTGTGGGATCTCCAAAAAGAATGCTCGGATCGTCCATTACCTGGTTTGTTATGTAAACTGCCAAATTATATCTATCAGCTAATGCCTGAAGCGTATGCAAATGCTTGTTTAGTTTCTGTTGCCTCTCCCCAAGAGCTCCTCTCCCCAGATACTCAGATCTGAAATAGGAAGTAAGGGAATCAACAATTATGAGCTTTATGTTTTTCTCCTTTATGATATCCTCTGCCTTATCCACCAGAACCATCTGATGATCTGAGTTCACTGCTTTCGCTACGTATATTTTTTTAAGCGCCTGCTCCGGATCCATTCCGTTTGCTTCTGCAAGTTGCATTATCCTCTCAGGCCTGAAAGTGCTCTCAGTATCTACGAAAAGACAAGATCCATCCAATCCGCCTTCCTCAACCGGTCTTTGGATATTGACTGCAATCTGAAAACCTACCTGACTTTTTCCACTTGAGAACTTACCGAATGCCTCGCTTATTGCCTGTGTTTCAATACCGCCCCCGAGAAGATCGTCCAAATTAGTTGACCCTGTCTTTATTCTTCCAACTATCTTTCTCCTTTCCATAAGCCTGTCTGCCGATTCGTAGCCCATCTCGAGGTTGTCTCTTGCTGCATTTATTGCTTTCTTAGCTGTCTCAACTCCAATGTCTGCAACCTCTGCAAGCTCGTGAGGACTTGATGTTGCTATTTTATCGAATGCATCGTAACCAGCTTTTCTAAGCTTCTCAGCAGTGATTCCCCCTATCCCGGGAAGATCCTCGAGTATAAACTTCTTCTCATCTTTCTCAGATTCCTCTTTCTTCTCCTTAGCCATAAAACCAACTCCCGAATCAGTTTTCATTCAAAAACATTTAATCTTTTCTCAGTGAGAAGAGTTCTCTGGTTTATTTAAAAAGAATTTAGATAGTGGATTTCCAGTGTCATTTTTTCAATTTATTCAGATCATTTAGATTAACGCCTTTTCCACTCAATCTAAGGCTTTCTTGCTTAAATCGGATTCTTACCTCAGCCGCAGTTGTACTTAAATAAGTAGCAGCAACATCAATTGGAACAGTCTCTGCATCGGATAATGCTACCATCTGGGCCGGCATTGTCTGTGTGTATCCGAAATTAAGAACTCCATCAGCATCTTTCTGGACAACTCTGTATCCTTTGAGATTTCCTCTTCTAAGAACAGGGGAAAGTTTCTTGTCAAGCACATACCCGACTCTGAATCTGTTTGTTGCGTCAACATCAACTGTTCTGTCAATATGTAATTTGCGTATGGTAAGAGTCTCAATGTGCTTGTCAAGTGTGAATCTACCAACTTTAAGTCCTGTTTCCTTAAACTGAGGGCCCATTGTTTCTTCCCTTCTATCTCTATATGCTGCCGAAAGACCTGCCGCCATATTAAGCTTAATTGTCCTGCTGTTTATCTCTCCCATCTTCACTAATATGGATTTTGTTGTTTATAAACTTAACATTTTGCGAATATTTAAAAAATAAAGAAAGGAGGCTATCTGTTTATCTCAAGGGTTTTTATGCCCCCATTCAGTTGGCTCGGGCCCTGAAGTCCCCGGGCGCCCCCAATTCCCTGAAACACCCCTAAACAGATTCTATTCACAAGGGAATGTCCGAATAAAGCAATCTCATTCCCAGGTATCCTTGTTTCTCGAATGTCCCTGAGGATTCCAATGAAAGCATTCTCAACCCTTTCAATGAACCGCCCAAAGCTCTCTCCTCCTCTTCTTACAGAGACTCCATCAACCTCATCGAAAGTTCTTGGTATCCTTTCACCAATTGCTCTTCCAGGGTCTTTCTCAATTAACTCAGATACAACAATGACTCTTGGTACCGCTGGCATTATAAGACACGCATTCTCCATTGTTTCGAAGGTTCTTGCAGTTGGGCTCACAAGTATTGTGTCTACAAGTACATTCTTTCTGAGGAACTCTCTTCCTATTCTCTGTGCTTGCGCTCTACCTACAGATGTGAGCCTCGCCTCTCTACCTGGAAATGTCTCAAGCAGATTATTCATTGTCTGACCATGTCTTACCATGTGGAGATTGGCCCTTTGTTGCTCTACGCGTGGAAGGGCCCCCAGCGCGGTGATTCCCATCGAATCACCTCATGCGCCCTCTACGCATGTTTTTCACTAGCCTCCAAACACACATGTGCGAGACTCCGAGTTCATCAGCCACAGCGC
>CAZYPB010000018.1:0-16629 GCA_964649265.1 Microcaldota archaeon
TTACTTTTTTTGACATTTTGATGAATATAATAGAATAAATAATATATTCTGTGAGCCCGTTTAATCATGCAGGGGGTGTTGGTTGTGCAAAAACTGATACAAAAGATTAAATCAAAGGAATTGGCCTCAAGGCTCAAGATTCAGAGTGTGGCACTAAAGAGCATACATGATTACATGTACTTACTTGGGGTTATTCAGCTTGTGCCAGTGATGCTCTCACCAATAACCGATCCACTATGTCACTCTGTTTTCGATGCAGATATCCAATACTATGGGCAGAGCCTAAGTTTGACAAAGAGCATGATAATGCACAAGCAGATATCACTAATGTCCCCCCATGTTGAGAAAGTTTATGTTGTTTCACCCAACATCAGACTGGAGAAAGCAGATCTCTCTTCAACAGGAAGGCATCTCATAGACTTCTCCCAGGTGGACATTGAGTTCAAAGAGAAGAGCAGAGATTATTTCATGGAATTTGTGGAGGATATGATGAAGCACTCGATAAAAAGAATAATTGAGGAATGCGGTGCAGAGCTTGAACTCTTGGAGAGACATCTAAAGATTCCTGAGGGAAAATTTCCAGTATATGATTCAGAGGATGTCCATGCTGAGTACGGAAAGGACTACGAAGGGGTACTAAGCAGCGAGGAGAAGTGCATGTTCTGGATCACGAACATGAGAAGGGAGTTCTATGATAGGGAGGATCCAACAACTCCTGGAAAGTACATCAACTATGATCTCATGTATCCAGAGGGATTCAACGAGGCACTTTCAGGAGGAGAAAGGGAGTGGGAGTACGATATCCTCATAAGGAAGATAAAGGAGAGAAAGCAGTCTCCTGAGACATTTGGGCCATATCTAGAACTGGCGAGAAAAGGAGAGCTCAGGGCATCCTCAGGGGGAGGACTTGGTGTTGAGAGGTTTGTCAGATATCTAACTGGCACAAAGGATATTGGGGATGTTTCTCCATTTGCAAAAAAGCCGGGGGAGAGGATAGTTGTTTAGTTACTCTATCCAGACACTCACAGACATATCCACTGGCCCGAACATGTATGGCACTTCGTATATTGAGGATGAACGGAACACTACCTTCTGTGGGTCTATGAGTATGTCTATTGGGTTTGTGTCACTTCCTGCAAACCCAACCCCTGAGTCTATGTAATTCAGTTGTGCCAATAGTTGACTGAATGAGTATGCTATTGAGTTGTGTGCTGCTTCAGTGTTTAGGTAATCTACATCGCGCCATCCTTGTGGTAATGATTCATCATATGGGATTCCCATTATGTCCTTTGCCATTTCTACAGTTATGTATCCATCCTGTGCACTGTCTCCATTTGTATCGTAGTATAATCTTACTGGCATTCCCTCAGCATATGGGAGTACTTCTGAGAATGGGACTGATGCTGCGAATTTTGCTTTGTATATGAGTTTGTTGTGGCTTCCGCACTCCATATCTGAAGCAGGAGTGCTTCCTGGGCCATAGGTCATCACATATGTGAAATCATTAGCTCCGTGCCCCAACGTTTTTGAGTTGAATTCTATGTTGAAGGGGTCTCCAAGCATCTTGTAATCCTCGCATCCACCGAATACCGAGCAGTAGTTGTCTATTGTATAAACCCTCTCACTATTTGCACTTGCATTCTCTATTTTCAGAGACCTTGTCCAGAAGTTGCCTGAGTACGAAGTTGCTATTGCATTGTATGGCGTAAGCATATCTGGTACTGTAACTGTTCCTGAACATCCGCTGAATGGTGCGCTTTCCATTGTAAGTGTGATATCATTCCAACCGAATTCTGGAACGTATGGAATATAGGTGAAATCAAGGTAGGAAGTTTCGTTCAGTGTTGAGTTTGAGAATCCGGCTCCTTCTACAGCTATGCTCTGGCTAGTGTATGAAACATTAAGGATGTTTGCAGCAACCTCCATGTATTTTGCTGCCAGTACATCCCCATTTGCAGCATAATAGAACTCCCCATCTCCATCGCAACCGCATATGTTGCATGCATGCGCTGTTGAATTAAGGAGTGGCTGGCTTGCCTGCTCACCAAATGCTATTGTGTAAACTGTTACATTCTCCTCAAATGCATAGCAAGCTGCAGTTATTGTGTCGTTGTACGGGTCTCCGGTTAGTGCAGGGTAACCTGCATCCACAAGGTATTGGAATTCCGCCTGTCTGTCCGCGCAACCATCTGTTGGCTGTCCATCAGACATTACAACCATGGATGCAGGCCTGTATGAGTTTTCAGGGGTGGATGCCCAATCATCTTTGAACACGTCTATTGATTCGAGTATACCGCAGCATATGCATGTTCCGTGGAGAGTTTCTGTGTTTGCTATGTGTCCATCTATTATTGCCCTGTTTTCAGGAGAATTGTTTAGAAGCTCTGTTCTTTGGATTATACTATCAGTGTAAATTGGATACTTTCCATATGCAGTGAAATCTGCCTGAATATGTGGGTCCATTACATTTGGACACGTGTAATTCTCAAATGGGTTTAGAGCTGCAACAACAGTGTTTGTGCAGTTAATTGATGAATAGTTCGAGGCTATTTGGTAATTGCCAACCATACTGTAAACGCATGTCCTTGATGCTGCTCCCCCAACTATATGCCTTGTTTCACAATCTCCGGGTTTACAACAAACATCAACATCAATGTCATCTATGTTTAAGTAACCGACAGTCAGTGTGCTTGTAAATGGAGCTTCTTCTGCAGATGGATTAGCAGTTATCGCACATGCAGGTGCTCCTAGTTCAGTTACAACAACCGGGAATGACGGGCACATAGCTGTGGAATTGAAGACTGATTGGGGGTAATGGGTTGAGTTGATTATTCCGTAATTGCATGTCAGATTTACATTTCCGCCAGCACCCATTGGAACTTGTACTGCTGGAGATGTTGCATTGCACTGCATATCAACAAGTTCTCCTAATGGAACATTTGCATAAACTGCCCGTATCTGAGTAACCAATGGGTTCTTGTTATTGTCATCTGAAGTGAACGAAAGGCATGCAGGTGCTCCTGCATCAGTTACAACTGCAGTTGTTAAGCAGGAGCTTGCCATTGGATGACTTGAGCTTGGGTTATGTGTCGAGTTGATTATTCCGTAGTCACAAGTGATGCTTGCTTTCCCTCCTGAAAGAGCTACGCTCTGTGGCGCGGTTGTTGCATTGCAGCGAATATCAACGTTTGTCCCATCTGCAAGGTATTGGTATGTTGCTTCAACTGTAACTCCGTTAAGTGGGTTTCCTGCTGCCGGGTTTGCTATGATTCCAGTACACGCAGGTTGTGCAACAACAACATTCTGTGTGCATGTTGATGTTGAGTAATTTGAATAAGGATCATGTGTTGCAGGCACTGTGCCGTAATTACATATTATGCTTGCTGTCCCTCCAACAACCTGAACTGATTGTACTGGCGCTCCAGTTGTATTGCATTTCATGTCCACAAACATTCCATCTGCGTTTGTGTAAGTTGCAACAACACCTACATTATTTAGTGGGTTTCCTATGTTCGGGACTGCGGTTAATCCGGTACATGCCAGGGGTATTATTGGGGTAACACTCACAGTAGTGTTGCATGTCGAAGTTGAATAGTTTGATTGTGGGAAGTGTAAACCTTCAATAGTGCCGTAATTACAGATAATTGCTGCTGAACCTCCAACAAGAGGTGCGGGGACTACTGTTGATGTGGAATTACATTGAATGTCTACAAATGTTCCATCTGCAAGATTCTGGTAATTCGCAGTTACAGTAACACCATCAAGTGGGTTTCCTGAATTTGGAACAGCAGTCATTCCAGTGCATGATGGAACAGCTGGTGGGTTTACAGTTACCCTGTCAGTACATGTTGCTGTACCGCATTGCCCCCTTACAGTATATAATGTAACTGAACCAACTGCCGGATAATCACAAACTATTGATCCTCCAGGCATCACCAGATTACCCAGACCTTCATCTCTGCAATCAATACTGCAAGAACGAACCAGTTCAGTTGTTGTTATTGTAACTGTGCTCGAGAATGGTCCAAATCCAGAATCCGGGACTGCGGTTACTGTGCATTTGCTCGAAGGTATTTCGCCAGCAAAGTTTATTGAACTAGATTCTGTTGAAGAAAGTGAAAGCGAGGTGCTCTTCTCTGCTTCTGGTTCGGATAGCAGGACTGTTGGGTTGTGATGTATTTCAGGTGGTGCAACTGCCCCTGTTTTTGTTACTTCGAATACTTGCTTGTTGTTATCCTCATTCCTCTCAAAGATCTCATCATCTGAATCTATTTTTATGTAAAGCCATTTTGGATCTGAAACAACATAGGTGAATGTAAATACCAATATGTCGTTGGCGTCCATGTTTGTTATTGTTCTGTTCTCAATTAGAACATCTCCTGCTTCCTCGTAAAGCCCTATCTGGAGTGTTGGATTCTGCAGTGATGTATTGCAATTTGCAGGGGTGAACTGATAGTTTTGCACACTCACATTTATTGTGTATGTGCTTGTTGCGTCTTCCCTTGATTTGTTTACTTGCCATATGTCCAGATCGGGTGCCTCGTAATATATGAAGAATCCTCCATCTTCATATCTGTTGTTTAAGTAATCTGGTTCTGATGGTTGATGTTGGCTTCCGGGTGGATTCGGTTCATTGAGCATGATATATAATGGGACCTGCATTCTGTCAAAATACTCTGCATAGTCCTCAACTCCGTTTGGTGCTTTTCCGTCCCAGTAAATTGTTTTTGTGTCATTGTCAGATGGATTAACTGAACCAGTTGGGAGTTGGGTTGTTATGTTCTTAAGGCGTTCATTATAGAATACCATACCATTATGCCAGCAGCTTGTTGATCCTATTAAGTGGCAGGGCTGCGTGATTATTGTCCTGTCATTGCTCACTATTCCAAGACCTATTGTAAAGTCCTCAAAGAAGCTGCATGGTCCTAGGTTTGTCACAGGCCCCGTTATTCTATATCTGTAAGGTCCTTCCGGTCCATTTGTTGTTCCTGCCCCATAACAAGTAAACGCAGCACCATTTTGCACAGTAACTCCGTCAGCCCCGGCAGTTATATTCCATGAATGTCCCGTTGATGTAGGGACAATGTCAGATGGTTTTCTGACAATAGTAAGTGACGCGTAATTATTTTCATTGTAATCGCCCGGTCCTCCTTCATATATGGCATCATCCATGTCAGTTACTGCGCAGTATTGGAAGACTCCATCAAAATACATTGTGTGTGTTCCTAATTCTATGGTGACTGAATTGTGGCCCAAATCAGTAGTTATATTATCTCCATTTACCTGATTGCTGCATGAAGGAGTTTGATTGCATTGCACACAGCCATAATATAGTGCTGATCTTATGTCTCCCATTGCAGGACACAGATCATTATCTGTGTATAACCTAGGCCTGTGATTAATGTCCAATGGCCAATTTGCCCCTCTTGAAGCATTATGAACGCATGCAGTATATATTGTACTGCTCCCGTACCTGGTTCGGTCTATAAGTCCAGGATTGTCATACATATAGAGATTCATAAGATTAATGAAAATATTTGATTCGTTTGTATGGGTTAGGTCCTTGTCGAGTTCCCAGTTATCTGATTCATCCGCTTCATCAATTTGGGAGTACCAGTCATCGGGGTATGTAAGGATCGCTGTTAGGTTATCCCCAGTATAAGTTGTATCAACCTTTGCACTTAGGTTCACAAGCCCATAAACTCCGTAATCTCTGCAGCACTGAGACCCAAAGGGAGAGGCCTGGCAAGAGTATCTTTGGTGCGTGTATAATTGATAAGCATGAATAACTGGGGGATCGTAAGAGAAGTGAGATAAATCTGGATAATAACCAATGATATTGGTACTGCCATAAGTGGTGTTCCTTACAGAAGAGTAGTTTCGTTCTGGAACATAATCTATTCTCCCTTCTGCAAAGTGCTGCCACTCACAGTCATTGTTCCAGCGCGGAGAAGCGCCATATCCCGCAGGGCACCATTCATGTCTTTCCCAAACATGAACTTCCGCTTCTTCAACAAGAGGGCAGTCTGAATCATATGTTGAAACATGTACGCTTAGATGATCTATTCTGTTGAACATTGTTTCCTGTATTTCTGCAGGCGGTAATGAGTTTCTTGGAGAACATAGGGCATATCGAGTGGGAACTCCGCAATACTCTGAATTTGGATTAGTGGATATATAGGATATTTCCAGATCCAATTGCTCAGTGTAAACTGGTCCGGAAACTGCGCTTTCGGATATCCCGCCAATATTATCAAGCTCCCCGTATGGTGGCCCTTCATCTATATTTCCTTCTGGATCGACTACTATTCTAAAGGAGAAGTTTGCTCCATCATAATAGAGCGGGTCTTCAAGATCATTGCAGTCCGCCCCAGTAGTTGGATGTGTTGGCGGGGTGTAGTTCTCAATATCAAGATACCAATATATCAATGTGGGTTGCCCCGCATATACTGCAGGCCTACCAGAATATGGCCGGATCTCAACAGGATTGCCCCTGATAGGCGAGCACGTTACTGGTCCCGGTTGTACAAATGGCCATACAAAGCCCGCTATGCACCAACTGGTTCCAGAGAACGACACATTCTCCCAGTAATTGCACTTTCTGTTTTCTCTTTGTAGAGTTACATTGAAGCTTTCCCAAACATCTGCTGTTCCAACAGTTGTGAAATTAAATGCAATCACAAGTGTCTGGTTATATGGGTCTCTTGAACCTGACCTGCAGATAACTTGATCCCCGTAGGGTTTGTTTTTCTCACTTCCAGTTTGAGTGTGGTAATATGGAATAGAATAGATAAAGTTGTAACCTGGAGCCAGGTCGGGCATCAGAACAGTTGCTTTTTTGAAGTTGTTTGTTAATTCAAGCGGGGTTGAAGCTCCATCAAAGAATAATCCACCATAACCTGGCCTGTATTCAACTACCTGCCCATACTCATCAACTGTTGCAGGGCAGAGACCAGGATAATCTATGTTTACATCTCCTGTTCCTCCGGCTGATTTGTTAAGGTCCGGATGTTGGAAATTTCCGCCACAATCCACCCAAGCTATTGGAGACACACCTGGGGGCATATAGGTAATGTCCTGTTCAACAGTAAATGAAATGTTCATAGACTCTCCGGGATTTAGCGGAGTAACTGTTGGGTCAATGGATATGTTTATTGGTGTTATACCATATGCGGCAATAGTGTTCAAGAAAGTCGGGAAGAATATTGCCAAAGTGAAGTTATCATTTACTGGCGCGAATCCACTGTTCTTTATTGTTAGGTCATAGGTATTATTTTTTAGATCAAAATCAAAAAACTCAACAAAAGCTATTGTTGCTTCAAAATCAGTTATCTCAAGGTCTGGCAGAAGTACTGTCCCGTTCTGTGAGGAGCTGTAGTCAACTATCCCTATTCTGCTACCATCTGTTCCGTCCAGCACAGCTGAAGTGAAGTTATTCAGTGCGTCAACAACTGTCTCTATCTTCTTTCGGTTCTCAGGCAAACAGTCTTCTGAATAGGGCTTCATTGCACATACTGTTGTCCCGGCATCCTCGAAGAATGTGCTTTCATAACCACATAACTCATTTGGAAGGCCACAGAAACACGGGCCGGGATCGCAGCTTCCACAGCATGCATCTGTCTGGTCTTCACACCATGACATGCTTCCTGAGACATCAGTTACAAGAACAACATCTGATTCCTCTCCCCCGAAAACGAATGTGGCTTCAGGTGTCCCAACCCTTATGGGGAATGTTGTGTTTGAGATGTTCTCTGCTTGGAGTCCATGCAGTGTTAAGTTTGTGAGTATGTCTCCGGCATCGAATGCGTATGAGATATTCACAGGAAGATCTGTGCTGTTGAAAATAGTTGCATTTCCAAGAGTAATGTAATAACCGTAATTTGTCGTTAAATTAACTACCCCGGTTACTTGTATTACTTCTCCTGGGACAAAGAATGAATCGAAAACATTCACTATTCCGTGTATTCCTGGGAAATAGTAGCGTTTTGTTGTTGGCTGCATCGGGGCCATTATGCTTGTTGAGTAATTTGCTCTTAGGTAGCCTCCCCCAAGGTATTGCTTTGTTATGTTGTTTTCAGTGAACTCTATGTAGATCTTTGTTGTCCCATTGTTCAGAAGGTCTTTGCAAGCGGAAAGGTCTTCACTCAGATACCCTTCCCCAGTTACTGGGTCTATTACTTCATCTATTGTTATTGGGTTAATAGAGCATGGGGTTGGGCCTATTGAGTCATTGTGTATGAATAGATTGAAATTAGAACCAGCCCTTGCCTCAATATACAGTCCGGTTATCTCAGCATCCGCCGGTATGCCTCTTAGATATCCACTTATGTCTCCCTGTCCCGTAAACCCACCGAAGAACACGTATGCGCTTTCGCTTTTACCCTGAATGTTGCTTAGGAATGCCCTTGCAGTGTAACCTAGGTGCGGCTGTCCTTTCATGTAACCTGAGACCATCCTGTTGCTTACTGCACTCATGAACCTTGCATTTGTCATCTGTTTTGTCTGGTGTACTACTTCTCCGTCTATTGTTACTCTCCAGTCTGCGTTCTTTGGCATTGAGGGTTCCAGTGCCTGCTGTATAAGGAGTGATGCCTTAAGTTTGCATTCCGGGCATCCTGGTCCGTCTGCTGCCCATAGGGCAGCCACTACTTCCATTAAGCTGAAATCATCATCCACCTGAACAAGCATTCCTGCTTCTTCCATTTCAGTTACTACGGATAAGTGCTTTACTTCTCTTAGTTTTGTTTTTGCAAGAACTGAGACTGCGTCCTCTGCCTGATAACTAAGTATCTGGTGTATGTTTTCACTTGAGACTGTTTCAACTGAAACAAGTGTGAGAATTGAGATTAAGGTGAATAGCGCTAGGGTACCGAAAACAGCATCAAGGCTGAAGAAAACTCCTTTTCTTAGGAAATGCCTTAGGCTCATTCAAGTTGAAATGGACTTTGAATGGATATAAATCTTTTGCTTGTACCCACAAGAGAGTAACCTATTTCTTGCTTCCCAGTTTCCTGAATATGAAAACTGCTACAAGCACAAGTGCAAGTCCTGCTAAAATTCCGTATGAGAGAAAATCTTCCTCTCCCCGGGAAATTGCAAGTGCATGGGATTTGCTTGTCGTGTATTTCTTATCTCCATCCTCTTTCCACTCGAAGTATACGTCAACTGGGTATTCCTGCGGCACTGCTTCTGAATCCACGTCCACATGGAATGCGATGGGCTTGCTTTCTCCGGGCTGAATGCTAGCTACGTATTGCTCTTTCCCACTTGGAGTTATTGGGTATTGGGTGTTTATGATTACCTTCACTTCCTTTGCTTCTACATTTCCTGTGTTTTTTATAACAAAGGAAACCTGCTTCCACATTTCATTTGGTTTTAGATCTGAAGAAGAACTTGAAATCATGAAATTCGCAGCACTCTCAAGCCCAACTGGAACGTTGTCAGGGGTATCATATTCCTTCTGTTTGTTTGAGTTCCAGTATGTAAGTTTCGCAGGTAATGAGATCTCCTGCTGTGGCGCGCCTTCCTGAACCTTTACCTTAACTGTTGCCATCTTTGTTGCCCCTGCAGGTATGTCTCCAAGGGAGATATCATTTGTGGGCCATTTGACTTCAATTGGACCTGCGCTTGAGACCTGTATTCTCGCATTCTTTGCAGTTCCGTCTCCCCTGTTCCTTACTTCAAGAAGTATTGCTGAATCATCCCCTGCTCTGGGCCTTTCTGTTGTGTCACTAACTGATACCTCAAGAAGTGGCTCGTAAACACTTACCATTATTGGGATCTGTTCCGAGTGCTTGAACTCCTTTCCGTATTTGTTGCTGTATGTTAGAGTTATTGGGAGGTCATGTCTCTCGCTTGATGATTTTTCATCTGCCCTTATCGTGAATGTGACCTGCGCATTCCTTCCTGAATCAAGGTCCCCAATGTGCGTTGAGGGAGTTCCGAGAACTTCGAATATGTCCGTTGACTCAAGTGATACTGATGCAGATTTTGCAGTGTCTGTTCCATCATTTGTTATGGAGAGTGTGAGTAAGCCTTTTACTCCGGGCTCTAATCCCTGTGATAACACACTGGCAGAGATGTGCGGAGCTCCCTTAACCCTAAATGAAATTGGCAGGGCATCTGAGCGAACAGTTGCAAGTGTGCTTGTTGCCCCATTTGGAAGTTTTGTCTCTGTTACACTTGAGTAAGTTATCTCTATGTTAACTGAGTATGTTCCTGCAGGTGCATTTGGGTCAACATGCAATCTGAATGTAAGTGGTTCCAAACCAACCTGGCCTATTCCTGATGGTATTGAATTCATTCTGTGGGTTTGTGTTGGGGATAGTTCCACAAGCGGGTAGGAACCTGAAAGCTGGATTACAACATCCTCTGCATCATAATCATAGAGGTTGTACAGGTTGAATGTAAGGTTTACATCGTCTCCTGCATATATCTCCTTCGGGGTTGTCCTCACATCTGTTGCTATCACGTAGTTTGCAGTGCTCTGTGCGAACACAAACGAAGAAACCAACAACAGCAAGACAAACAAATTTGTTTTCATCTAAATCACACTCCTTAAGCAAGCGTTCTTTTGAATGCTTTTGAACCTACGAATACCATGAATGCTGAGAATGCTATGAGCACAACGAAATCGAATGCTAGTGCCTCCCATACCACGCCCCTTAACATTAGTGAACGGACTGCCTCTGTTGCATATGTTAGCGGGTTAATTATTGAGAATGGTCTTAGCCATGAAGGGATTGTTTCTATAGGGTAAAGCGCGCCTGAGAGAAACCATATTGGCATTATAACAGTTGGTATAACCATTCCAAAAGTCTCGAGTGAATGTATTCTTGTTGCAAGTGCAACTGTCATTCCAATGAAACCGAATGCAATGAGTGCAAGTACAACAAACACCAGAATTATGCCGATGAGGCCTGTCTTTATCTGAACTCCCATGAAGACAGCTATTGCAAGGGCAATTGCACCGGAAACAAGTGCCTGCGATACACCTGCTGTTATCTTTCCAAGCACAATTGACATCCTGTCTATTGGGGCGGCCATAAGCAATTTCAGTGTGCCTATCTCCCGGTCCAATATAAGTCCAAGCCCACCTGCAAAAAGTGCTGTAAACACCATAACCTGCACTATAACTCCTGCTGCCATAAAATCTATGTAGCGCATGCCTCTCCCGAAAAGAATGTTCTCCTGTACTTCTATGCTTCTTACAATCTCGGGGGTTTCTGGGTTTCTGAACTCAAGCATCAGTTTGTTTTTGAACACTTCCTGCGATTGAAGCATAACTGAATTCACTGTACTTGCGAGAAGTGGGGTTGTGGAATCAATGCTCACCTGCACTTCCCCAGTTTCTCCTCTTATAATTTTGTCTGAGAAATCAGGGGGCATGAATACAACTGCTGACACCTTTTTTTGTTCTAGTAGTTCCAATGCGTGCTCATGGTTTGTGTTTGCAGATATTCTGAGAATATTTTTGTTTGTTAATAGTTGAACGAACTCATTTGCGTAGTGTCCGTTGTCCTCCATTACTAGAGCTATTGGAACATTGTTTGCTGTTCCTCCGAAAACATTTCCGAAGATAACAAGCCAGATGAGTGGCATTATGAATGCTCTGCCTAAGCTTACCATTGGGGTTTTTGCCCATACGCGCATCTCCTTGTCCCATACTATGTAGGCATCCGAGAGCATCCTCATCATGTATTTCACCTCATCGCTGCAAGAAACTTTCCCTGAAGGTTTTCGCCTGCCTGGTCTCTTATGGCTCTTCCAGTGTAGAATACAAATACATCGTCCAGAGAGGGTTCCCTCATTGATATGTACTCTAGTTTCACATTTGATTTCGCAGCGAGGTCTATTGTCTTCTTTATCGAACCAACAGCATCCTTTGAAACGAATGAGACCGTGTTTATGTGGTTCTTTCGTATTGTAAGATTTCCCGCCATTTTTTTCAGATCCCTGAGGAATTTTTCATGTGGTCCCTTGAATTCAAGTTCCACCATATTTCCTTTTCCAGCACCTATCCTGTGTTTAAGCTCCTCCGGTGTTCCTATTGCTTTTATCTCTCCTTTATCTATTATTGCAATTCTGTCACAGAGTATATCCGCTTCTTCCATGTAATGGGTTGTTATGAATATGGTTATCCCTGCTTTGTTTAGCTCCCTTATCTTCTCCCATATAACCATTCTTGTCTGTATGTCCAGGCCGATTGTAGGTTCGTCCATTATAATAACAGAGGGCCTGTGAAGGAATGATTTCACTATCTCAAGCCTTCTCTTCATCCCCCCAGAGAAAGTCTTTGATTGGTCACCTGCCCTTTCAGTTAAACCAGCCATCTCAAGAAGGTCGGGTATCCTCTTATCCATTGTTGCCTTATCCAAGTGGTAGAGCTTTCCATAGAACTCCAGGTTCTCTTTTGCTGAGAGCTCCTTTTCAAGAAGTATCTCCTGTGGGACTATGCCAATGCTTGCCCGTACTTTATCGGATTGGTTTACAACATCATAACCAGCAACAGTTGCGCTTCCGCTTGTTAGAGTCATCATTGTCGTTAGCATGTTTATTGTTGTGCTTTTTCCAGCTCCGTTTGGGCCCAGGAAACCGAATATCTCTCCCTTCTTTATGGATAGATCTATGCATTTCACTGCCTGAAATGAGCCAAAGCTCTTACATAGTTTCTTTGCTTGTATTATATAGTCGGTCATCTGGATTCCCTCGCTTTCTGAATCCGTTTTAATGAAAATATGAGCTTATCTAGCTCTGGTTCCAAATCCTCTTTTGGGAGGGACATAAGCCTTGTCCTTTCCTGGACAAACAGCTTTGAGAGTTCCATTGTCTTCGCGCTTACTCTTTCATGCAAGCTCGGATGAGTTATGCGAATTATGAGGGGCAGCATTAGCTTCATCTTTTCGGATGAATGTTTCAGGAAATGATTTTTGAATTTTCTGAATTTCACTTTTCCTTTTTTTGTTGCAACATAGAGGATCTTTCTTCTTCCTTTCTCAGAATCCAGTTTGGATTCTATAAGGCTGTCGGTTTCCATTTTCCTTAGAATCGGGTATATTGCTCCAGGGGATGGGTTCCATTCATCCTCAGTTACGTTGGAGATCGAATCCATTATCTCCTTTCCAGATGTGGGTTTGTTCGAAGTTTCGGAGAGCATGTATGCTTCCAGGAACCCCTTTATGAAGAAACCCATGTGAGAGCACTTCTCTGAATCTTTTCCCATTTATATCGGAACAGATATAAGTTGATAAAGATTTATAAACCCATCCATAAGTTGAAACATATATAAAATATTAAGGGGAAATGAAATGGGGGAGACTCGTTTTGTGATGGGATGAAAGAGATAACTCTTGAAGATGTTTGGAACGCAAATCCGGAGATGAAAAGGATTCTTCTAGAATCCAATACTGTTGAGGAAGCGAGAAACAAGCTTTATGACTACTATAATCAACTTGATAAGGATTTTTGGCTGAGGAACGTCGATTACCATGCACTTGAGAAAATGAATGTGCGCTCCTGCCTTAAAGTAATGAAGAACATGCTTATTCCGAAGAATGAGAAGCTTTCTAAATTCAGTGTTATCGAGTACCTTTGGAAACTTGCGCGGGAGCAGGAAGTTGAAGAGGTACCTTCCCAGGGATTCCTTTATGAATTCCTTCACCTGTTCAAGGGGACATTGGGAAAATCCGGCCTTTATTCTGAGAATGGAATTGTCCGAGAAGAGGATCTTCCTAAATTCCTTAGGATGCAGGACAGGCCAGCTGCGATTGAGCGCTCGAGAACACTTGATGAGGACGCCGAGACTGTCTTCGAGTACATGAAGAGATATCCTACAGGGCTCTACCCTGAAGTTATTCAGAAACGTGATGATAATAAGAAGAGGATAATGAAAACCGAGGGAGCGGTTGAGGAGGATTGGAACGATCATATTTGGCAACTTGAGAATGTCGCAAAAACATCTGAGAGGCTTGGGGACTGGGTTCAGTTAACTGAAGAAGAGAGAAGAGGAATCGATATTGCCGTAAAAAACCGCATACCTTTCGGAGTAACCCCATATTACGCTTCATTGATGGATAATGATACTAGCAGAAAATTTGATCATACAATAAGGGCGCAAGTTATACCTCCCGTTAAATATGCAGAAGTAATGGCAGAACACAGGGGCAACAGAAAAGAGATAATGGATTATATGAAGGAGGGGGACACAAGTCCGATAGACCTTGTTACTAGGAGATATCCCAATGTTGCAATATTGAAACCATACAACACATGCAGCCAGATATGTGTTTATTGCCAGAGGAATTGGGAAGTCGATGAGGTGCTGAGCCCGGGCGCAATGGCGCCGAAAGAGAAGATAGAGGAGGCACTTAAATGGTTCAGAGAGCACAAGGGAATCTTCGATATTCTGATAACGGGGGGGGATCCATTAATTATGAGCGATCATCACTTAGAATGGATTCTTGATGAAGTCTCCTCAATGGATAATATTATTAGAGTAAGGATTGGTACAAGGACTCCGGTTGTGCTTCCAATGAGGTTCACTGATGGGCTTTCTCAACTTCTTTTAAGATACCATCAGCCCGGGAGAAGGGAACTCTGCATTGTTACGCATTTCGAGCATTGTTATGAAGTTACCCCTGAGGCCCAGAAGGCGATTTCAAAACTAAAGAACAGAGGAGTTAGTTTCTACAATCAGCAGGTTTTCACACTTGAGAACAGCAGGAAATTCGAGACTGCTGCGCTTAGGATGGCAATAAGGTGGATTGGCGTTGATCCATATTACCTATTCTATGCTAAAGGGAAGAAAGGTTTAAGGATGTACAGAACTCCTGTTGCAAGAATATTACAGGAGAGAAAAGAGGAGGCGCGTTTCCTTCCAGGCATAACAAGAACAGATGAACCTGTTTTCAATGTCCCGAAACTTGGGAAAAGCCATCTTAGGGCATGGCAGGACCATGATGTGATAAGCATACTTCCAGATGGCGCGAGAGTATATGAGTTCCAGCCATGGGAGAAGAACATAACTGCAGTAAGGCCATATGTGCAAATGGATGTTCCCATATATGACTATCTGATTGAGCTTGAGAACCGAGGGGAAGATTATGAGGACTACAAGAGCATATGGTGGTACTATTAATCTTTTATCAAAAAACGAAGTCTTTAAAAAATAATTTTGGCATAAACTATTTCTTATTATACGTGCTTTGTGGGAGAATCAGATGACTGCAGGACCTAATGTATTTAAGATGGCAGGACTTGCCATTGGTGCGACTGTATCCAATTCAGTTAAAACTACCCGCGCGAATGAATTCTTTAAATGGGGCTTGAAACTGCCAGTTGGATCAGCGCTCCGCGAAGAGAAGCTGGAGATGGCTGAGAAACTTTTCAGAGATGCTGCAGATGGTGAAATGGAAAAGGGCAATGTCCGTAAAGCAGTTAATGCACTTGAAGGCCTTGCTGAGATGTATGGTTCTCGTGCTAAGGCATTGAAGGGAATTGGAGAATTTGAACGCGCTGCTTCTGAATTCAAAAAACAGGGAACTGTTTATGGGGAGATTGTGCTCGCACTAAATAGAAATGGAGACGGGGAAAAGGTAGCAGAAATCTCTGAAAAACTTATTACTGCACACAAGAACGCAATAGGTGCTATGGAAAAACAATCTGAGCTCCATGAAGAGGATGAGAATCCGGAAGCATTGAAAGATACATACAAAAAAATGATACCCATTTACAAAGATATTGCAAGTACGTTTCAAGGACTTGGGGATTACGGTGCAGTTGTAGATGCATGTGAATCCCAGTTGCAGGTTTTTGAAAAACTTGTTAATGTTTCTAAAAAGGATTCTGATACACTTGAATATATGACTGGGATGCAATTGGATTTTTACACGAGCATGGCAAATGCATATGAGCAATTGGCTGAAGAATTCAAAGGTAATAACCTGGATAAAATGACGGATGCGTGCACAAATGCAGCTGATGCGCACGAAGCAAGAGTTAGTCTTCTTAGGAAAACAGGAGGCAACAGATTGGCAGAGGAAATGGAAAGGGCGATAAGGCCACTCGAACTTGTTGTTGAGAAATGGAAGCTTGCAAAGGAATCAGTTGAACTTGCCCCAAACCTGGTTGTTGATGCACGTAAGCACATAATACGTGCATTGGATAGGATTGCCGATGTTAGGGAAATGCAGGCAAAAGAATTCCACAAAATGTCAGATGTCGCTGGGGAGGCTTCTACATATGGGCTAATGGCAAAAACATTATGCGAAATGGCAGAGGGGTATCAAAAACTGAAAGAACACAAAAAAGCAGGTGACACATATTCCAAGGCAATTAAAGCACTTGAAAAAAAGAGCAGTGTGCACAGGAAGCAGGATAGCTATGGGGGAGCTGCTGAAACATGTGGGGAGAAAGCAGGCATATATAAACGCATGGCCATATTGTTCGAAATTGATTTGAAGAATCAGGATGCTGCAGATAAAGCACAGAGGAAGAGGATAAAGTGGAATCTCCAGAGGATAGAGAGGATGTTCAAGGAGGCCCTACTTTGTCAGTCCTCTTCAGATTATTTTGTTTTGCAGCAGAAAGTGAGAGAGACAATCCTTGGGATGAATTGGGCCACATGTGTGG
>CAZYPB010000019.1:0-10139 GCA_964649265.1 Microcaldota archaeon
TCTTCTCTCTTACTTGAACTATGTCAATGGAGTAATGGAGAATGAAGAGAAATTCGGCGGAGAGAGGGCCGTGTCTGTTGCACTCATGATGGGAGAACTCATAGGACGAGGTCCACATCAGATTGATTCAGGAAGACTTGAGGATCTGAAAACAGACATAAGATCCCTATATGGTACTGATGAGAAAGCACAGAAGGTAATGGAATTTTTCGATGATCCGCAGAAACTCGATACAGCGGCAGAGAACCTTGTAAAACAGGACCCAAAGGCATACATGATAGTCAGTGACAAGGGAGAGGTATTGAAAGACGATGAAGGAAATCCGGTGCCAAATCTTATGAAAATAAGTCTTGAGCTCGCAAACCAAATAGAGACAGCAGCCTAGTTGCTGTCCTCCACTTTCTTTTTATAGCTCCCACAAACATCTTTGAATTCTGTTTTTTTCTCTACACCTATAGAATATGTTTCCTTTCCGTACTCTATGTTCACCCAGGTTTTCTCAGAGAACTTCGCCAGTGGGATATTTATTGACTTTATCCCTTTCCATTGGAAAAACATTTCCACTGATTTCAGTCCGCTCCCTTCTTTTGGATAAGCTGAAGCATGGATTCCTTTTTCATGTATTCTGGTTCTGAAGCCCATCCTGTCTGGTTCAAACGAATAGTATACGTAGGAAAGTCCGCACACTGCAGTTAATATAAAGTACATTCCGGCCCCGAACAAGTCTATTCTATATGAAACGACGAATTCCCTTATAGTATTCATAAGGAATATGACTGTCAGCAATAGAAGTGCTGTTTTCCAAACACTTGTGTTTCTCGATTGTCTGTCTGTCCAAACAAGTTTTCCATAGTTTGCCATAAAACTCGTTTGTCCTTCTTAAATATAAAACTATTTGTTTAGTTCAACAATCAGGGCTTCCGACGTTTATAACTCCCCGGGAACTTTCAATCTGCTCAAATTTCTTAAGCGGGAACTCTGCTTTAAGGGTTATGGTTCCGCAGTCGTTTGGCCCCGTTTCACTTATCACATCAACCTTTCTCTTGAGTATCCTAAGCTCAGTTTCGTTTCCTCTGAATGCAATGGTTGTATTTACGTAAGGCACTCCTCCTTTGAATTTAAGATCTGGGTGATAGCGCTCCACAGGTTTACATCCAGTTTCTCTTTCAACCTTGAAATCTAGATTTTTATACCATGCAAAAAGATTCTTAAGGGTCCATGGATTTGATGCGTGTTCTCCCTTTGTTTTCGGCGGAGTACTCTGTTTTTGAATATCGCCTCCCGCCCGGAAACTTGAGCTAAATCTTCTAGGAGACTGATCTCCATGGTGTTTCGGATTTGTTCCAACAGCGCATGAAACATTAAAAGCTGTGGTTATTATCAGACCTGTTGCAATAACGTTTCTAGGTGTTATTATTTTCGTGGGTTTCTGCCCCATTGTTTTCATAGACATAGAGGAAAAACTACACATCTTAAAGTTATAAAACTTTGGCCAGAACAAATATCAGTTATCATGTACTTTATAGAGCTTGCGAAAACATACGAAGAAATAGAATCGAAATCAGGAAGGCTTGAGATAACGGGAGTACTTTCTGAGCTTTTCAAAAAGGCAGACGTAAGTAATATCGATAAGATACTCTATCTAACGCAAGGAAGGATTGCTCCTCCACACAAGGATATCGAGGTTGGGTTGGGGGAGAAATTTGTCGAACAGGCAATAGCAGTTGCTTCAGGATATTCAGCAAAACGAACAGAAGAGGAATACAAATCAAGTGGCGATATAGGGAAGGCAGCAGAGAAACTCCTTTCAGAAAAAAAGCAGACGTCATTACACAGCGATGAACTGACTGTTGAGAAGGTTTTCGACTCATTCATGAAGATTGCAAAAAGCGGGGGAAAGGGAAGTCAGGATTTAAAGAAAAAGATACTCATAGAACTTCTTAATAGCGCCCAACCATTAGAAGCAAGATATATCGTTCGCTTTCCACTTGGAAGACTCAGGCTCGGGATTGGGGATCCCACGATGTTGGATGCGCTTTCGTTCTATAAAAAAGGAGATAAAAGCATACGTGAGGAGTTGGAACGGGCTTACAATATATCAAACGACATCGGACTTGTTGCAAAAAAGTTATTTGAAAACGAAGAGAACATCCGTAATTTCAAGATGACTGTATTCCGCCCTGTAAGGCCCGCTCTTGCTGAAAGGTTATCCTCTGCAGAGGAGATAATAAAGAAAATAGGGCGCTGCAGTGTTGAAGCCAAATACGATGGATTCCGTTGTCAGATTCATAAAAAAGGAGATAAGGTTGAGATTTTCTCAAGAAAACTTGAGCCAATGACCGAAATGTTTCCCGAGATCGCAAAGGCAGCAAAAAAATACATAAAAATAGATGGGGCTATTTTCGAGGGGGAGGCAATAGCATTCAATGAAAAAACAGGGGAGTATAGGTCATTCCAACTTACTATCCAAAGAAAAAGGAAATACGGGATTTCGGAAATGGCACAACTTTTTCCACTCAAGCTGTTTGCGTTCGATGCGCTATTTAACGGTGAGGATCTTTCTCAAAAACCATATAGCAAGCGAAGGGAAATACTCCGGGAGATGATAAAGGAAAACGACACAATAAAGATATCTGACTCCATTCTAACTGGGGAACCTTCTGAAGTTGATGCATACTTTGAAAGCTCAATAGAGAAAGGCCTCGAGGGAATAATAGCCAAAGACCTCAACGCGCCGTATGTTGCAGGCGCGAGAAAATTCGCATGGATAAAACTCAAGCGCTCATACAAATCAGAACTTGCAGACACACTTGACCTTGTTATACTCGGGTATTATCTAGGGAAAGGAAAGAGGGCTAGGTTTGCATTTGGGGGATTACTGTGCGGAGTATATGACGATGAAGAAGGCGTATACAAAACAGTTGCAAAGATAGGCTCTGGTTTCTCGGAGGAGCAGATGGTTGAACTCGAATCAATACTTAAAAAAATAGCTGTTAAAGAGAAAGACAAACATGTTATTTCAAACATGGTCCCAGATGTTTGGGTTGAACCCAAATATGTAATCACAGTTTCTGCCGACGAGATAACGCAGTCGCCTACCCACACTTGTGGGAAAGGGCATGCAAGTTATGCACTCAGATTTCCAAGGATGATACATGGAATCAGGAGTGAAAAAGGCCCGGAAGATTCTACGACGGTAAATGAAGTTCTTAGTTTGTTTGAAAAACAGAAAAAAATCACGACAGATAACTGATATGGGGAAGTTTAAAGGTATTTAAAGTATTATTAAAATGTTTTAATCTATTTTATGATTAATTTCCCAATAAATCTTCTATTATAATTGTTTTAAGAATTTTTTTCATATTAAATGCACTAAAAAACTTCCATTAATGTAAAAAAAACTTTTTATCAATTTTTTTGATTTAAAAAAGCCTAAAAAAGCTTTATTTTATAAAATAAGCTCTGGAAGAGGTTTTTTGATTTATGGTTTTTTTTAGAAAACAAGCATTCTGAGACCTTCTTTTAGTTATTTAAAAGATTCTAAATACTTATTTTAATATATTTAAAACATCATAAACCTTTAAATATACGAAAGAAGCGTTTAGAAAGCTTATTTTTTTTACCGAAAGATATATAAATGTCCTACCTCAACGTTAGTGTAGGCGATCAGTATGGAGAGTATAATCAAAAACGTAGTTGGAGAGCGCGAGCCAGCTCATGAAAACTTCGGCTCAGAAAAAATTAAGATTGTGACTATCGGCGTCGGTGGCGCAGGTAACAACACAATCAACCGACTCATCCGTGCCGGTGTTAAGGGAACCGATCTTCTTGCAGTTAACACGGACAGGCAGCACTTGACAATTGTCGACGAGAAAGCGAAAAAGATGCTTATTGGAAAGAGCATCACACGCGGTCTCGGCGCAGGCGGTTACCCAGATGTGGGGGCCAAGGCTGCTGAAGTTGACAGGCCACTTCTTGAGAAGGAGCTCGAGGGAGCCCATCTAGTTTTCCTCTGTGCAGGTATGGGTGGAGGAACGGGAACTGGTGCAGCACCTGTTATTGCAGAAATTGCAAAAGAACAGGGAGCCATTACTGTTGCCATGGTTACTTACCCATTCAATCTAGAGAGAGCTAGGAGAGCGAAGGCAGACGATGGAATAACGAGGTTGAGGAAGGTCACCGATTCTGTGATTATACTCGACAACAACAGATTGGTGAAACTTGTTCCAAACCTGCCAATGAATGAGGCGTTCTCAGTTGCTGATGAGATTCTTGCAAAGGCGATTGGTGGACTGGTGTGGACAATAACTCAACCAAGCCTTATCAACATAGATTTTGCCGATGTCCGGGCAATCATGGGCGGCGGCGGAGTCGGATTCATCGCAGTTGGAGAAGGAAAGGGAACTGACAAGGTAACAGGCGCTGCAGAAGGAGTGCTCAAGAACAGACTACTTGATGTAGACTTTGAAGGAGCATCTGGAGCAGTTATCCACATCTCAGGTGGCGCGGACCTGACACTCGGAGACTCCATTAAAGCAGGGGAGATTGTTACCGAGAAAATGGATCCGCATGCCAACGTGAAATGGGGAGCCAGACTCATACCTGGTTACGATGGAAAACTAGAGATAGTTGCCATAGTGACTGGGGTCAAGGGTGCAAGTATCCTTGGACAGAGTTTGGATGAGCCAGAGATGGAAACGAATCCTTATCCAGACATTGAAGTAATCGGCTGATCGCCGATTTATTTTTTTATTTTCATGCATGTGCGTTTAAAAAAACCGGAGGGTGTTTTAAGTGAATGGATTGTTTGAATCCTCCACGGGGGGTAAAAGTGGAATCCTTGGGGATGTCGGAGCAATGAGTTCTGACAAGATAAAGATAATGGTTGCCGGAGTCGGCGGCGCCGGATGCAATACAATTAACCGATTGTCTCAGATGGGAATCAAGAGTGCTGAAACTGTTGCAATAAACACTGACAGTTTACACTTGAAAATAATAAGCTCAGACAAGAAGGTGCTTATCGGGAAGACAATTACACGCGGCCTAGGGGCAGGCGGTTTCCCGGAAGTTGCTGCAAAGTGCGCTCAGGTAAGCAAGAAAGAGCTTGAGGCAGCACTTGATGGAGTCAACCTGCTTTTCCTCTGTGCAGGTATGGGTGGAGGAACGGGAACTGGTGCAGCACCTGTTATTGCAGAAATTGCAAAAGAACAGGGAGCCATTGTAGTTGGAATGGTTACCTATCCTTTCTCACTTGAGAGAATAAGAATGAAGAAAGCAGCCTGGGGTATTGAGGAACTCAAAAAAACATCTGATACCGTTGTTATAATTGATAACAACAGGCTTGTCAGCTATGTCCCAAACCTTCCTCTTAACCAGGCATTCGCAGTTGCTGATGAGCTGACTGCACATGCTGTGAAAGGTATCTCGGATACAATAATGTTCCCGAGCCTTGTGAACATAGATTTTGCAGATATGAAAGCCATTATGGGCAACGCAGGAGTTGCAATAATCTCTGTAGGGGAAGGAAAAGGTAATGATAAGGTTGAGAGCGTAGTGAAAAACACCCTCGAACACCCATTGCTCGATGTCGATTACACTGGGGCAAAGGGAGCTCTCATACACATAGCCGGAGGTAGCAACCTCACAATAGGGGAGGCAACTCAGATCGGTGAGAAGCTCACAGATGTTTTCCACGAAGAGGCAAACATAATCTGGGGTTCAAGGTTGTCACCAGAGATGGGCGACTTCGTCCGCGTTACCTCAATAATGACTGGAATAACCTCTCCTCATGTTGCAGGAAGGTCAGCTGAGGAACTTGAGTCTGGCAAGAACTTAGAGCTAACTGGAATAGAGCAGATACTGCTCTAATTCCCCTCTACTTTTTATTATTTTAAATTCAATAGCGCGAGCATGAGAAAACTTCAATCAAGGAGTTTCCCGGAAAAGAACTCCATGGCCTATTGGTGGAAAGTAAAGAACCCCATAAAAACAGTTTTCAATTTCTTACTTATCTACAAGGCAAAATACATGCCCTCCATGGCCATTAAGAGGTTTCTCTATAGGTTGGCAGGCGCAAAGATAGGTAATGAGGTGTCAGTTGGGCTCGCAGTGGTTTTCGATATCTTTTACCCTGAACTAATTGAGATAGGGGATAACACAGTTATAGGCTATAATACCACCATAATAGCTCACGAATTTTTGGTTAAAGAGTTGAAAACAGGGAAGGTAAAAATAGGTAAGAATGTAATGATTGGTGCAAACAGCACTGTGCTTGCAGGGGTTACAATAGGTGATGATGCAACAATCTCTGCATGTTCTCTTGTTAACTCAGATGTTCCCCCGGGTGCCTTTTATGGGGGAATTCCTGCAAAAAAAATACAGCGAAAGCAGCAACCAATATAAACAAAACGCCCCAATAGTTTTCCTGAGGTGTGTATATGGCAAAGAGAGACCTACTTGTAGTAAAGGACTTTACAAAAGACGAGATAATTGAGATAATAAACAATGCACTTGACATAAAAAAGAACCCTGGAAAGTATGCGACAGCAATGAAAGACAAGACACTTCTTATGATATTTGAAAAACCATCCCTAAGAACAAGACTTTCATTCGAAGCTGGAATGACCAAAATGGGAGGGCACGCAATATTCTACTCAATTAAAGATTCACCACTGGGCAAGAAAGAGACTATGCATGACACTGCAAAAACAGCTTCCCGCTATGTTGATGTTATAATGGCGAGGACATACAAACACTCTGACGTAGAGGAACTCGCAAAATATGCAAGCATACCAGTTATAAATGCACTAACCAACTTCGCTCACCCATGCCAAATCCTATGTGATTTCATGGCAATGAAAGAGAAAGGCAAGGACACCGAGAAGATGAAACTTGCATATTTTGGAGACTGCAACAACAACGTTACCCATGATCTCATGTATGCGTCTGCAATAATGGGGTGTGAGATGGCTGTTTGCTGTCCTAAAGGAGAGGAATATGAACCTCAGAAAAGCGTAGTGCAGGATGTTGCTGAATTAAGCA
This sequence comes from Microcaldota archaeon, assembly GCA_964649265.1. Taxonomy (GTDB): domain Archaea; phylum Micrarchaeota; class Micrarchaeia; order Burarchaeales; family JAKAKT01; genus CAZYPB01. Next base: position 7,042 of record CAZYPB010000019.1, read on the forward strand.
AGAAAAGCGGGGCAAAGGTGTATGTCACAAATGACGTAAAGGAAGCTGCAACTGGTGCAGATGTAGTTTACACTGATTCCTGGATGAGTTACCACATAGCAGATGAAGAGAAGGAGAGGAGAGTCAAAGATCTAACCCCCTACCAAGTAAACTCCGAACTCATGGAGATGACTAAGGCCGATTCAATATTTATGAATTGTCTACCTGCAATGCGAGGTTACGAACAGACTGCAGATGTCATTGATGGACCACAGTCCATAGTCTTCGATCAGGCAGAAAACAGACTTCATGTCCAGAATGCGATAATGTTATACCTTCTAAAAGCGGGGTGATTTGATTGGTTCTGAAAGGTGTCGCCAAGGCCCTAGGATATGTTTCTAAGGATGATCTAGATGCTGCGATGAATAATCTTCTTGAGGAAAGGACAAAATCAGATGAGTACCGCAATGGAAAGGAAAGAGAGATAGCTCTGTTAAAGGAACACATCGCGCTTCTTGAGAAAGAAAATAAGAATAACCAGAATCGTCTAAACGGTCTTTCAGAGGATCTTAAGAAGATATCAGACCATTACGGTCAGACACTAGAGGATTTCAAGATTTCAGAGGAGAACAGCAATAAGACGCGGGAATTCTTTGAAAAGGAAGCAGATCAGCTCAAGAGTATATCTAAGGAACGAGCTGAGCAGAAAAAAGAATTACAGGATCGCTACAATGAATTTGAAAAACAATACCGTGCTCTTGAAAAGGAATGCAGAAAAATAGAAGGACAAAAACATACTGTTGAAAAGAAACTAAAGGAAAGCGAAATGAAAGTGAAACTTAGTAACAGGGAATACAGGAAATTAGAGAAAAAACTAAAGAAACTGACACAGATGAAAAAGAAACCAGTTGTTAAAACTAAGAAAGCACTTGCTAAAGTGAAGAAAGTGGATAAAGGGAAGAAATCAACTGTGAAAAAAAAGAAACTAAAGCAAAAAACAAAAAAGAAAATTAAACCAAAGAAACGTAGGTGATCTCCTGAAGAGTTTCGATAAGCCAGTAGATGTTGGTGATGAACTCGAAGTTACCATAGGTGCAGAAGGAAACCGCGGAGACGGAATAGCCCATGTTGAGGGGTTTGTAATATTTGTAAATGGTGGAAAGACGGGGGAGAAGTACAAAGTCAAGATACTGACAGTAAGGAGAACATTTGCAACTGCAGATATAATAAAATAGGGTGATCTCTTGAAAGAATCTCTTAAACTAACCAAATCATTTGTTTGTACGTGCGGTAGGGATTTCAATATGGAAATCTCGACAGATCTTGCAGTTGATAATCTACTTGTTGAAGCGAGATGCCCATACTGTGGGGAGAAAAGAACAATAACTGCAGGCTCTCTCCTTGTTAACACCTCGCCTGAAAAGAAGGAAGAGACAACTGATTCAACTCAGACATCTGATGAGAACCTTTCATTCATGGATTTCTCTCAGGAAGGTAACACAACAAAAACAGACTATGATTCATCAGATGAATCCATCTCAACAGATATGTTTGATGCTTAGTGCAACTTCATATCCTCTTGTGGGTACCTGTCGCATCCAGTTTTCTTTTTCCAAAGTCATCTATTTTCTCCAATTCTTTTCCAGTAAAAACAGGTCCATCCCTACAGACCATGAACCCGCCGAGGGAGCATTGTCCACATATCCCAAAACCACATTTCATATATCTCTCTAAGCTCAGTTGGCATTCCACCTTATGTTTACTGCATATCTTCATTATCTCAACGAGCATTCTCTCCGGTCCACAAGCATAAACACAGTCAGGTTTGTTTTTCTCAAGAAGTTCAACAAGATGTTTTGTAACAAGCCCCTTTTTACCTTCACTTCCATCATCGGTACATGTTGTTATTGCATCAACACTAGGTTTATTCATAAGCTCATTGCATGTCTTCGCTCCCATAACAAATTTTACCTTTATTCCTTTTTTCAAAGCTTTTTCTGCAAGGTACTTCAGTGGTGCAACACCATATCCGCCACCAACAATAACTGCTTTTTTTCCATGAAGTTTGAATCCTTTTCCAAAGGGCCCCCTTATCCAAACTGGATCTCCTTCATTAAGCTCATGCATCTTATTACTGAAAATTCCGACATTTGCAACACTAATCTTTAATGGATTATCTCCACTTATACAGAACGGTTTCTCATCTAATTCTGGAATCCAGACCATAACGAATTGCCCGGGTTCTGCCTCTATCCCCGAATCGAGATAGAAGGTCTTTACGCGGTTTCCTTCCTTATCTATTTTTTTAATTACCATCTTTTTGTGGAGCATTTAACCATCCATCCTAAGGTGTTTAAGCTTTGTATAGGCGTTTACCCTCATAAATTCACTTATCTCATCGCATATGAGTTTGAATGCATCGTTTCCCCTGTAATGTATTGCAGAGCCTATTCCTAAGGCAGTTGCACCGGCCATAAACATCTCGACGGCATCTCTACCAGTTATTATGCCTCCAGTCCCTATTACTGGAATCTCAACTACATTTGTTATCTCCCAAACACACCTTACAGCGACTGGTTTAATTGCAGGTCCGCTTATTCCACCAACCTTATTTGAAAGAACTGGCTTTCTTGCATCAACATCTATTACCATTCCGGGTCCAAGAGTGTTTATTGCGCATATTCCATCGGCACCAGCTTCTTCAACTGATTTTGCTATCGAAGCTATATCTGGAACATTTGGAGTTAGTTTTACTATCACTGGTGTTTTAATTGAATTTTTAACCATCTCAGTGACTTGGGCAGCGGTTCTTGCCTCGCATGCAAATGGTTTTCCAATGTCCCCCTGTACATTCGGGCAAGACATGTTCAATTCCACAAATGCGGGCCCCGCTTTCTCAATCTTTTTTGCAACCTCGACAAACCCCTCTGCAGTCCCGGCGAATATACTTGCAAGAACAGGAACTCCTGCTTTTTTTACTGCTCTCTTTATCTCGTCCAGTTCAGCATCCACTCCTGGATTTGACAAACCAACTGCATTTATTATAACATCTCCGAATTGCAAAACAGTCGGATTTGGGTGACCTTTCATTGGTTCTGGTCCGCATGATTTTGTTGTGA
>CAZYPB010000019.1:10149-16311 GCA_964649265.1 Microcaldota archaeon
GTTTACCTGCCCTAATAAGTGAATCAGAATTAACTCCAAGATACCCTGAATTAAGAACAGTTGGATTCTTCAGCTCAACTCCACAAAACACTGTTTTAAGAGCATTACTCATGGTTACTCTTCACCCCATACTGTTTAGTATATTCTATCCAAACGCTCCTTATCTCTGGATCCAAATCAGTCTCAACAATTCTGAAGATATCGCTTATCTTTCCAATCGAATGAACCTTTACTCCATTTTCTTCCATTATCTGGCTTGCAGTTTTCTCCTCTACCTTCTGGAGATCGCCCATTCTCTCTTCCCTGTCTATTGCAACAAGGATCCCGACAACTTTATGCTCTCCAAGCACATCTAATTTTTTAAAGACATCTAACTTTGTCCCACCCGTAGTTATGACATCATCGACAAGCAATATCCTGCCTCCTTTCTTGAAATTATTGGCTCCAACTATGAGTTTATCGGTTGCCTTGTCCCCATAATCCTTCTCTTCCTTTCTATCATAAATGAATTCAGTTTCTATTCCATAGTATTCATAAAGTCCCTCGCACAGAAGTGCCCCAAGACTTATCCCTTTGTACGCCGGGCCAAAAACATAGTCGAATTCTTCAAGAGATCCATCCTGAAGCATCCGCACAACAGTATCTGCATATGCTTTCTTAACAGCATGAAGTGATTCTCCATCTATCAGTGAACCCATGTTGACGAAATGCGGGGATTTCCTACCACTCTTAAGGGTGAAAAGATCATCCTTATTTGCAGCTATTTTCAATGCTTTTTTCTTAAGAAGCACACCTATGAATTCCTTTGTTATCTCATCTTTCTCAGGAGCATCCATCTAATCACCCAATAACCCATTAACCATATCATTATATTTCTTTGATTCCTGTTTTCTTCCCTTCGAATAAAGAACTGCCCTGCCTACATTAACCAGTATGTTCTCTCCGAATGCACCGACCGTTTCTGAGAGATCTCCCCCCTGAGCACCCACGCCCGGTATCAATATAACCTTGTCTCCCCCCATTGCCCTTCTTATTGCAACAACCTCCTCTTTTTTCGTGTGCGTTGCTCCGATAACCGCTCCGGATGCATTGTGCTTTCCTATCTGTTCTGCTATCCAGAGGTAACCTGGTTTTCCCTCAACCTGATTTTCCCTCATTAGATATTTGGAATCAGGGTTGGACATCAATGTAAGAACTATTAACCCAAGTTCGAAATCATTTGCAGCTCCTGAGGCTTCCTTAACATTCCCTGCAAACGGAGAGAAGGTAAGTGCATCGAAACCTGCTTGTTTGGTCCAATAAAAAGAGGATTTGTTACTGGAGCCAATGTCGCCCAATTTATTGTCCAGAATGGAAACAAGACCATGCTTGTGTGCTAATGCGTTCATCTTCCTATATTGCTCAATTGAAAACGGCATTACGAACTGCATGTTAGGTTTTATTGCGCAGCAGTTTTCAGCAACATCATCTATAACATCCAAGCAGAAATTGAACATTCCCTCAACCTCGCTGTGGTTTTCGAGATACTGTTTATCTACGCATTTCTCAGGATTTAGGAAATGAGAAACTGGATCGATTCCAACGCATAACGCGCTTTTCTTTTCTTGCCTAGCTTTAGCATATTTTTCCAAAAAATTCATTTTCCACACCTCTAGAACACATAAAGGGAGAAGTATTTCACAGCTTCAGCGTAGTACTTGTACCACCATTTGTTGTGCTTCTTTATGACATCGAGAAGATCCTTGAACTGTTCTTTCTCCCCTGCAGCAAGCTTGCTATCAGTAACCTTAACATGCTCCTTCCCGTCAACAACAGTCCTTTCCTCCTGTTGCCCTATCTCTTTTTTTGCTGATTCATACCAAGGCGGGAGACTAGATTTTCTTTTCTTAATTGCAGCTATGAAATCTTTCATTTGAACTGGTCTTTCCTTTCCACTTTTGAAAGCTTCTTTCCAAGGTATGGCAGCAGCATCATCGCATATCTGTTTTATGTCTGCAGCAGAGTAACCTATTGTTGCTCTTGCTAACCTTCCCCACCTGATGCCCCCCTTGAGCGGTCTCTTTCCTGCATGAAGTTCGAACAGGGCCTTTCGTGATTTTCTATCTGGCTCTGGAACAAACATATGTTTTGAAAACCTACCCGATCTTCTCAGTGCAGGATCAACACTCCACGGTGCGTTTGTCGCGCCTATAATTAAGACATTATCATTCTTTGCTTCAACCCCATCCATCTCATAAAGCATCTGGTTAACTGCCATCTTTTGGTATGGCTGTTGTTGCATCTGGTCTCTTCTCCCTCCTAATGCTTCCATTTCATCAAAGAAAACAATGCACGGTGAGTTCTTCCTAGCAGTTTCGAATATGTTATGTAAGTTCTTCTCAGTATTGCCCACATACATATCCATTATGTCGCTTATTTTCGCGTTCATGAAAGCTGCCTTACATTCTCCTGCAGCTGCCTTGACAATGTATGTTTTACCGCAACCCGGAGGTCCGTAAAACATTACTCCTCCGCCTCCTAGCTTTCCATATTTTCTCGCAAGTTCAGGCTGTAAAAGAGGATAGACTATGGAGTCATTTATGAGCTCTTTTAATTGCTCAAGCCCAGCAACCTCTTTGAAGCTCATATTTGGCTTCTGGAGAAGTTTGGCTGCGTTTACTGTGTTGCCCTGTTCCCCACCTGTTGCAGCAGTTGCAGGCTGGCCTTCAGAATCAACTGTCCCTTCCTTCTTTGATTTGGCAAGGTCTCTGTGGTTCATTGCTTCCTGAAAATCAGGCTTGAGTTCAACTGCTTTATCATAATCAGTAATCGCTCGATCATAATCCTGCATATAATCATACGCAAGCCCCCGTATATGGTATGCTTCTGCAAACTCAGGATTTAGTTCCACCACCTTATCAAAATCTTCTATCGCCCTTTCATAATCTTGTTGACAAGCATATGCAAGCCCACGGTTGTAGTAGGCTTTCAGGTATTTGGGGTTCAGGCTTACGGCCTTATCATAATCCAGTATTGCATTCTCAAATTCCTGCTTTCTATAATATGCATCCCCCCTGTTGTTATATATTACTGGATTCCGTGGGTCAAGCTCAGCGGATTTATTATAGTCACTAACTGCCTTATCGTAGTTCTTTTTGTTGTAGTATGCAAGCCCTCTGTTGAAGTAAGCCTCAGAGAAATTAGGATTTAGGACAATCGCCATATTGTAGTTCTCAACGGCCTTATCAAAATCCTCTTTTTCGTAATAGTTGTTTCCTCGGTGGTAATAGGTCCGTGAGTCTGTTAAGCTCTCCTCGTCTTCGTCAAACTCGTCCATAATTTCACACTAAGGTAATCATACTTTTATGTTTAAAAACCTGGCGTTTCCAGGTATTTCAGCTTTGCTTTCGAGATAACCTATTGAATAGTTACGTGAGCTAACATATCCTGCCACTTCTAGTTATTAGATGGCTTAATAGAGGAGGAGATATTATGAAGCTTGTCATATCAGATCCAAAAAGCGGGAAAACATATCAAATTGAGATCCCCAAGGAATCCGAAGTCCGTCTCATAGGAACCAAAATGGGCGAAACGGTAGACGTAGGCTTTGCTGGAGCTCCATCATATAAAGTAGAGATAACCGGAGGAAGCGACAAGGATGGGTTTCCAATGAGAAAGGATATAAGCGGAACAAGAAGAGGAAGATTCCTTCTTTCCTCAGGACAGGGCTTTAACCCAAAATCAAAGGGAGAGAGAAAGAGGAAGACCGTTAGGGGGAACATAATAAGTGATCAGACAATGCAGGTTAATGCAAAGATTGTCGAGTATGGTGATAAACCCCTCGATGAGCTATTTGGAAAAAAGGAAGAGAAAAAGGAGTAGATTGTTTTGTTACAAGCTGAAGTCAACATAGGGATGCTGGGCCATGTCGATCATGGTAAAACCAGCATAACTCAGAAATTAACTGGTTCATGGACCGATACCCACAGCGAGGAAGTGAAAAGAGGGATTACAATAAGGCTCGGTTATGCGGACACCATAATAAAGAAATGTCCGAAGTGCCCTGATCAAAGCGGTTACACTGTTGAAGAAAAATGCCCTAATTGTAATTCAAAGACAAAACCATTAAGAAGAATATCAATACTCGATGCTCCGGGACACGAGACACTTATGATGACTGCTATCTCTGCATCTAACATAGTGGATGGCGCAATACTCGTTATAGCTGCAAATGAAAAATGCCCGCAGCCCCAAACATTGGAACATCTTGCAATTCTTGAGATAATGGGGATAAAAAACATCGTTGTTGCTCAAAACAAGGTTGATCTTGTCTCCAAGCAACAGGCAATTGAAAATTTCAATCAGATAAAAAAATTCCTCTCAACAACAGGGGTAAAGGATGCTCCAGTGGTTCCAGTTGTAGCTAACAAGGGAATCAATATTGATTCGTTAATAGCGGAGATAGAACGGACAATACCAACTCCAAAAAGAGATACTAAAGCTCCTCCAAGACTGTATATAGCACGATCATTCGATGTAAACAAGCCGGGAACAAAGATAAGTAAACTTGTTGGGGGAGTTATAGGTGGCTCAGTTATTCAGGGAAAGATGAACCTGAAGGATGAGCTTGAGATGAGGCCCGGAGTGCGTTTCAATGATAAAGGAAAAGAAGCCTTCAACCAGCTCAGATTCAAAATAGAGAGCCTGGGAACTGGAAAAGAAAAACTTAAGGAGGCAGTCCCGGGTGGACTCATAGCAATAGGAACGAATCTCGATCCTTCTATTACTAAATCGGATGGTCTTGTTGGCAATATAGTTGGAAAACCCGGAACACTCCCAGATGTACTGGATTCTATTAAAATTGAATTTTTCAAGATGGACCGAGTTGGAATAGACCAGACACCTATAAGGAAAGAGGAGCCACTTGTCATAAGTGTCGGAACTTCAACCGCAATTGCATTCATAGAGAAAATGAAAAAGAACAAGATATCTCTTAAGCTTAAAACGCCAATATGCGCCGATCCTGGTGCAAAGCTTGCTATCTCAAGAAGGATAGGACAGAGATGGAGGCTTGCAGGTCACGGGATACTTAAGTAATCATCTGCGTTTTTTCTCATGCTTTTTCTTAGTGACCTTTTCAAGTTCTTTCATTGCTTGTTTAACTGTTTCAATTATTCCATAATCTGATGCACTCACGCTGAACATCTTCCCTGCTTTCATACGGATTTTCAGCATGCATCTCTTTCTGTGGAACTTGAAATGAAGTGTAACGTACTCAACGTTCTCAGTTCTCTTTATTTTGTCCATCTCCTTTTCAACAACTGCAATAACTTCAGGGTAGATATCCTTGTTCTCTCCGTACAATCCACTTATGTTTATGTTTGGCCCTTCACTTGTAAAAACAGTTTCGAGTATGTCATTTACAGTTATGATCCCTGCTACTTTCTCTCCATCAACAACAACCAAAGAAGCTACATTATTGGATATCATCTCATCTGCTGCATTATTCAAGCTCTTATCTGAGTTTATTGTTGCCACTTTTTTCTGCATAAGTGTTTTAACAGAAAGGGTTGTTCTGCTTATCTTTTGCTTCATCTCAGGAAGCCTCTCCTTTGGTGATCTAAGAAGATGCGCTATATCATAGGTACTCAATACCCCGGATAATGATCCATTATCTGTAACGATGAGTCTCCTAATGTGATTCTTCCTCATTATTGTTTGTGCCTGTGCAAGGGAGGCATCCACTTCGACCCTGACTCCCGGGCTGCTCATTACATCCTTAACATACTTTCCATCAAGAATATTGTTCTCGACCAGTTCTGAAAGCAGATCTGAGAACCTCACAACTCCCTTTAGTTCATCACCCATTATGAATGGTAGTGCTTTGAATCTTGTTGTAAAAAAGAGCTTACATCGTTCCAAAAGAGCAGTACCATCCGTTATACACGGTGCAGAAACGCAAACATGTCCTGCCTTCACTAGGTTCGGATCGTCACTCAGTTGTCTCAATGCGCTAGCGCCGATTAATCCGAAGTATTTCCCGTTTTTTGTTACAATAACTACTGCACTGGTCTGTTCAATATCACTTATTGCTTTTGCAAGGCTTTCTTCTGCATCCAATACAATATGACTTATATCCTTCTCGTTCATGGCATCACCAGCCGCAGAGTCTACTTAACTGAT
>CAZYPB010000020.1:0-2332 GCA_964649265.1 Microcaldota archaeon
GAGAGAATGCTCATAAAAGAAGGGAAGGCAGATATACGAGTTGACAAAGGGGTCTTCTTTAATAAAGAAATGGAATTCTGTAGAGATATCTCAAGCCTTGCATTTGGGGCGTGCGTAAAGAAAGATGCGTCTGTTCTGGATGGGATGTGCGCAACTGGTGTAAGAGGAATCCGTTATTACCTTGAGAACGGACTTGGTTCAGTTGATTTTGTCGATGTGAATGAGAAAGCTTGCAGGAACGCCAGATTTAATGCAAAGCTCAACAATCTCCCAGAACACAAGGTGAAGAAATGCGACGTGAACCTTTATCTTTATGATAATTGCTTTGATTTTATTGAGATCGATCCATTCGGGGCGCCGTTCCCTTTTCTTTCTTCATCCTGCAGATCAATTGAGAGAAACGGGGGAGGAATCCTTTCAGTTACTGCGACTGATGTCGCTGTTCTGTGTGGTGCGCATTACAAAGCATGCCTTAAGAACTATCATGCAAGACCGTTGGATAATGAATATTGCCATGAGAATGCAGTAAGAATATTATTGGGAAGGGTTGTCAAATCTGCAAGTGAGAATAATCTTGGAGTTTTTCCTCTTATCACCATATCAAAGCAACATTATGTTAAGGTGATCCTAGAGCTTAGGCGTGGTGCTGAAAAAGCAGTCTCCTCAGTAAAGAGCCTTGGGTTTATCTCCCATTGTCCGAAATGTCTTTGGAGAGAAGCCTCAGCACTGGTGACTAAAAAACGATGCGAGTGCAGTGGAGAACTACTCCATTCTGGACCTCTCTGGTTAGGGGAGATACATGATAAGAAAACCGTAAAAAAAATGATAACTAAGAATCGCAAATCGGATTATAGTAAAAAGGAGAAGATAGAACCAGTGCTTTCCAGAATGTTGTGTGAGATAGGCATGTCTCAGACTTATTATGACCTTCATAAAGTATCGGAGATACTAAGAATATCTGCAGCAAAGGTGGATACTGTTATCGGGGAACTTGAGAAACGCGGGTTCAAGGTATGCAAAACACATTTTAAGGAGAACTCCATTAAGACAGATGCAGGAATAGGGGACATTAAGAATGCGGTTAAGACTGCCTCAGGTGGATAATTTATGTATGTGAAATTTCTATCAATTGCACTTGTTTTAGTTTTATGTATGGGATGCACTGAGGATCTTGGAGAAACAGATGAAAATGTTATAGAACACAAAATTAAGGAATGTAAGAATGTTACCTACAAAAAGTACGAGTGCCAACATATCGGTTTTGAGTATGAGGATAGGAACCTGAAAAAGGAGGACCCTTACAGTATGGATGTTTTCTGTGTGGGAAGGGCTTCGGTTGATGTAAAAAACCTGGAACGGAAACATGGGGATTTCAAAGTCACATTTACATTTAATACTCCGATTGAAGGGAAGGTGTTGAAAACATCTGAAAAGAGTTTGCCCTCAGACACATGGACAACATTCACAGCAGAGTTCAATTTCAGATGCTCGCAGGAGTACTCAGTCAAGTTCTCTGTCTCTCCTCCACTTAAGGAAATTTGTAGGGAAATCAACCTAACGAAAGAAGAGTGTATTGTTGAATGATCACAGACCTAGAACATCTGAATAGCTCTGTAGATCCAATAACCCGTGTCCACTCAGGTTGAAAACAATTGTCTTTTCTTCTCCTGTCTCCCTGCATTTCAGAGCATGTTCTATTGCAGATGCTATTGCATGTGAGCTCTCTGGAGCAGGTATGATGCCCTCTGTTCTTATAAATTTCCTAGCTGCCTCGAAAGCTATCTCCTGGTTGTATGCTTCTGCTCCTATTAGCTTGTGCTTGTATAGTAATGAGACAGTTGGTGCCATCCCATGGTATCTGAGTCCGCCTGCATGAATTGGGGGGGGAATAAACCCATGTCCAAGTGTGTACATCTTTATCATAGGCGTTAGGCCTGCTGTATCTCCGAAATCGTATTCATATTTGGATTGGCCATTATCACTTCCAGTTAGTGTAGGGCAGACCCTAGGCTCAACTGCTATGAACCTTGTGTCTGTTTTCTTTTCCTTTAACTGTTGACCTATGAAAGGAAAGGCAACCCCTGAGAAATTAGATCCTCCCCCTGCACAGCCTATCATTATGTCAGGAGTTTCGTCAACCATATCGAGTTGTGCCTTTAGCTCCTGTCCTATGACTGTTTGGTGAAGCATAACGTGGTTGAGAACACTGCCCAGAGAATATTTTGAATCGTCGTCCTTTGCAGCCACCTCTATTGCCTCGCTAATTGCAATCCCAAGACTTCCTGCACACTCTGGATCTTTTTTGAGAACCTTCTTGCCGTATTCTGTGACA
>CAZYPB010000020.1:2342-5374 GCA_964649265.1 Microcaldota archaeon
GATTTCTGCACCATTAGGTTTCATCACGACTTTCCTGTATGGTTTCTGATCGTAAGATACACGCACCATGAAAACAAGACATTGCAAGCCAAACGTGCTTGTTGCAAGGCTTAGGGCAGAACCCCATTGTCCTGCTCCAGTTTCAGTTGTCAATCTCTGTACTCCTTCCTTCATGTTGTAGTATGCTTGAGCTATTGCTGTATTGGGTTTGTGGGAACCAACTGAGGAGACATCCTCTCTTTTGAAATATATCTTCGCAGGCGTCTTCAGGTACTTCTCTAATCTCTTTGCCCGGTGTAGGGGAGTTGGCCTTCCCAATCTTAGGTATGCTTCAGTTATCTCTTCTGGGATCTGGATGTATCGCTCCTGGCTCATCTCCTGCTTTATCAGCTCTTTTGGGAAAATGGGAGCAAGATCATTTGGTCCTATTGGCTCCTTTGTCTGCGGGTTTATAGGTGGAGGGCATGCCTCTGGGAGATCTGGAAGTATATTGTACCATTTCCTAGGAACATCATCAGTATTGAGTGTAATCTTCACGTCATCTCTATTCATACTAAACACCTCTCTTTTGAGTATAGCTGAGAATTACGCATTAATCCTTTATAAACATTTTGGTACATTAATGAATAATTATATTCATTATAAAACTAGTATTTCAACTGAACAAAGCTAGGCTAATGAAAAAAAAGAATTAGAGGTATCCACCTATCTTCGTATTATCTGAGAAGCCTTTGTTAGGTCATCTGGCTTGATTGCCATCTCCAGGTGGCCGTTTGATCTCCCCAGTAGATAGATTCCTTCGATATTAACTTTTGATTTTGCAAGTTTCCTTGCAAGCTTGCCTAATTCTCCAGGCTTATCGGACATCTTTATTATAAGAAGATCTCCAGGGATAACTTTCATCCCTATCTTCTCTATTGCATTCTTTGCAGATGTCTCATCATTTGTCACAAGCCGGATTATCCCCTTATCCGCATATCCGTGAGCTGAAATAGAGGAGATATTTACTCCAACATGGCCCATCGCCTCGCATACGTCTGCGAGAGCCCCAACCCTATTCTCGGTTATGATGGTCAATTCACGCATCAGCTCACCCCCATAGAAATTTTACTTGGGGGGGTTTAAAATACGTGCGGTCAGACCCAGCGCCTTACGTTCTTTTTGTACTCCATGTATTTGTCCTTGAATATTATTTCAAGTTTCTTCTCCTCGTGGGGCAGGAATTTCTCATCTATTATGAAGAAGAATGCCGCTGTTGGTATGAAAGCTGTTAAGGAGCCCAAGAGAACTGATATTCCTAGTAGAACAAGAGTCATTCCTAAGTAGATTGGATTTCTGCTTAGGCTGTAAGGTCCAGTTTTAACCAGTTTCTGCGGGTTTATGTGTCCACTAACTTTTTCACCGTATTTCTGGAACCATAGGTCTGCCCAGAGATTTAGAAGGACTCCGGCGAATAGTGGAAGCAAACCCAGAAAATTCCAGGGAGATGAGAGAATCTGGAATATGGGGAATATTACCTGTAGGATAAACGAGAAGAAAACACATATTAGGAGATACATAGGTGGGTTTAGTTTCATCAATAATGTTTATTCGTGAGAGGTAGATAAAACTTCTCTTTAATTAAAAAAGAAACGCTGAGGGAGGGATTTTCAACGATTCCCGTTGTTTTCTTTGGGGAATCGAAAAACCTTTCTTTTCGAAAAGAAAGGGGTTTCGTTTTGAACCCTCGTGGGCAGGTGCCCAATAGCTTACTGCCTGTTTTTCCTTCCGAGTGACTCTCCGCGGGGGAGGGTCAGGAGCTAGCAGGCTACCGCCCTACCAGGCTAGGCGACCTCAGCATGAATGGCAATGAGAAGAGTAGGAATTGAAACCGGAAGCCAACCTGGTGATCCCAAATCCGTACTACGCCCTGTGGCTCGTGAGCATGGGGCATTGTGCCCAGAGAGACTAGTCTCTCATGATTTGCACTTAGGGCTGCTCCTTCCGGCCTGACCCGTTTCATACAAGAACCCATCCAACGAGGCAGAGTTTCAAACGTCGTGATTTGAGGCCATGAAGACAATCGGAACCTCTTCTAACCTTTCGATTCCGCCTGAAGGGGATTTGCGGTAACAGGAGACCCCTAGCCCCCCAATCTATCTCATTGCCGAATATTTGAGGATGTTGTTATTTAAATAGTTAACGAAAAAATGAAAAAAGAAAGTTAGACAAGTCAACTTTTCTTTAAGCGAACACATACCTCTTATCTATGGTTATGCTTCTTGTGTCGAATCTTGTCTCAAGCTTTGAAAGAAGTGTGTTCATTGCAACATAGGAGAAGCTTATTCCTGAAGCGAACAGTAGTCTCTCAAATGCAACAACTGGTAACAACATCATCCAGAAGTCGGGAGTTGTCTGGAATGTGTAGAGCCATAGTGTGCTTCCAAGAGCATGTGCAGTGAACGTTGCTCCAAGGGATCTTAGGAAAAGTCTCTTGTGGAAATAGGAAGCAGCAACTGGTATCAGCCAGTATAGCGAGTAAACCCAAGCCTGTCCTCCCACTGGATGCATAATGAACGCAGCCATGCACAAAAGTGGGAGTACAACTCCAGTTGGTTTCCTTCCTTTTGCGAAGTAGTACGCTGCGAAAAGCATTGGGAAAAGACGTGCGATGTTTATTATTGTTACTGACTTACCTAGAACTGCAAAGTTCACAAGTTCTGCAGAGAGTATTGCTCCGATTCCTAGGACCGGCCCAAGGAATGCAGCTGCTGTCGGGCCGAAGAATTGAAACAATGTGAACGATTGGTTTTCAGCACCAAGAACCTGAGAAAAATTTACCTGTGCTGCTACGAGTGCAGCGATACCGAACACCAAAAGAAAGACGAAGTCTCTTCTAGTTATTTTTTTCATTATCGCACCTCCCGAATTAACAAGCAGATAGATATGGTGGGTTAATTTAAAAAACCTAACTTAGTGTGATCTTGGAAAAATCGCAGATACAGAAAGACTATTAAAACTCTTGGGAGAATTAATCGTTGGTGGTCTTATGG
>CAZYPB010000020.1:5384-16026 GCA_964649265.1 Microcaldota archaeon
ATGGAGAGAATAAAGACCGGTATGGATGGACTTGATGAACTTCTTGGAGGGGGAATACCACACAAACACAATGTTTTAGTTTGCGGCGGACCCGGAACAGGAAAGACCACGCTATGTATGCAGTTTCTTTATCAGGGAGCCATACATGGTGAGAAAGGAATGTTCATTTCACTTGAGGAGGAACCAAACGCTATAGTGGACAACCTCCAATCGACATATCAATGGCCTGAGTTTCAAGGATTCCTAAATAGCAAGAAGGTTGTTGTTACATCTGTTGAAAAATTCAATTTCGAACACTTCATGGATGTTGTTCAGGACCTTGTGGTTGATCAGGAACTAAAGAGGGTTGTTATTGACTCATCTACTCTTCTTAAGATATTCTTCAGGGAACCGTTGGAATTCAGAAAGAATCTATTCAACCTTGCGGGATTCCTTAAGAGATTCAACTGCACATCATTGGTTACTGCGGAGTTTCCCACCATGGAGAGAAAGGGAACAAGCTTCGGTCTTGAGCATTTCGTAAGTGATGGGATAATATTCTTGTATAATCTAGAGAAAGGGAACCTTAGGATGAGGGCACTTGAGGTTGTTAAGATGAGGGCATGCAACCATATGAGCAAAGTAGTCCCATTCAAAATGACAGAGAAAGGAATCGTTGTGTTCCCCAAGGAACAGGTATTCAGCGAAACTAGTTTCAGGTGAGAATGTGAAATCAGAATCACTAGTTGATGTGTATGAATCAATGTTCAAGATAGTTGGAGAGTTCACTACTCACAGAATAATGTATTCTGCAGGAGAAAAGATTGGAAGGAACATGGTGAAGAACAGAAACCTGAATGACCCGAGGGTTCTAATGGATGTGCTTAAGGAACACATGGAGAAAGAGAGCCTTGGGGAAATAACATATGAGCCAGTTATGTCAAAAAGTGACCCTGTAAGCAATTATCCTGTTGAGATGAAAGTGAAAATATACAACACGCCGTTGTCACAGCTTCCTTCGAAAGGAGAGACTCATTGCAGTTTTATAAGAGGAATACTTAGGGGCGCTTACTCTGAGTTCAAGGACTGGAAAGACATAAGTGTTACTGAAACCAAATGCGTTGGAAAAGGAGATGACCATTGCGAATTTGAGATCAAAAAAGGTCCTGGAAACTACTAGATATTTAGGTATATTTAAATAATGAAGTCTAAAAACAATAATGGGAGGTGTGAGTATGGACTCAATAATTGCATCAGCTAAACAGAATTCACCAGGTGAAGATGTTAGGATGACTCCACGAATTGTGGTCGCAGGAACAGGGGGCGCCGGCTGTAACACAATAAACAGACTTGCAAAAGCAGGTGTTGCTGGGGCAGAGCTCCTTGCATTTAACACGGACAAGAAACATCTTACCATAATATCAGACAAAGCTACCCGTATGCTTATAGGTGCTCAACTAACAAAGGGACTTGGCGCAGGGGGATTCCCCGAAATAGGGAAGAAATCCGCAGAAGTGTCAAGGGATGCAATAAAGAAACTTCTTAAAGACACGGACCTGCTTTTCCTTGCGGCCGGTATGGGCGGAGGAACAGGCACTGGAAGTGCTCCAGTTATTGCAGATATTGCAAAGGAGGAAGGAGCCATTGTTGTTGGGATGGTAACATACCCATTTGCACTTGAGAGAGCAAGGTTAAAGAAAGCGGATGAGGGAATTGAGATACTTAAGAAATCAGTTGATACTCTTGTAGTTATTGATAACAACAGACTTGTTGAGTTTGTTCCAAACCTTCCAATTGACCAGGCATTTAATATTGCAGATGAGATTGTTGCTCGCGCTGTTCGTGGGATAACTGAGACAATAACAACTCCCAGTTTGATCAACCTAGATTTTGCAGATGTAAAATCAGTTATGAATGGAGGAGGGGTCTCCATGATTGCTGTTGGTGAGGCAAAGGGATCCAACAGGGCAAGGGATGTTGTTAAGAACACTCTTAACCATAGGCTCCTTGATATTGATTTCAGTGGTGCTAATGGAGTTCTACTTCACCTTACAGGTGGCTCAGACCTAACACTTGGAGAAGCCAATGGTGTTGGAGAAGCACTTACAGAGCACGTGGACCCAAATGCAAATGTCATATGGGGAGCCAGGATGGACCCGACTTTCGAAGGCAAAATAGAGGCAATAACAATATTCACAGGAATTCAGGGACAGTACAACCTCGGAAAAAGAGCCTCCAAACCTGAGAACGTGAAGGGAGACTGGGGAATAACTGGCATGGAGTTCTAGTCTTCGAAAATAAAGAGGTCGTCCATTGTTGTTTTTAGAACCTTAGCTATCTGGTGTGCTAGTTTCAATGATGGGTTGTATTTCCCTTTTTCAAGGAAAACTATTGTCTCTCTTCTAACACCAACTTTTCTTGCAAGGTCCTCCTGAGTGAGATCGTATTTTGCCCGGAATTCATTTAACCTTGTTTTCATTCCACACCCCCCTGCCCGCTTAGGTATAGATAAAACACACCAAATAATATTGCCATCACAAGTATTGTTAATGCTGCTGCGTGCGGAACGGATAGCTCTGGGAGATCGCTGCCTGCCTCATAACCATACCACATAATTGCAAGTTGAACATATATTGTTACTAGAAATGCGTAGTAACCTGCTTTTATTTTCATCTTTGATGAGAACTCATCCTCTTGTGGAATTCCCTTTGCTACTCTTTTATAGTTCATCTTTAGGAATTTTAATGCGAATATTGTCAGTATTGCGACAACTCCGATACCTATTGCTCCTTGTATAACCGTTCCTTTGGAGAACACCGTTGCTGCGAATAGGAGTGCTGCCAGAATAACTGCTGTTGTTATTATCACCCTCAGGGCGAATCTCATTTTCTCATTCATTTTACCGCCTTTGTTAGCTATTTACAACATTTTGTTAGCTATTTACAACAATATGTTAGAAATAGATAACACTAATATATATACCTTTCTGTACTGTCTAGTTTTCTTACCTCCACAGCCATGGAGCAAAATTAAGAAGAAGCATTATAAGCAGAGAGTATGAGATGAATCTCACAAGTGTCTTATTTTTCACGTGTAATGAAACAATCCTGTAACCATCGAATGCCATGAACATGGGCATTAGGTTTATCACTCCCACAAGGAAATTAAGAACGAATATGAGGCCCAGCGTATTCTTTATGAACCCCATCCAGAAGTATTCGGGCAGATAATATCTGTTTGGTGGAAGGAGAATGCCCAGTGATTTATGCTCTCCTTCTACAGATGATTTTGGAGTGAGAAGGTAGTTTCCTTCATCTGTCTCAAGACGGACTGTCTCACTTGATTGAACAATCTCTCTGAACTGATCCAAGTTATCCCAAGTTATAGGTACCTGGTTTAATGAAATTATCTTTGTTCCTTCACTTATGTTTGCCTCAAAAGCAGAGGAATTTAATTGAACTGAATGGATATACACTGAAGGATCTAAGTTAGGAACTGTAAACGCTTCAAAACCTATTAACAAAAAGAACGATAACATGAATAGTATAAGGTTTGAAGCTGAGCCTGCCGAGAACACCCGCGTCTGCACATCGATGTCCTTTTTCGAGAGCATCTTCTCATCAGGATCAACGAATGCACCAACTGGAATTATTCCGTAAAGTAAGAGGCCTGCTGACTCGAGTTTTATTTTCCCTATTCTTGAGAGTATTCCGTGTGCAGTCTCGTGTACAAAAAGAAGAACTGCTAATGCTATCAGTCCCTCAAGCAGGGGCATGTTTATCCCAGGTATAACAGGGGATGCCCCTGGAACTGCATCCGATAGATTGGATCCAGGAACAGAGAGAGCTACGTTCACCACATTAGTTATTATTGAGTATGTGTTTGCAATTAGTCCCACAACAGTAACACCACAGAAGCCAAAGAATATCATTGCAAAGAACACAAGTATTGGCATCAAGCTCGCTGCTGCAGCCTGGCTTGAAAGTGCGTCAAAATCAATTGGAATATTTATGAGTTCTATCACAACCTGAAATACCTTCTGAGTCATTAGTTGTGAGGCTATTATTAGAACAAACAGTGAAAACACGAATGTCTTTTTTGGTATCTGTTTGAAGAAGAATATTGAGGACACACCGAAACCCATGACTGTCCCAAGGTCTGCACAGGCCTGCCAAAGTCTGGGGGCAGCATTTGCCACAATATCTATATACTCTAATCCTTTGCTTGTTCTTAAGAGCAATAAACCATATTCTCCGTCCAACTTAAGGTACCACTGAATTGTTATGCCACATCCTCCGAGTAGAACAAGTGCTATGAAGAACTTGAGAAAACCATTTGCATCGGACACAAGGAGGAGATAGAAAACGAGTGCGGTGAATGCTATAACTAGAAAGGCAATAAACCCGTTTTTATTCATGGGATCAACTTGACATAAAATCAGCATGTAAGATTTATAAACATCCTTATTTCGTTTGGTCAGCAAAGATTAGGCCACTGATGAGGTGGTGGCATTGATTCTCACTTCGTTGTATGTTGAGAATTCACTTGCAGCTAGTGTGATGTTCTGCACCGTGGTTCCCAGAGAACCTATATCTGCTTCAATTCTCCTGGCTATGTTCTCAATTACAGGTAATGCATCACCAATTCTCTTGGATACCTTTTCCATGTGTCCTTTTCCTGTTTTTGCCGTGTGTTCTGCTTTTGATTTCGATAATTCAGCATATTTGTGTGGTCTGTTCAGTGCATCAGCTGCTTTCTGAACCTCAGTATGATCGAATCGCTCAGTTATGTCCCGTGCCTTCTGAATACTTGTTCTGAGTTCTGCTAGATCTTGCCCCAACGAGTCTATTTTGTGTATTTTGGCTTCTTCAACAACTGAAAGGAATGCATTCTCCTTTGCACTGCTGGGTAATGTGTCTGACCCGGATTTCATCGATCTTATGATTCTTGCTTTTGTCTCTGCCAAATCACTTTGTAATTTTTTCAGTGTCTCAAATATCTCAGTTAGTCTCTTTATATTTGTAATAAATTTTGCAGAATCAGATCCAACCAGTACCTTGGCTTGTAAATGGAAGTCCTTTGTTCCATTTCCAGTAAGGTCATTTGGAACAGCTGGGACGTTCTCCAAGCTTACCTTGACCTGTCCCTTACCAACAGTACCTTTTAGTGTTTCAAGGCGTTCTGATATGCTTTTTAGATTTGTTACGTGCCCGGTTAGTTCATCAAGCCTCTGTCTTCTGTAATCAACCCCGGTTACTGAGGTTGTTGTTCTCATTGGTTTCTCTTTTTCTCCGCCCCCAAAAGCAATTTAGAAATAGCAATCAATTGGGGAAGTAATGTATTTTATTATTTACTGTGTTTTATTGGAAAGTATCAAGTCTTGATTGAACTCCTTTATCATTGTATGATCGGTTCAAGGTTTTCAGACTGTTCTCTATTCTTTCTGGAGAGAATGCTCTTGATTTGAGGAACTCCCTTAACTCCTTTTGAACGAATTCTCCTTTATCAAAATCGGAGTCAGTAACTGCGGGATCCATAAAGAACTTCTGCAGTTCTTCCGGATCAACTTCGAATTCTCCGCCTGATTTGGATATTACTTCATTGAGTGTTGAGGAATCCTTAACAATCTTGTACGCTTTCTTTGCTCCAATTCCCTTAACTCCTTCGTTGAAATCTGTTCCTATAAGAAGGGCCATCCATATGAGTTTTTCTCTTGTTATTCCCAGATTAGTTAGGTTCTGGTTTAGATCTATGAGTTCAGGCATCACATCGACATAGGTATCTTTTCTTGGAAGTTTCCTTCTGCCGCTCATTGTGAAGTTCTTAACCAAAAGAGGAGAACCGAAAAGCAGGGCATCATAATCTTGAGATGCACATGCGTACGCCTCTCCTTTCAGTGCAAGGTAGGATGCCTGTGCTTCTCCTTCTCCCGGGGCCTGAATGCATGGGACACCCATCAACCCAAGAAGGTGTTTAGAGTCCTCGATCATACTGTTAGTTAGTTTTGATGATGCCTGTGCTTTTGTTCTAGCTTTTTCCATGTCTCCTTTGTGCAGTGCATCAGCCCATTCCTTTCTTGCATCCTCCCTTACTTTTGACCGGGCTTCTATGGTTTTTCTTTTCAGTTCGGATGGTTTCCCATCGAAAACATATATTGGCCTTATTCCCAAACCTATCAACCTTGTTGTTCTGTAGAATATGCCGGATAGATGGCTTGTTACCTTTCCATTGTAGTCCATTAGTGGTGTCCCGTCTCTCTGGCGTATTGTTGAAAGGAACTGGTATAATGCATTGTAAGCATCTATGGCGATCTTTCTTCCTGCCAGGTATTCAAGAGAAATAGGTGTCGAATTTATTATTCCAGAAAGGTCAGTACCCATCCATGTTCCCTCTCTTTTTTACTTTGATTATATCTCCCAGTGTAACGCCTCTGCTCTGAGATGAAGTAACTGGATTCTGCTCTGTCCCTACCTCCTCAAATAGGGTTATGTTCAGTGCTTTCTCAAGCTTCTTTGCAAGTTGCTCTGGCGGAAGTGTCCTTTCAGACTCCACCCTATCAAGAAACGATGCCTTTTCGTTTATCATCTCCGCGAGTACCTCTCTCTTTATCTTCATCCCGTTTCTGGCATCCTTTATCCTTTTGCCATAATCTGAGACTATTTCTATTTCGGTTGTGCGTGTCTTTTTTTGGATCGGTTTCTCTTTTCTTTGGGGTCTCGGATAACCCGGTGAGACTAGAACCTTTCCACTTTTTGAGCAGTCTCTACAGACCCTTAATTTAGCTCTGTCGATCTCAACAAGGTATAATGGTTCCTCTACCCCACATATCTCGCACTCGGCCATCCTATCACCAACCAAAGATGGAGAGGCCAATCTATTTATAAGTACCGCTACAATCTTATAGACATGGCAAATGAAGCAATATTCGGCCCCATATCACTGCCTCTCTCAATAGCTATTTCAGTGTTCAGAACTCTAGTAAGTTCGTTCGGATTGGCTTTTGGAATAGCCTTTGTTCCCATAATTCTCATGCTCATATATGATTCACTCAAAGTCTTTTTCATGCTCATGAAGGCCCTGTTTTCAAAGAAGCCCGAAGGAACCAGTATTTTAGATAGTATTATGTACGATATCGGACACGGGCATGAGAGCAAGGGTGAGATAGCCTTTGGCTTCCTATTGATTGTTGTTGGGATAGGTCTTGCCTATTTCTCCCCTGAACTTGTAGACAGTTCAGACATTCAGGAGAAACTGCTCTTAAACCCCCTGAAGAGCATCGGCGGTGCGATAATGGGTGTCGGTTTTGTTATCGTGTATGTAGGGATAAAAGAGCTTCTTAAGACGACTATTTTCGGAAGTACATATCAAGAAGACCCGGAGCTCAAGAAGATGAAAACAGATATGATGACTGCATTCAAGCAGGGGAAGACACTGGATGCAATAAATCTTTTCGAAATGGATCTTAAATCACTGAACGAGCAATTCAAAGAAGCAAATGCAATAAAATACGGATTTGAAAAAGAGGAGAAACAGATAAACCAGCTCATTAAGATCTTCAAAAACGCGGAGAAATACTGCTCTGAAGGAGAGATAAAGAAAGCGGATGGTGAGGTTAATTCTGCAAAGAGGCAATACGATGTTCTGAGACCGAAGATCACACAGAAACTAAGGCATTACAAAAATGTGAAGTCCGTAATTGCTGAACTTAAGAAAATGTCCTCAAATATTGAGGAACTGATAAAGGATTCAGAGAGGAGCAAACTCGATTCTAAAATAGAGGATGACTGCTATAAGAGGCTGGATATGAACAGGGTGCTTCTTTCTTCTCAGAGCTTCTGGAGAAGTGACAACTTCAGAGAGGCAAGAGGAGAGCTTGAGACTCTTAGAAAGGATTACGCCAAGATACAGAACAGTCTAAAAGAGAAGCTTGGGACTCACAATGAGATGCTTTCAAGAAAGTTCCCATGTTTGAAATGCGGAAAGAACATGAATATGACACATGAGGCATGCCCTTCATGTGGAACCAAGCCAGCTGAAACCATTCTTGGGATAATGAGGGACCTTATAACAGAACTTGAGGAAACCGCAACCAAGATGGATGGCGCTAAGTGGCTTATAGATTTTGAAGGGGAAAACAGTGGATTTGAAGAGATACAGGTTGCATTAGATAATATAACAAAACAGGTTGAGAAAAGAGAATATGATAAGTCCACAAGCCTTCTGATGTCAACAAAGGCATCACATGAGGCTCTTGTATCTGAAGTAAAGGAGAAACTTTCCATATATGATAAGATATATGCAAAGATATCAGAATTGAAAACGCATTCAGTTGACATCGATACACTTATACAAAAGAACAAGGCTAATGGCGTGGATGTGGGCGAAGAGGAGAAACAATATGCGGCGATAAGTGAAAAGACATCCAATGATGCCATAGAAGCCGTTTGTAAGAGCGGCGCATTCTCAGATGCTAACTCAAGGCTTGAGAAAGCAATAGGTGAATACGATTCAATTAAAACGGGGCTAACAAAGAAAATGGATAAGTACGAAAAACTATCAGGAACTCTTACTAAACTCGAAAAACTATACTCGGATACACAAGCGCTACTTGAGGATGCTAAGACAAAGAAGGTAGATGTATCCATTGAAGAGAGAAACCTGCGCGCAATAAATGTAAACAGACTGAAAGAAAACTCAAAGAATATCACAAAGGAAACAGAAGAGGAGATAAAGAAACGTCTCTCTGATGTGGAGAAAACAAAGGAATCACTTAACAAGAAAGTTGAGATGTACAACAGATTGAAAAACATGGGATCGATACTTGAGGAACGTGCTAACGAAGTAAGAGGATTGATAAGCAAAGGAGTCGCACTTAAGCTAGATGTAAAGGAAGAGCATGAGAAGTTCTATGGGATTAAACTGGACAGCATAAGAGATATGCTCAAATCGTGTGAAGACATAGTCTCACTTAAGAAAGAGCTAGATAATGCATTGGATACGACCCAGTGGTGTATTGCGAGTTTGAGTGACAAACTATCAAGTGTTGATGACGCACCAAGGTGGGCTGAGGCAGTAGAATCTGCAATGGGGGACAAGGATATGATAGAAATAAGCTCACTTAGGTCAGTACCTGAAGAGTGGAGAACATGGGCTGCTGAAAGATACATGGATTCCCATTCCAACTATGCATTTGTAATACACAAAGACCTGCTAATAAAAACTATGCCAATAGGGAAGAAGAGAGAGTATGATGAAGTACTTAAGGCGCTTATCAGTTCTGGGAAGATACTTGGATGCGGAGTATTCGATGATAGGGGCATTGTTGTAACATCTGAGTTCCCCAACCTAAAAAGTGTTGGACAGCTGGGAGAACCATTTGGGGGAATTATTGGGAACGCAAGAGAACTCTCGAAGTGGTCAGGAATTGGAGGAGTTAAAAAGATTGTAATAAGTGCAGATGAGTTCAAGATTGTTGTTAATGAGATTGGAAAGGGACTCTTTCTGTTATCCTCAGTTAAACCAAAAGAGAACATAGGGTTCATTTCAATTATAACATCAAAAGGTCTGAAAGGACTTAAAGAACTCAATGAATAGGGGTGAGAGAGATGAAGGTTGGGATAAATGGTTTTGGTAGAATAGGAAGACTTGTGTTCAGGGCTGCTTTGGAGCGCGGCCTTGGGGATAAATTCGATGTCGTTGCTGTTAATGATCTTACGGATGCAAACGCATTGGCGCACCTTGTTAAGTATGATTCAGTACATGGAATACTTAAGGAGGAAGTTAAAGCTAAAGGGAACTCCATAGATGTTGGAGGTCATTCGATACAGGTTGTCTCTGAGAAAGATCCTGCTGCCCTTCCTTGGAAAGATCTCGGAGTAGATGTGGTTGTTGAATCTACTGGGAGATTTAGGGACAGGGAAGGCGCTTCCAAACATCTAACTGCTGGTGCAAGAAAAGTGATAATCTCTGCTCCTGCAAAAGAACCGGATGTGACAATTGTTCTTGGAGTAAATGACAGTGAATACGATCCTGAGAAACACAATATAATATCGAATGCATCATGCACTACTAACTGCCTTGCACCAATGGTAAAAGTACTGAATGACAATTTCGGTCTTGAGAAGGGATATATGAACACAATACACGCATATACTAATGACCAGAGGATACTTGATTTCCCGCACAAAGACCTAAGGAGAGCAAGGGCAGCTGCAGTTTCAATGATTCCGACAACGACTGGAGCTGCAAAGGCAATTGGAGAGGTTATTCCTGAGATGAAGGGAAGGCTGGATGGTATGTCAACAAGGGTTCCAATACCTGACGGATCAATAACAGACCTTACTGCACTGCTTAAGAAAGAGACAAGCAAAGAGGAGATAAATGGGGCATTTAAGAAAGCTGCAGACGGTGGTCTGAAAGGCATATTGCAGTATATGGAAGACCCGATTGTATCGCATGATGTAGTTGGAAATCCTCACTCCTCGATATTTGATTCTGGCCTTACCTATGTACTGGGAAATAAGAACAACATGGTCAAGACATTGTCTTGGTACGATAATGAGTGGGGATACTCTAACAGGACAGTTGACCTTTCAATCAAAGTTGGAAAGGCCTAGAGTTCCTTTAAATGAGCAAGTATTTTGCGCTATTCAAAAGGTTTACT
>CAZYPB010000021.1:0-8496 GCA_964649265.1 Microcaldota archaeon
ATGACGCCATGATCGAAGCCGAAAACGACCGTCGCCCCAGCAACAACCGCGCTCATTTTGGGTGATAGGGGAGATCTGAGATTATGTCATCCTCTTTTATCTGAAATTCCCTGTGCTGCACTGCGCTTGGGTCTGCGAATGTCACATGGTCGATCTCCTCAATGGAATCTATAAGAACAGCGCATGCAACTCCATCGAAATCATTGTGCGTAACCAATCTCATTCGATCAACCTGTAAACAGTAATATGAAACCCGGAATAATCAAAAGCCTTTTCTTTTCTGTAATTTTTCTCAACATAGTAGGATATCTCCGGAGCATAATTTAGTTCATCCGATTTGATGAAATATTTAGGTTTGTTGCCCTTTAGATCTGCAAGTGCTCTTTCCCTTACATTATCTGAAATCCAATGTGGCATCAGTGTTGAGTAGAACGAACCTGCGTTTCTCTTTGCCGAAAGGTACAATGGAAAATGAGGGTATGCTGTTATGCTGTCGTTTTCATCAGTTGTACTTTGGATTGTTTGTATGAGTTCGTCCAAATCTTTTACTTCCTCTTCTATGAATAATTTCCCTCCTGTGAAGGCAAATAAAGCAGAGAGAAGCACAAAGAACAGGACTGCTGCTGCTGAAACATACCTAATGTAATTCGTTTTTCTTTTGCCAGGTAATAAAACAGTCAGGAAAATAACACCTGGTAAAGCTTGTAGCAAGTGAATGTGCAGTGGCTCTGGGAAGAGTATGAGGAACCCAGCAACTGCCCATAAGTAGAATAGCAGCAACTCCTGTTTCTTCCTAGTTCTTATGTATTTTAGGATTTCAGGTACCCAAAGAACTACGGGGATGAAAAGCAGAAAGTAAAGGAGGAAGTAATCGTTCAACCTACTGAAGAAAGTGAATGCAAGCGACGGAGAGAACATCTGTTGCAGTATCTCAAACATCATCCCTTTTTCGATGTAGAACAGTGCAACAAGCATTATGGGTAACAGTGCAGCTAGAATGAATGAGAACACTCTTTTTCTTGCAAAAAGTAAGAATAAAATGAGGAACGCAAAATGATAGATTGAGCTCTGCCTAACCAGAAGCATCCAGCCAACGCACAGACCGGAAAGCACTATATCCTGGGACTCTTCCTTTTTCATGTATTTCAAAAGGAAAAATACGGAGGCTGTTCCAAAAAAAACAAGAAGTGGGTCTGCAAGAAACCTGAAACCCCCTAAAGCTGGTTCTGCAAGAGCATATGCTGCTGCTATTAGAAAAGAATTTCTTTTGGATGTGATCTCCTTTCCTAAAAGGAATACAAGAGCTGATGTGAGAAGTTGGATCAGCGCAATTCCAACTCTTGCTGCATCAATTGAGCTCCCAAACAAAGTGAAGATAAACCAGCCGAAGAGAACTGTTCCAGGAGGCCTTATCCCATGCACATCTATTAAGAAAACTTTTCCCTGAGTTGCAAACCATGAGGAAGATAGAAAGTATCCCTCATCAACCTGGAATGGAGCATTCAATAGAAAAAGATGTAGCGCTGATTGAAGCAAAAGCACAAGAACAAGTGCATGTTCTTCTTTTATCATCTAAATGTAAAGGAGCGCCAAACCTATAAACATTAAGGTTATTGCAACAAGTTTGTGAGCAACTGCCTTTAACTCAGTTACCTCATCTATTAGAGAAGGAATTGTCTTGGATAGGGTAACTGCGAGGAACAGTGTGAAGAAAGCCTGGAATCCACTTATTGCCTCAACCATTGTAACTGAACCCATGGAAATTGCGTAATGGTAGAGACTGACTCCAAATACGTTTGCAAGGAAAAATATAATGAGCAGTTTCTTATCAGTTGAAAAAAGGTCTGTTGAGAAATTCTTTCCATCTATAAATAATGCTGTTAGTACTCCTGCAACCAACCGTCCAGAGCACATAACTATAAATACTGCCAGTAAATCGTTGCTCATATACAGGAACTTCATGAAAACCAGTTGAGATGCCCACATGAGACTAGCTGAGATCATCATCCAAAAAACTATGTCTGGTTTTGTTATGTTCTTTAGATCTTTTGCAGAGACAAGAAGGCTTCCAATAACTAAGAAAATAAATGACAGGTAGAACAGCTCAGGAAGCCTTTCCCCTAGAAAAACATATGCGAGTATAAGGACAAATATGGGTAATGCCTGCCATAGCGCAGAAACTCTCGATACCTCCTCCCTTTGCAATGAACTAGAGTAAAGTAAGTAAGGTATTGCAGTAAATGCTCCAACAAAAAATGAGAGGAGCATTGTGGTTATCTCCAGGTTCCAGTTGCCCACAAGAGGGATAGCAAAAACTGGAATCGATTGACCTATGAGGAGAAGAGACATTAGCCCAGCTGAGGTTTTGAAATATTTTGTCCGTATTATCTTGCTAGTAATATCTACAAATGACAATGATAGATAGGAGGCAATTGCTATTGGAATCCATTCGAGCATGGAGTTAATTCAATTGAAAATGATTATCTCCTTTTCCCTTCCAGTACCCCCAATCTCTTTTTCAGTTCCGTAATTTCCTTATGGTATTTTGCGTCCAATAACTCGAAACTTTCGAAAACCTTTTCATGGTCAAGTGCTTCTATTCCCTTTCCTCTTTTCAGAACCTTTCCTGGGATCCCTACTACAGTTGAACCAGGTGGAACTGAATGAACAACAACTGAACCTGCTCCTATCTTTGATCTTTCCCCAATTGTTATGGGCCCTAGGACAGTTGCATGCGCCCCAACTATGACGTTGTTCCCAAGAGTTGGATGTCTTTTTTCCTTGTGGGAACCGGTTCCGCCTAGAGTAACCCCCTGGAAAAGCATAACCTCTTTCCCTATCTCCGTTGTCTCCCCAATAACGACGCCCATTCCATGGTCTATGAAGAAGCCTGGACCTATGGTTGCTCCGGGATGTATCTCAACTCCGGTTAAGAAACGGGAGAAATGAGAGATTAATCTAGGAATCAACGGAATCCCTGCTTTGTAGAGTGGGTGCGCAATTCTGTGGAGTATAACTGCATGGATTCCAGGGTAACATGTGAGAATCTCAATAATATTGCTTGCTGCCGGATCTCTTTTGAATGCTATTTTTATATCGTCCATCATAACTACACCTCAAAAAGATTACTGGAGAGGTAACGCTCACCAGTATCGGGTACTATTGTTACTATTGTTTTGTTTTCAAATTCCTTTGCGATTTCTAAAGCCGCCCAAACGTTGGCTCCTGCTGAAACCCCTGCAACTATCCCTTCCTTTTTTGCAAGCTCTCTTGTTGTTGAGAATGCATCCTCATCATTCACTTTTATTATTCTGTCTATAACTTCCTTCCCAAGAATATCTGGGATAAAGCCCGCCCCAATACCTTGTATTCCGTGTGGCCCAGGGTTTCCACCACTTATAACTGGAGACTTTGATGGTTCCACTGCGATTATTTTTGCTTCTGGTTTTCTTTTCTTGAGAACTCTTCCCACTCCAGTTATGGTTCCCCCTGTTCCAACTCCTGCGACAAAAATATCCACTTCTCCCAGGGTGTCCACCCATATTTCCTCTGCAGTTGCCTTTGCATGTATATCGGGATTTGCATTGTTCTTGAATTGCTGAGGCATGAATGTGCCCTCTTCCCTTGAGATTTCATTTGCTTTTTCAACAGAGCCGTTCATCCCGCTTTCCTTTGGAGTAAGGACAATCTGTGCTCCGAATGCTTTCAGAATTCTTCTTCTCTCAATGCTCATTGATTCGGGCATCACCAAAGTAAGAGCATACCCCTTTACAGCTGATGCCATTGCCAAGCCTATCCCAGTATTTCCACTTGTAGGCTCCACAATATTCATTCCCTTTTTAAGAATCCCTTTTCTCTCAGCATCCTCAAGCATCGCAACCCCTATTCTATCTTTTACACTGCCACATGGATTGAAGAATTCCAATTTAAGAAGAATCCTATTGCTTGTGTTGTTTAGTTTGTTTAGTTTAACAAGCGGAGTATTCCCTACGGTATCCAATATTGTTTCACCCAACATAGAAATCACCTGTTCTGTTTAAATCTAGAGAAAAAGAATCATTGAATGCAAAGTAAATCCCTTTCCACCTGAGCACCATTTTAATTAACAATCGTGAATTTTATAAACCTATAGGTATTCAAGAAGCTCATCTATTCTCCCATCAATAATAACCTTTGCTGCGTTCCTAACTTTGTCTGGTGCATGGAATGCGACCCCAAGGCCTGCTGCATGCATTGCGCAAACATCAGGTGCCCCGTCCCCAATGTAAACGCAGTTCTTTGGGTCTATTTTCGCGTTCTTTGCAAGGAGCACAACTCCATCATATTTGCATACTGAGAACTTCCTGCACCCTGGAATGTTGTGCTTGCACGGAGATGGCCTCAGAAGCTTTCCAGTGTACTTTCCATCCCTGTATTCCAGAACATTCGATATCCTGTAATCAACACCAATTCTCTTCCCAACCTCTGCAACTGCCTCCGCATAACTGTCACTTAGTATTGCTACCTTGTATCCCCTTCTCTTAAGTTCGGAAACAAGGTGCTTTACGCCTGGGTTCAGTTTAATTGATTTCACTGCATTCTCAACATCCTTTGGAGTTTTTCCTTTCATTTTTTCTGCAAGTTTATCACTTACCTCATACCCATAGAGCTCTCCGTTTTCGTACATCATCCTGAGTTCCTCCAGCTCTTTTGTGAAATTGTACTTCTTTGAAAGAACGTCAATAACTCTCCCCTTGAGCAGGGTACCATCCATATCGAATATGACCATCCTCATATTCTCCCTTCTTTCCTCTGTTCCGACTGCAAGATCCACTATTGGTCTCATCTTTTCCCCAAGCCATATCTTTGCCCTGCTTGCCTCTGTTCCAAAGGACCCCATGAACCATCTTCCCTGGGATTCCGCTCTTTTGAGAATTACACGGGCAATCTCCTGGGACATTATTGTCAGCTCACTCAATGGTCTTTTCTCATGCTTCTTATACCCCAAATCTACCTCTTTCATTCTGGCTCCAAATTTAACTGCATCTAGAACAATCCCTATATCAACTCCCCAACCAGTCTCTAGTTTCATTCTCTTGAAAAGTGAAGTCTTTCCCGCTATCTCCCCACTAAGAGGATACTGTAGGTCTATTTCAGGGTAGAATACTTTCAGAAGTGGTTTTGTTGTTAGCTCAGTTACCCTACCTGCTTTCATCTTATACATTCCCTTAACAAAGTCTGCTTCCCCATTTGCAATGGGGTCCACAAGCAGTTTTATGAACTCGGGTTTCAGGTTCTCTATATCTGCATCTATGAAAACTATAACATCCCCATGCGCATTATTTATACCGTCCTGCATTGCTATTCCTTTTCCAGGGAATGCCTTCCTGCTCTGCCTTATTACTCTTGCACCCTTCTCCCATGCGATCTTAACTGTGTTGTCTGTTGACCCTCCATCCACAATGAGTATCTCATCAGCTACTCCTGAGCTCCTTATCATATCTATTGTCTTAGCAATGTTCTTTTCCTCATTAAGTGCAGGCACAACGACCGTAATTTTCACGAATTCACCGTATTATTTAAAAACAGCCAACATTAAAAAAATATTGGTGCATAAATGGTTGATATAAATGAATTCCTAGCAGAATACAGTGATTCCCTTGTTTTGGCAACTAATATTGTAATAATACTCATTACAGGCTACATTTTAGGGAAAATAGCTAACAAGGCCATAATTAGTTTCGGGAGGAAAACATTAAAAGACAAGAAATTTGGGGCGCTCAGAATAGGCCCTGGGTTCAATTTTGGAGAGGATATGCTTGAGCTTTTCAGCAATCTTCTCAAATACATCATATACCTCGCTTCACTTGTTGTTGTTTTCGATCAACTTCAGTTCGGCGTAATGCGTGACATGCTTGTCTCCCTTTGGTATTATACTCCAAACATAATAGCTGCCTTCGTTATAGTAATCGCAGGAGTTATGCTTGGGGAACTGCTTGGGAAACTAATAAGAATCTCCCTTGTGCGCGCTGGTTTGGATGAGCTCTTCAAGGAAGCCGGGCACATATTCCTTCCCTCCCGGTTGTTTGCAGTTGTTGTGCGCTATTTCATGTATTTGCTTGCATTCACCATGGCACTTACTCAGCTTGGTTTCCAGACTCTCTTGCTTACAATAATCGTGGGTTCAGCTGCAATAATACTCACAATGTTTGTTTTTGTGCTGGTTACATTTGGTCTGAAGAACATGATGCCAGATATGCTCGCTGGGATGTACCTGAGAAGTTCGGGATACATAAAACTTGGAGAAAAGGTTCAGGTCGATAAATACAGTGGAAAGGTAAAAAACATCAGCCTAATGTCTGTTACAATCGAAGATAATAAGGGAATCATGAAGGTTCCGAACTCAGTATTCCTTAAAGGAACCAGAATTCACGGGAAGCATGTTAACAAACAGCATCTCTGAGGACTTTCTATGCTTGACAACAACACAATACAGTATTTGAAAGAACGAAAGGCTAAGTTTGATATTGTTGTAGGGATACCTTCTAAAAACAATGAGGAGACCATTGGTTTTGTTGCAGATACCATAAATGTCGGACTTGACAGGTATTTCCCAAAATACAAGCACATAATGGTTAACAGCGATGTTTCCACTGATAAGACAGCCAAGTTCTTCATGCGCTCAAGTCATATTCCAAGACTACACATACGTTACAGGGGAACCTCCGGGAAGGGGACTGCACTTGAGACAATTTTTGAGACAATGGCGCTGACAAAAGCGAGAATGGGGGCCGTTCTTGATGCTGATTTGAGGAGCATAACGCCTGAGTGGATTGAGAGGCTGCTCACTCCAATAAAGAAAGGGAACGATATGGTTGTTCCTCTTTACACGCGCTACAAATACGATGGGACAATTACCAATTTCATCTGCTATCCCCTTGTTTATGGTTTGCTTGGGGCAGATGTAAGGCAGCCGATTGGCGGTGATTTCGGTTTTTCTGGAAGGCTTTCAAAGTTCTGGCTTAGGAAGTGCTGGTCTTCGGATGTTGTCAGGTTTGGCGTGGATATCTTCATGACCACTTCCGCTCTTCTCAACAATTACAAAGTTGCGCAGTCATCTCTTGGAACTAAAATTCATGATGTACGCGACCCCGGTGAATCCGTTGGCCCTATGTTCGTAGAGGTTGTAAGAACTCTTTTCTATGCATTAACAAGCAATATAGATAAGTGGAAGAAACCAGTGAAGAGAAAGATAAGACGCTATGGAAAGGAAACGCATGAACCCGCTTCCTTCCCAGTAAATAAGAACAGAGTTTACAAAAGCTACAGGAACGGACTTAAGCCAAAATCCCTTGAGCTCATGCTTTCCCCTTCAATGTATGCGCATGTGATGGATAACAAGAGAATAGATGAGGAGGTTTGGCCCTGCATTGTGTATGACTCCATTTACGCATTTGGAAGAGGTATAGATGTGCTGGACCAGCTTGTTCCGCTTTGGTATGGGAGGGTTTACGATTTCATAGATAGTACTGAGGGGATGGACCATGTGGAAGCTGAGAAGAGAATAAGAGAAGGGGCAGCAATATTCCGAAAGAAGAGGGAATATCTCGTTGAGAAATTCGAATTCAAATTCTAGTTCGATAGGATTAAATATGTTGAGTGAGGAATAATTTTCCCTATTGCTAGGGTGGCAGATTGGCTATGCGTCCGGCTGCAGACCGCCTTTTGAAAAAAAAGGCAGGGTGCGAAAACAAGCACTCGCAGACACCGGAACAGGGGGGTTCGACTCCCTCCCCTAGCTCCTTGTTGTTTTTTACGTCGTAGAAATTATGCTTTTCGACGGAGCGTAGCTTTGAACCTCTTAATTTAAAAAGGAAAGTTAATTAATGGGAAAGAAGCAATATTGAGGTATGGATATCATTGTACTTCTAATCTTTGGTTCTCTTATTGTCGCTTTCTTGATATTATTCATACTTTTCTTAAGAAAAGCAAAAACAGATGTGAAGAAACTTGATTTGGAAATATCTAATTTATTTAGTGAACTTCAGAAATATACTGGGGGGGATAAGAGATACTAAAAAGAGTGCGCCAGACAAGCTTTTTGGTTATACGTCTATAGAAAACGTGATCACTTCGCTTATTGGGGAATATAAAAACACTTGGTGTCGTTTTGACTATCTTTATCTCAGAAAATATAAACGTTATTATAGAAAGATAAAAATTTCTGTTAAGCTTGATTTGCCGTTTACTCTTTTTGTTCTGGATCAAGATTTCTTGGTTGTTCCTGGGGCAAAGAAATACAGCGATTTCTGGATAAAAAGTGATAAAGAAGAACTGGTGGGAGATTTTTGTGATCGGAACAGTCGTGAACTTAAGGAAATACTTAAACATACTAACGAAGTGGAAGTTTCGGACTCTAAACTGTTGTTTTTGGTAAATTTAACTAAAACAGACTCTCCTTCAGATCTTCGCTTAAGAGATTCAAAAACATTTATTGAATTACTGGACTTGGCGATT
>CAZYPB010000021.1:8506-12882 GCA_964649265.1 Microcaldota archaeon
GTTCCCTACATTATCTATAACCCACTCTACCTCTTGCCCTGACTTCCATCCCTTAGCAGTATCGAGATCATTTACCAGTATACCAACGAACATATTGTTTGTGGTTTCCAACGAAATGTATTCTTCTTGTCTTTTCGTTTTCATTTTCAATGTAAGCTATCCTGTAGCCGCCGACTTCCTCAACCTTATATCTGGATGAGTGTAGACCTCTTCCTCTCAAAGGGGATTTCATTTGCTCAAATTTCTTGAGAATTCTCTGTTGGATTACCTTATCAAAATCCTTGAAATGCTGATCCCAGCCAGGTTTGAATTCGAGCTTCCAGCTGATCAAGCAGTCACCTGTATTTTGAAAGTGCCTGTTTCTCGGAAAGATATTTCTTTTTGGACTTTTTCATATCTTCTTCCTCCTCTCCGAGTTTTCTCGCCACCATCGCTTCCTCTATGTCCTTCACCAAGTGATACTCCTTATTCAATGAGAATATACCCATTCTCAACGCATCTGTTTTAGAGCGTGCCAATCCCAAATCGACTGCTCTCTGGAGAATCAAGTCTGGTAGACCTTCAAACTCTAACGTAGTTCGCATGCTAATCGCCCTCCATTTACACTCTACTTATGCATCAAATGACTATATAACGGTTTCGGTTTGGTATTCTGAAAAGCAGTTTAAGTGAATACCTGATACCTGTGGTTAGCCTTCCCTCCCCTAGCTTAGGGTTATTTTACATCGTAGAACTGGTTCTTTTTTTGCATCTATTAATTCGTATCTTGATTCGGTTTATATCGAAGTTTTATCACTTGGGAGTTAGGTTATTAAGGGGAAGCGAGTAATCCTATACTTTCCATTCGATTTTCAATACTCCTGGCTCGTATTTGGAAACCTCTGTTCTATAGAGTTTTTCAAGCAAATCTCTCATTGGCCAGTTGTCGTCCATAACGAGGGCATATATTCTTGTAATTCCTTTTTCCCTCGCTATCTTAACAAGATACTCAGTCATAAGGATCCCAAGGCCCTTTCCCTGCCAGTCATCCCGTATAACAATTGCATATTCGGCTCTTTTCGAATCACTATCATCCACCGCATATCTCACTACTCCAAGAAGGGTTTCAACGTCTTTTTCCTTAAAGCTGGCCACTATCGCCATCCTCTCATTGTAATCAACATCCAAATACCGTGATTTTATTTCAGATTCCTGCATAATTTTGAGAGGCATGAAAAATCTCTTGTAGATGGTCTCTTTTTTGAACGAGTAAAAAAGCTTCAGCATTTTATCAGTATCATCGTGTCTTATGGGCCTTAGAAGGATGTCTTGATCCCCTATTACAAAGTGTTTTTCATATTCTGTTGGATATTCATGCCCCGCCGGTTTTCGCATAGTTAGAATCAGACTGTCTGGAACTTTTAACCTTTTGCACTTGCATGGGCCAAAATCATATCCAACGACGTGCTTTTCGTTTGTATTCGATCACTATTATGAATTTATATTCATAAACGCTTATAAATCTTTCCGCATATATATTCATAACATGGTAAGACCAAAAAAGTGTAGAATGGTTTATGCGGAGCCAGGAGTCACTTATTTTAAACCCAGAGCCATACCGCTTGTAGATTTAAAGGAGGTAGAGTTGACGGTTGAAGAGTTTGAATCGGTCAGGCTTAAGGATTTACAAGGTTTAGAGCAGGATAAAGCTGCCAAGAAGATGGGCATTTCTCAATCTACATTCCACAGGCTTATCATATCAGCGAGAAAGAAGATAGCTGAAGCTCTTGTGAAAGGAAAGGCAATCAAGATTCACGGAGGGGATTACGCCCTCTCCAAAAAAAAGAGGTGATTTATATGCCAGGAGGAGATGGAACAGGTCCATGGTGGGGCAGAGGATATGGATGCGGAGTTGGTTGGAGAAGAGGATTCGGGAGAGGTTTTGGAAGGGGTCAGGGCATGGGCTTCGGAAGAGGCTTCTTCGGTAACACCTTTGCTAATCTACCTGAACCAACCAGGGATCAAGAGATTGAAGGTCTCAAGTCATATTCATCTGGTTTGGAAGCCGAGCTTTCAGACATAAAGAAGAGACTCCATGAGCTTGAGGGCCAGAAATAGATCGGGTGAGAAAAATGAAAATTGCAGTTAGTACTAATAACGGAGGCTTGAAAGACACCGTGTGCCCTACCTTTGGGAGGTGCCCTACATTCACTTTGGTTGAAGTGGAGGAGCAAAAAAAGGAAATCTTGGCTTCGGAAGTCATACAGAATCCTGGCAGCACTGCAGCCGGGGGGGCAGGTATTGTAGCTGCACAAGAAGTAGTCAAAAGAGAAGTTAATGCTGTGATTACAGGTAACTGTGGGCCCAATGCTATAATGGTGTTCCAACAGGCTAAGATAAAAATTTATTTGATTTCTGGGACAGTTGAAGAGGCAGTTAAGCGGTTTCTCAAGGGAGATGCCCCTCCCCTAACGACACCAAGCGTTCCTGGCCACTTTGGAATGGGTGCTGGCTTCAGGAAGGGCATGGAGTTTAGAGGAAGATTTCGGGGTGGTGGAAGATGAGAATAGCCGTATCATCAAAAGGGGGAGAGAATGCTGAAGTCTCCGATCATTTTGGAAGATGCCCGGAGTTCTTGGTTTTTGATTGCAAGAACAGGAATATAGTCGAAGTTGAGCATGTATCGAATCCTTATTTCAAGAACCACGTTCCAGGCGCTGTTCCCGGCTTTATTTCATCATTAAAAGCCGACGTAATGATTGCAGGGGGAATGGGCCCCAGGGCAGTTGAGATGTTCAGTTCCGCAGGAATCAAGGTTGTTCTCGGGGCAAGTGGAGACATAAAACAGACAGTTGAGGCATACCTTTCGGGAGATCTTATTCAGGATGAAAATGCCTGCAAACACTAAACGTGTTGGTATTATGATTATCGGAGTTACTGGTGGAAAGGGCGGGACAGGCAAGACTTTTTTTGCAGTAAACCTTGCATTTGCTCTTTTAAAACTAGGAAATAAAGTTACTTATTTTGATTGTGATGCTGACTGTCCCAGCGCCCATTTCGTATTAGGCACTAAACTTAAGAATAAAACACCGGTGGAGTGTTTTGTCCCTAAATTCGATGAAGAGAAATGTATAAAATGTGGGAAATGCGTAACTGCCTGTCAGTACAATGCCCTTTACCAGCTAAAGGATTCGCTGCCTGTTTTGCTTCCTAATATTTGCAACGGTTGCAAGGCATGTCAACTTACGTGTCCCTCTGGTGCAGTCAAAAATAGTAAAAAAGTCATTGGATGGACTTATGAAACAAACACCAGAAACATTAAGCTTTTTTCAGGAGAGTTGAAGCCTTCCGAGCCCCTTTCTGAAAAGATAGTTAACGCAATAAAAAATAGAGGCAAGGAGGAGTCGGTAGATTACGTCATAGTTGACACTGCAGCCGGTGCCCATTGCCCAGTGGTCGCCGCTCTTCGCGGCTGTGAACGGGCATTCGTTATCACCGAACCTACGTTGTTT
This sequence comes from Microcaldota archaeon, assembly GCA_964649265.1. GTDB lineage: Archaea > Micrarchaeota > Micrarchaeia > Burarchaeales > JAKAKT01 > CAZYPB01. Next base: position 11,998 of record CAZYPB010000021.1, read on the forward strand.
GGTGAGCATGATTTTCAAGTAATCTCTTCCCTTCTAAAGTCATTGAGGATATCATTTGAAACAGTAATGAACCGTAGTACCATCTCAAAGAAAAAAAGAAGCATTGGAATACAGATCCCATACGATAAAGCCGTGGTTGAATCATATGTGGAAGGAATGCCTTTGGTTGAAAAGGAACCGAAACACAAGCTTTCGAAAATTTTCTTTGAGGTTGCTAAGAGGCTGCGAAAATGAAAATAGTTATACTAAGTGGCAAGGGAGGCACAGGAAAGACATCTGTAACCTCTTCCTTAGCTTTGGGGTTATCTAAGAAGGTAAAACTCATTCTTGTTGATGCTGATGCAGACTGCCCAAACCAGCATGTTCTCTTTCCTGGAAAAGAGATTCTGAGAAAACAGCTTCATGTTTCAAAAGTAGCACAATACGATGAAGAAAAGAATCCTTCTTCCATGGATTGTTCTACAGTATGTCAGTTCAGCGCAATTAATGTGCGGGATGGACATGTGGAAGTGGATATTAATGCTTGTGAAGGGTGCGGAGCTTGTGTAATCGGATGTCCTGAAGGGGCATTCAAGCTGATTCCTAAACTTACGGGGGATATGATGGTTACGGAGAACAGGAACTTTCCCCTCGTCTATACGCAACTTGTGCCAGGGGAATCTGGGAGTGGTAGGATGGTTTTTGAAGCGAGAAAACAAGCAGACATCATCGCCCGTGAACGCGGAATAGGTCTTTCTTTTATAGATGCACCTGCGGGCATAGGGTGTCCGGTTATTTCTGCAGTTTCTGGATGCGATATGGCCATCGGAGTTGTTGAGCCCACCCCTGCAAGCATTAGGAATCTCCAAAGAGCCTTGGACGTTGTCGGGCATTTCAAAATGCCTT
>CAZYPB010000021.1:12892-15785 GCA_964649265.1 Microcaldota archaeon
GAACAAAAAGGGTTTATCTGGAAAATATGAGGAGAAAATAGCTAACATATTTAGTGAATCGCTCATAAGCAGCATACCTTATGATGAGGAATTGCCTGTGCTTCTTGCAAATGGAACTGTGCCATTACACGGAACCGGAGAAGCAGCAAAAGCACTCCAGAATCTATGTTCTGAAATTGCGGAGATGGTTTCTTTGCGTGATGAGGTATCTTCATGAAATGTGCGAAATGTAAGAAAAAGGATTGTTATTCTGGAGGAAAGGACTGTACAGGAAAAAGCGACGAGTTTAAATCATCTTATGCTGGTCAGGATAAAAAAGTGCATAGTGTTTCTGCTGAAATGGAGGCAGAACATTATATGAAATACACTCGTCTTGAAGAGATTATCGAGTTTTCTAAAAAGATGAGTTATAAGAGATTAGGAATTGCTTTTTGCATAGGTCTAGAAAAGGAAGCAGAAATTCTTTCAAGCATACTGGAAAGAGACTTTGATGTCGAGTCTGTCTGCTGTAAGGTTTGCGGTGTGGATAAGAAGGAGCTTGGTTTGCCAAAGATCAAAGAAAGAGATCCTAAAAGACGTGAGACCATGTGTAATCCGATTGCCCAGGCAAAGCTTCTTAACGAGGCGGAGACCGAACTGAATATTCTCTTGGGACTATGCGTGGGCCATGATATCTTGTTCTCAAAGCATTCCAAGGCACCATTAACTACGTTTGCGGTGAAAGATAGAGTTCTTGGGCATAATCCACTCGCTGCGGTGTATAGCAGATATTATAGAAAAAATAGTTTTGGGTTAAAAGAATAATTATATTTTTTCTTCTATCTCATAGAATTCCGCATTCCCCTTTCATTAAACATAGACAAGATCTCAGTCCCTTTGGTCCACTTCTTCTGTTGAAGAGCTGTTTAGGGGGAGTTATAACGTATCTTCCTTTAACAAACTGGATCTTGACCATTGTAATCACCACAAAGAAGAAATAGTTGGAGTTATTTATAGGTAGGTGCAGGTAATAATTATGAAACTGGCTATAATTTTAGCAATTCTCGTGATACTCGTTGGGGGATGCTTAGGGCCAACAACAGAGACAACTCATACCATATCTGGAACCCAGGATCTGGTGCTTAGTGAACAAGACCTCCAGCAACTCAGGATGATGAGTGAGGGCAGTTGCCAAACAGAGGAATATCAAACTAATGGACATTCACCACTGGCGCAATATAGCATCTGCAATTACACTATTAACAGTTTGGATGATACGGAAGTAGTGCTTCAATTGAAGAAATTCACGAATTTAGAAGACTTGAATGGTGCGTACCAATACGATTCCCTGCACTTGTACAGTGTAGAGGGACTTATAAACGAAAACAAACATGGAGACCAGAGCAGGTTCCGTGTTAACCATGAGAATGATTATGGGGGCCAGTACAATGATCCAACTGTTTACTATTATCATCTTTGGATCTGCAAAAATGAATACCTCGTCCACATTACCTCCAAAGGAAGCAAGGAAGCTAAAGAGTATATTGAAAAAATAGGGCGGCAGATCTTGTCAAAATTCGAGTAGATAATGCAGTCACCCAACTACTTAGTTTTCCCTTAGATAGCCCCATGTGTTCAATTTGTCACTGTCCTCAAACCACCTATCACCTATGTCTTTCCTGTAGTACATGTTTGGGATAAGAACGTTGTTTATTCTTCTGTAAGCCTGTTGCTGGGCTTGCTTCATTGTCTGACCAGTTCCAACGACTATAAGCGCAACTCCTGAATCGCCCGTGATAACCCACTGGTCGTTTACTAGCTTGACATCTTCGATGTGGACACCTTCCAAATCTGGCTTCTTGAAAACAATTGTGGCGTTTTTTGAGTACGACTCCATGGTTTCTGGATCCTTGTATGGGAATGGGGGGACAACAACCCTTACGCCTACCTGGAAGCCTTTCTTTGTTTTCAGCTTGTATGGGTTTCCGGAAGCAAGCTCATAAAGAAACTCGCTTATTGGGCTGAGAATGCCATCCTTCTGAATGCTTATTGTAGGATAACCAAAGCGACATGTGAATTCCAGGGGATAGATGCCGTTGTTGTTTACTATGAAATTAACATCAAAATACCCGACATACCCTTCCTCTTTCAGCTTTGGCTCCATTTTCTTAAGTGTTGAGTTGAATATCTTGTTGGGGCTGCTCCAGAACATGCTTGTGCCCATCTCCCCAGTTGCCGGACCTAGGTTCCCGGGGAACAGTTTCTTGTGTTCGAAATTAACATTTAAAGGATAGACGAATTCGTTTCCATTGAAGAACGCACCTACAGCCACCTCAACCCCAGTAACCTTTCTTTGCAATTGGAATACTTTTATGTGGTCAGACCATGTTTTCTTGTACGCTTCAAGAATTCGGACAACATCGTCCCCGTTTTCTTCCTGCCCTACAAAAAGAAGCCTTTTTATGTTCTGAGCCTCTCCGCTTGGTTTTATCACATACTTGTTTGGATTGGCTTTAACATATTCTATTGCCTCATCAAAAGAAGTGAACTCCTTGTAAGGAAGAATGGGAATGCCTGCTTTCTTTAGTTCCTCCTGACCAAATGCCCTGTCGTCCTCCAGCATGTCCGTGTAAGGGGTTCCGCCTACGACTTTTTTACCCTCGTCTCTCACTTTCTTAGCCTTTGTTCCGTGGCCTAGCACATCATCGAAAATGATAACATCAGCCCATGCAACTTCGGCTTCCCAGTCGTTGGTTTTAGGCACCAGCCCATCTGCAATATCCTTTACCTTGGGGTCCTCTATGAAATACTTTGCATTGTGTCCTTCCTTTGTTATGTACCAGGCTATATCGCTTATAAGCCCGTCGATTGAAACAAACAAAAAATTCTTTTTTTCCACTAAATCACTCCAAAT
>CAZYPB010000022.1:0-11582 GCA_964649265.1 Microcaldota archaeon
AAGGGATGTGCTCATCCAGACTTCCTTCCTAGTGTGAATCTTCTCCGACTCCTCTGCAACATGTATGCCTGCGGCATTTGCGAAACCATCGGCAGCACCCGCAGTAAGTGCAGCTGCAATAATAAACATCCTGTTCTCAGTTGCAGCTGAAACACCTATCAATATCCCCAGCACTGTTATTATGCCATCCATCACCCCGAAAGAAATCGCATGCATGCAATGTTGCTTTGAAGACATACTAAACTCTTAAGCAGAAAGCCTAATAAAAAGAACCGCTGAAAAAGTTCTATGCTTGGGGAGGAATCTATATCAAATCCAGTTCCATTTCACCAAAGTGCGAGAACACAATCCTTTGTTTCGAGTGCAGTGGCCACAGTTATCGCTGGGGGGATAATACTGTTTTTTGTGTTTCTGGGATCTCTTGTATTTAATATGATGTTTGTTTTTTTCTCCCTGCTTTTTCTTTTCATGTTTATTCTGGTATTCCAGTGGTGGTACATAGGGGAGTTTTTTAACAAGTTCAAATTCGAGCTAAGGGACAGGTACTTCTTCTCCAGAACAGGGGTTTTCAAAGAAAGTTACACTGCAATTCCATATGAAAGAATACAGGATATACATGTTACTCAGTCATTTTTTGAGAAGACATTCGGTCTTTGGAGTGTCTCAATATACACTGCAACAGCAACAGGGAGAGGAGCGGAATCAGTATTCGGGCTTTCCCAGGAGGATGCTCAAAAGCTGAAGTCTTCATTGTTCATTAGAATAAAGAAGGTGAGAAAGGTTGTCGACTGAAACACTGATTCAGAAATATCCATTGAAAAGAGAGAAGATAATTAAGAAGAGCCTCAGCTGGCTTATATTCCCCATAATAATTGCAATTGTTCTTACAGCTGTCGCGATACTAATCAGTTCGATACTCATACTGGGAATTATTGTTCTTATGGGTATTCTGTTTGCAATTGTTTATTGGTATGAGCTACAATATTTCAACAGCTATTTCTACGATCTCACGGATGAAGGAATAGTTGTAAGCAAGGGAGTTTTCAGCACACACAGAGTTATCGTCCCTCCTCAAAAAGTCCAGGATGTTTATCTGGATCAAGATTATTTAGATAGGCTATTTGGACTGTGGGATCTTCACATCTCAAGTGCAACAGGTACCTCCGGAACACAGGCTCATATTGATGGAGTAAGTGAGGAGGATGGAAGGAAACTGAGAGAGGTTCTAATGGGCTCATTTGTTAAGGAGAAGATAAGCGACAAAATTCTGAAGCAGATCCTACCAAGTAAAATGGGAATAGTTTCACTTCTCGCAGGGGGAGCGTTCGGTTTTGTCATAGCATTTATGTTCTTTGGTTACCTTGCTGTCCTGTTTATCCCAATCGGCCTGGTTCTGGCTTACCTGGATTTCACAGTCCTACGCTATGAGCTAAGGGAGAATGGAGTTTTTGTAAGAAGAGGGTTCATAAACCGAAGCGAGAATCTATTCCTTTACAAGAACATCCAAGATGTTGAGGAGATTGCAAATTTCTGGGATCGAATTCTTGGGTTGAAAACCCTTTCAATAAAAACAATGACAGAGTCCTCAGCAACAGGTGCATTGATGACATATATTACTGCAGACAAGGCACCTGTACTACGTGAAGAGATAATCGGCAAAGCCAAGAAAGCGAGTGAAAAGAAAGAGATAAAGGTTGATGCAAAAACCCGGGCAACTAAGATGAAAATGGGGATTGAGACAGCACCGGAGAAAGAGAGGCCGGAGGTATCTGAAAAGGATATGCCCTACCCTTACCATTTCTACAAAGGAGCGGCATTCTCATCTTTGGAAGTTGGCCTTTGGGGTCTTCTAGCACTGTGTTTCCTCCTAGTATTCTTTGTTTTACTCGGTAATATCGCATTATTCTTCTTAGTTCTGCTGATTGCACTGGGGTTGTTTGTTCTCGCATCGGTCGGTAATTTCTTTTTTGCGCTCATCAATGAGCTCTCTTACAAATACAAAATAACATCCGATTTCATCCTTATAAAAACAGGCATATTCAACATAGTGAAAAAGCAGATAAATTACAACAAGATGCAGGATTTGGAGAAAAGGATAAGTTTTTCACAGAGTTTTGCAAAATTGGCCACATTGAAGCTTGAGACAGGCTCAAAGGAGATAATAGGCTCTGGAAACAAACAGAGAATCAGCCATGCAGTAACTCAGAATGAAACCATTCCTGATCTAAGCGAAGAGGATGCTGAGAAACTTAAAAGAACAATTCTAACACAGATGGAAATAAGTCTTGAGGGAATTGGGAGAAATCCTCTTGTCTCACAACTGCCTCTGGAAACAGTAAAACCACTGAAAAAGACAATGTGGTGGATTATCTACTCCGCGATAACTGTCTGCGTTGTATCAGTACTTCTTCTGCTCTTCGCAAAGCAGTTCCTCTGGTTTGCAGGCTTGCTCTTTACTGCCCTTATGGTTGCATGCATTGTAAAATACATCTATGAATACTACTATTACAAGAGCTATTTCTACGATGTGAATGACGATGTTCTTATTGTTAAGAAAGGCGTATTCGGCTCAAGAGAACTCGTAATTCCATTTGAAAAAATACAGGATGTGTTTGTTGATAGGGATTGGCTCGACCTTGCATTTGGTTTATATGATGTTTATGTTTCAACAGTCTCGTCTCGCTCCATACTCAACGCACACATAGATGGGCTGAACAAGGGGAACGCTAGCGAGGCTGCACTTGTGATACTGAAAAAGATAAGGGGGGGATAAAATGAAGAAGTACTTCAGATGCACAATCTGCAATGACATACACTATGGTGAGCTTTCACCTGAGACCTGCCCAACATGCAAGCAGGTCAACAAGTATGTTGAGATAGATGCAGAGGAAGCTAAGAAGATGATGAACCTATAGGGGTGTGTTTGTTTGGATAAGAAAGAGATTCTCGAGGCATTCCGCAGATTCACTGAAAAAAACGATTTCATACTGAATCCTGAGTCAGCTCATGTTGATTTCATAATAGATGGGTTGCTCAAATTAGAAAAGGAGCATGGTCTCAAATATTGCCCCTGCAGGCTCAGAAGCGGAAATAATGAAAAGGATTTTGAGCTTGTATGTCCCTGCAATTTCTTCATTCAGAGAACCTGGACTGAGAAGGATAGGTGCTGGTGCGGTCTTTTTGTGAAAAGACCATAGGTTTAAAAATCCCCCATACGATAGGTATCCGAGGTGTGATTATGCCAGATTATGTATTCGAGGTTTCATCAGAAGCAGGTAGAAAAATAGGTGGAATATACACAGTACTACGTTCAAAAAGCGCTTATATGAAGGAGAAATACAGGGATAACTACATTCTGTTTGGATATTATGATGAGCTATGTGAAAATAAAGGGGATTTCTTAAGAGAAGAGCCCCCAAAGGAGTTCAAGGAGCTTTTCGTTAGGCTCAGGGGAGAGGGAATCACATGCAAATACGGAAGATGGACAAAGGGAAACAACGCACGCATCATACATGTTGATGCAAAGAGATTCAGCGAAAAATTAATGAATTTCGATGATAATGGAAACCAGAGAACAGACACGCAGTCCAATTACATCAAATACTTCTTATGGAAGAACTATGGGATAGACTCAATGGGCTGTCCATGGGATTTCACAGAATATTCAACATGGGCATATGCAGTTGGTATAGTAATAAAGCAGATAATGCTGCTCGATTCCATGAAGAACAAGAAGGTTGTAGTAGGATGCCACGAATGGTTAGCAGGAGCTACATCCCTTTACTGCAAAAACAAAAATGTGCCAGTCAAGACTATGTTTACAACGCACGCAACTACTCTGGGAAGATCAATAGCAATGAGTGGGAGAAACCTGACGCTTGAAGCTTACCAGAACAAGGGGAAGGTACTCGATCAAGGGGAAGCAGCAAAATTCCAGGTGCAAGCAAAACATATGCTTGAGGTTGCATGCGCAAAGCACTCCGATGTATTCACAACTGTTAGTGATACTGTTGCAGTTGAGTGTGAATATGTGCTTGGAGAAAAACCAGATGTGGTGACTCTTAATGGTTTCAACTTTGGCCATTTCGAGGTGAAAAAGAAGAAGGACAAGCTAGTTAAATACGCAAGAAAGGAGCTTATAGAATTCCTGGAATCCTATTTTGCCCCATACTACACCCAAAATTACAAGGATGCCATAGTCACATATTGTTCAGGCAGATACGAATATGTGAACAAGGGGTTCGACGTTTACATATATGCGCTAGGTAAGCTGAACAGAATGCTAAAAGGACACGATAGGAGGATATTTGCCTTCTTATTTGCCCCAAGTGATGTGACTGGGCCAAAGCCCCACGTTGTGAGCAACTATCTGCTTTACGATAAGATGTATGAGATGATCGACGGAATGAATGTATCAAGATCTCAAATAAACATACAGACAGCTGTAAAGGGGATGAAGGGAGAGGTTGGAACAAACCTGAGGACAATGATGAAGAGCTTTAAGAAAGTCGGAGAGAATCCTCCAATAACCTGTTTTGAGATGAACTACCCAGAAGACGATGATGTGATCATAAAGGCATGTAAAGACAATGGCCTCACAAACAAACCCGATGATCCAGTCAAGATCATATACTATCCAACATATCTTAGTGCTGCTGACGGGCTGCTCTCAATGAGCTACTATGATCTAACTGGAGGAACAGACATCGGCATATTCCCATCAAGGTATGAACCTTACGGTTTAACACCTGTGGAGGCTGGAGCAAAATACAATCTAGCAATAACGTCTGACTCAACTGGTTTCGGCCAATTTATAAAAAGCAAGCTTAAGAAGAACTCAGGTGTGAAAGTGATAAAGATGCTTGACGCTTCGTTTGATCAGACAACTGATGAAATTGCCAATATACTTAAAGAAGTATACCTGATGAAGCCAAAGCAGTTCGACATACTCAAGGAAGACGCTTTCAAAACACTCAAAATAGTGGACTGGGAAAACATGATGAAGTATTACTATGAAGCCTACAAGATCGCCGAGTCCAAATAATCTTTTTTATTATTTCCTTTTGAAATGTACTTGTGATTAGATGAAATCATATGCAATAGCAGTTATCCCGGGAGACGGAGTCGGTCCAAGCATAATAAAGGACGGGGCAAGGATAATTGAGGCAGCTGCAGATAATTTCAAGATTGAGTGGGTCTCCTACCCTTATTCTGCGTCTAATTATGTAAAGAAAAAAACAGCATTGCCAAAAAGGGGTCTCGAGGAAATCTGTTGCTTGGATGCAATTTACATGGGTCCACTTGGACATCCTTCGGTTGGTTTGGGATTCATAGAAAGGCATTTCTACAGGCCCCTTAGACATGTGTTTGATCAATCGATATTTCTAATGCCAGTGGAGAAGTATGGGGGAGCAGATTCAAAAGTTCCAGATAAAAAGACTGATTTCTTTATTATAAGGGAGAATACTGAGGACTTCTACAGGGGCATTGGTGGGACATTCTGGAAATACAGGCCTGGGGAGATGGCAGTTCAGGCAGGTATAATCTCCAGGAACTCATGCAAGAGGGTTATGAACTATGCCTTTTCATTTGCTAAGAGAAAGAAAAGAAAGTTAATCACTTCTTCGGATAAAGCTGATGTGATGCCCCATGCATACAACCTTTGGAGAGAAGTTTTACTTGAAATCTCAAAAAATCATAAGAAAATAAAAACCGAATTCGAGCTTGTTGATAACACAATACAGTCGATGATAACAAACCCTTCCCATTACCAAGTAATTGTGGCGCCTAACATGTTCGGGCATTTTCTGAGCAGGCTTTCGTTTCTGTTGATTGGCGGGGAAGGGATGGCTTATTCAGCAGAAATAAATCCAAAAGGGATCTCTACTTTCAAACCATCCCTAAGTTATGCATCTCAAACTGAGAAACGGGCAAACCCAATTGGGAGCATACTTGCAGGAGCTCTTATGCTTGAAGAATTGGGCCAGAAAAGAGCTTCCACAAGAATCGTAAAAGCAGTTAGAAGTGTTCTGAAAGAAGGAAAACACAGGACACCAGACATGGGGGGCACATCATCAACAAGAAAAGTTACAAATCAGATAGAACGGAGGCTCTTAAAATGAAAAACCTAGACACTGTTCCCTATGTTTTCTACACTGCAGTATTGCTTTTTTTCACAGGGAGCCTTTTTCTTGTACCTTATCTATCATCAAATCCAGGTACTGAGGAGACAGGTAAGACGTTATTCAAGTTCTACAGGCCAATGTGCCACCAACTACCATCCAGATCATTCTTTATTTTTGGGGAGCAGATACCTGTCTGTTCAAGGGACGTTGGGATATATGGGGGCATGCTAGTAGGAGCTCTTCTGTTCCCGTTCTTTTTCAGATTAGATGAAACAAAGCTTCTTCCAATATGGGTTATGATTATTGCAATGATACCAATAGGAATTGACGGAAGCACACAACTACTATCGAATCTGGTTCCATTACCTTTCATAGGAGTTTATGAGAGCAATAATTTACTTAGAGTTGCAACAGGACTGCTGATAGGGGGCGTTATGTCGCTTTATGCGATTCCTCTCCTAAATGGGTTATGGAAAGAGGCAGTGAAGGAAAACTAGTTTTTCTTATCTTTCTCAATTTTCTTTTTGTCTTTCTCAAGAGAGCTGCTGTTGTCATGCCCCCTGGGGCAACTAGTTCTATTATGCAAAGAGGGCAACCGGGCGCAATTCTCCCTATAAGGCTGGCCCCACTAGCAGCACCCATAAGCGCACCATTCTGTTTTTCATAGGCCTACCACAAGCGAATTGCAATCCTCCACGTCCACAAAAGAAGCCAAAATCTCCGCGTATGACTGGAACAGGAGCATCAATCCTATAAGGACAAGAACAGTGCCTAAAACAAGTTTCATAAGTTTCTTCTTATCGTCTCTCCAGTTTTCCATGCTCTCAGGGGCGAATCCCTTGAAATAGAGTGCAAGTATCGCGAACAACGGTATTACGAATATAAGGTTATAGTAGACAAGCCAAGGTATCCTATCAATCATCTCATATTTAGTTAGGATTCCTATTGCGGCAAAATAGGCAAACCCAGTACACGGAAGCTCCACAGCAGAGACTATCAACCCAAGAACAGCTGCACCCGGAACAGAAGCTCTTTTTGAATACCTTTCAACAAGAGGCCCGTATTTTTTTGGTATTCTAAGCGTTAGCCCTTTCCCATAAAAGAAATAATCCTTTATGTTCACTGCCCCGGCAAGAACTGCAAACAGGCCTGCAAAGAACACTATGAATGGCCTCAGAGGCATGAACATATCTGTTAGGAAACTTATTCCCAATCCAGCTATGAGATATGATAGAAAGACAACCCCAATATAGACAAAGGCAACCTTAATCGCCCTTCTTGTAGAGCCAATGGAAGAGATGTATGTTAAAAGGAAAAGAAGAACAGCAAATGCACAGGGGTTCACGCTGTCGCTTATTGCAAGAGCCGTTATTGCAAGAACGTCCGGCCTGAAATTAACTTCCTCCACTTTTGTGCCGTTGGCCATGTCTATCGGGTCTGGGCATCCCTCCTCAATGCACGAAAGTATCTCCTCTTCTAATGCGTGTGCTATTGGTGCATCCCCAACAAGCATCTTATCCCCTACGAACAGCGTAGGGGTGCTCACCCTGTCGGTTCCTGCCCCGTAGCTGCTCAGAAGTTTCCTGTATATCTGTGCATTCTCCTCATTAGTGACATCAAGCCTTATCAGTTCTATGTTTTCTGAATACTTTTTTTCTTCGCAAGAAACGAAAGAATCTATCCTATCACAATGAAGGCAGGTGGGGCTGAAGAAATAGTATGCAGTAAATGTATAGTTCTCAGCAAAAGAGGTCCCCACTAAAAGAAACATAATAAAAAAAACTACTTTTTTCATGCTTTCGCCCCGTGTTTATCAACCCTCTTAATATCCTTCATCCTCTTCACAGCGCCGATTTCGTCGATGAACTTCTTAACCTCTTCCGGGACTTTGTTTTTCCATCCTTTGTTCAGTGAAAGCGATTTTCTTACAGATGTTGCGTCATACTCCTTTCTTTTGAAAAACGGTATGTTGGAAACCTTTCTCCCAGAATCTTTTAGAAGAGTTTCAGTTAGTGGGTTATTAGTGAAAACGATATCATATCTGGGAATAAGTGAGTTGATGTGTGCAACCCAGAGGGCATTGTTGTTCACATCCGGAACAGACAGTACGATGCACTTACTTGATAGGTTCTTAGAACGGAGAGTTCTTGTTATCATCTCAACCCTCTCACCCACTGTGAATGGATTATCTGGATGATAGCAGCTCTGGGATGAGCCTATGAGGATTATAACCTGTTTACACTGTGTTAGTATCCATTCTATTGCCTGTAGATGTCCCCTGTGGAATGGTTGGAATCTCCCGATAAATAGACCTATCATAAAATGTTCTATCCAGCAACATATTAATAAATACAATGCAAAATATTCATGAGGTGCTTGAATGAAAAGATATCTTTTACCTTTAATCGCATTGGTTTTTCTTTTCGGTTGCTTTGGAGGAGGACCTGAAGGGGAACTCAATGTAATACCTGAAAAGGCCAATGCATATGCTGTGCTTAGAATTGCAGACATGCTAAATGACCAAGATTTCATGGATTCCATGGAAACTGCAGATGAACGAGAGGAGTTTCAAACAAATATACAAAAACTAAAGGATGATTTCGGAGTAGACCCATACGCAGTGGAGAAAATCACAATATTTCTTGACACTGAAAGTCTTTCTGGAAAAGACGCCTATGGAGGACTTATATTCTTCGGGGAAGTGGATAAAGGGAAACTATTATCGAAAATAAAGGAGAAGAACGATCTGACGGAAATAGAATACAACGGTTTCATGGTGTACGAGGCATCAGAGAACCTTGGAAAGGATATATCAAGTGTTGAGAGTGACAGCAGTTCAAAAACAACACTTGTTTTCCTTAATTCAAAGACAGTTGTTTTGGGGAGCATGGAAGCAGTAAAGGATGCAATAGATGTAAAGAACGGGAACACCGAACCCATGAGTAATGCAAACCTGGATAAGGTGTCTTCCTCAGTTCAAAAGAACGCACAGATATTCCTTGCGATGAAAATGCCTGAGTCTCTTAAGGATGCGGAGGATTCTATGTCATCCAGAGGACCATTTGATGCAAGCTCATTGTCTAAGATGACATACCTTGCATTCTCATACGGGAAGAAGAATTCAGTTATCTCATTAAAAGCCTCAATGCTTTTTGAAAGCCAAAAGGATGCAAGCAAGGTAAGTGACCTAGTTGAGGGTCTGATTCTCATGTCTGCGGGCATGCTTGATGAAGGAAGTGCATCAAAGAAACTTGTAAAGAGCATAGAGATAGGCTCGAAAGAAGATATTGTTACAATGGCACTGGATACAACGAAAGAAGATATTGAGAAAGTCTCAGAAGAGATGAATGAGATGAACTCAAAGCCATATTCCCCGTCCTATGATGACTCATATGGAGACGATTATGCAGCTGGAGATGATTATGAAGATGATACTCCACAGGAGGTATGTGCAATGCCTGCTGGCATGAGTTGTATTGATTTCTATCTCTCAAGTGAAACAAACATACTTGATATAACTATTGTGAACGGTTTTCAAAAACCCATAGTCATAACCAACGCAGTCTGTTCCCAGGACCTCTCAGATTACACGAGCAATTGGGACTACGGCGAAATCGAATTACCTTCACTGGGTCTCCAGTATCTAGATTTACAGTGCAGTGATGAAACAGGAATACCACTAGATTTCGATGTTGATGAACCTTTCACTGGAAGAATAAACATCGAGTACTATTTCGAGGAAGAAGGGGAAGAGGCGCGCAGGAGAATCAGTGGAAACATATATGTGGTGGCCGGCTAGGCCCCCCCTTTTATTATTTTTTTGTATGTGCTTTCTATTTCCTTTACATCCTGTTTTTCCAGCTCTTTTCTCCCAAAATTTAGAACAAGAAGGTGATCGCATATTCCCTCTAGTTCGCGTAGTTTGTGTGTTGAGATCACCACTGTTTTTTTCCCCTTAATGCTCCTTATAAACTTAAGAACCTCATCCTCGCTTTTCTTGTCAAGGCCAGTTATGGGCTCATCGAGCATCAGTACCTCTGGATCTGATATCATTGATACACATAGCTCAACTCTCTTCTTTGTTCCGGATGATAGGTTACTGACCCTCTTATTCGAGAACTCCTCTAATCCCAGGAGATCAAGAGTACTCTGAGCTGAACTCTTTTTAACTGAGAGTATTTCAGAGAACACCTCTATGTTCTGAGATACGGAAAGATCCTCATAAAGCATTGGGTTTTGATGGCAGTACCCAACCCTCCCAGTTATTTTTATCTCTCCACCATCGGAAGATACTGTTCCTGTCAACACATCTAACATGGTGGTCTTTCCACTTCCATTTGGCCCTGCAACGCAGTAAACTGAACCAGAAGGAACAGAAACGCTAACATTATCCAATGCAAGGGTGTTCCCAAACCTCTTTGTAATATTTCGCACATCTATTGATTTAGCCATTCCGTTTCATCCTCCTAACTGAATCAAAGAAAAGCAAAGAAGCAAGAAAAGTCCACAAAACAATCACAGCGAGGTAATCCAAGAATATGTCTGCCCCAAGGCCTCGCAAGCCAAAACCGCGCATGGTAACTACAAAGAAGTAAGAGGGATTAGCTCTTCCTATTTCTTGCAACACACTGCCGAACCCAGGTATTGTCGGAAAGAATCCAACAGGATAGAACGCACCAGAAAACATGAGCGTTATGCCAAAAATCCAGGCGTTTATCTGCTTTCCGGATTCAGAGAAGCGAGAATAGAACATAACTGCCATCCCGAGGGATGAAAAGAAGATGGTTGAGCAGAAGAGAACAAAGATTGTCCAAATATTTATATCTAGAAGCGATTTCTGTGAAGTACCGGCAACTAACTGGGTTAACATTAGTATTATGAGTTGAAGAAATGTGAGAACAACTGCAAACACAAGCTTGCTTGATACAAAGGAACACGTGGGCACAGTGTTAAGAACTCTCCTCAGAACTCCCTTATCCTGGGATGAGGAGAAAGGAAGCAGTATAAGTCCAACAGTTGCGGACAAAATTATTACAACGCCGGGTACAAAATACTGAAAAGGAAGCACACCCGAGCCAACAGGGATTATTATTATTTTAGGGTTTATGTTAAAAAGCGAAAGCTCATAGAGTATCATCTCTCGCACATAGGGCGTGAGCTCAGACACAGGAGACATGGCTGCATCTATGTAAACAGGTATCTCTTCATTGCCTCTCTTAAAGTTCTCAGGTATACCTACGAAAAAATAGTATTCCTCTCTGAATAGTTTGTTCTCATCAAACTCGTCCTCAACAGCTGTTTTTGAGAAAAAAGAAAGAAGCTCCTTTGCCGAGGAGATATCTGCGTCCCCTGCCCCATCTTCGGGAAATATTGCAGATGGGGCTGTTTTGGGTATAACATTCTTGAATGTTCCGAACATGAAACCGAATGTCATTGGGAAAACGAAAAGTATTATGA
>CAZYPB010000022.1:11592-15515 GCA_964649265.1 Microcaldota archaeon
AAGAACACCGGACTTAGTCCCCCAGTAATCCCGCTTGAGTAGGGGGTAGATTGTTTTCAGGTGTTTCATGGTTTCCTACTGTCAAACAATTGTTATAAATATGATTCTATTTTCCTTTTTTGTAGAATGCAGCAACAAGTGCAATTATCAGGAAAAGTACAATAACAAAAACAAATAACAACGCAACTCCGCCCATGCAGTAGAGGCCTATCTCAGAGCCGCTGCTTGTTGTGCCTCCAAGTTTTGTCTGATTTTGGATCCCAGTATTAGTGTTCTGCTGAGTTTGGTTCTGGGTCTGATTTTGCTGGTTGTTCTGTGGTGGGGGGGGAGGCGGTGCATCAGGCGCAACACATGTGTTGCTTTTACATACTTTCCCATCCGAGCAAGCACTATCAGAGCAGCATTCAAATTTGTTGCAAACGTGATTTGAAACCTGTCCGCAAACGCACTGAACAAGTGCACATGTGTGCGTGGGTTGACAGTATCTGTCATTTGGACAATCTGAATCAGAAGTGCAGTCTCCGGGAACACATTTTGTGTTAACACAAACCGTACCTGTATCGCAATCCGAATTGCTTGAACACGGTATCTCTGGCGCACAGGTTGTTATCTCAATTGTAGCACTATATTCGTCGAATGCTCCAGGGGAATCTCTGACTGCAGCTCTGTGAGTTCCATTATAAAGTGTCTCAAAAAATGCCCTTCCACTAGAATCAACGTTTTCCATTGAGTATATGCTTTGCCAAGCACTTCCGACCTGGTACTGAATATCTACATATGCATTGGAAACATCAGTTATGACAGTAATATGCGAGCAGTTTGCGGTTATGGTTACACTGGAGTATGCGAGAGGCATGAAAACTGCAAGAACCATAAGGAAAAATGCCCTGTTCAAACCGGTCACCAATTATCTCTGCCCTCTGTTATTTAAAAACTTACTCCTATTTCTTGTCTGGATTGTAGAGTGTGAATGATCGCATGCACTTCACACACCTTGAAGCTCCGCCCGGGTTTGGTGTTCCGCATGCTGGGCAGTACCTTGTTTTACCTTTCTTTTCCTTCTCCTGCCTGCCCATCATCATCCTAAGAGCACGGTCTATTGCAAGTTTCAATTCGAAAAGACTGTCATCAACTACGCCCATACTAAAAAATCGAATTAGTCATTAATATTCTTTTCTAATGGACCAGCGGGGATTTGAACCCCGAGCCTCTACCTTGCGAAGGTAGCGATCTACCGTTGATCTACTAGCCCAAAATAAGCGTCTATTCCGCTTTAACGGATTTCAGAACAGCCATAATTTTTCCAGCTGCTTCTCCAAGAGCACCTACGCTTTTAGATGCTGCTTTTTTCATTCTCTCATCCAGATAGTCAGTTGTCTTATCCAACTTGTCATCCACATAATTTCCAAAATGAGTCTCTGCACTGTAATCTATAGAAATATCTTCGGATTCTTGCTGAACAGGTTTCTCCTCAATTTCCTTTTTAGGAACAATTCCCCTTATTTTGTCGCTTGGTTGATCAAGCCGGGAGAACGGCTCTTCCTTCCTTTTCATTTTAGTTGCCATAATGGAATTTCACATGCTATATATTTAAACATCTACTCAAGTTTATAGAGAACAATGTTTCCAGTTGCAGTACCTGCTGGGTAAATCTTTACAAAGCCAGGAAGATTCTTCCCATAGAGTGACTTATAAAAAATAGAGGTATACGCACCACCTGCCCGGGTTGCATCCTCATCCCAATAAAGCAGAGCAAAAGCAAGGACAGGCACTCCTTGGGAAACATAATTCATTGAGTGGAAGCTGACGTTCTTTGGGTTAGCCATCTCCCTATCATATATCTCAGTCAGAACATCCAGTTGTCTTGGAATACAGAGATCATTACCTACACTTGTGGTTATCTTGTAATATGGTTCTGGTTCTATTACGCAGTGATCTGAAAGACCCAACTTCTCAGGGTTTCTGAAGAATTCAAAATCCAACTCTTTCTCGCACTCTGATCTCTTTCCTCCTGCAGTGTAGAACGCCTCGTCTGTTCTATTCTGCTCAAGACATGAGAGATAAGAGATAGCATCCCATTTTGCAAATATCTCGCTGTCGACAAGTAGGTAACCTGCTTTCCCTTTCATGTAAGTAGATGCAACTTCCGGGTTATCCTGCGTTAAGATATGGGCTACACCCCGTATCATGTCCTCTCTGAATAGATCGTTCCTTATCACAACTTTTCTCTCTCCAACATAATTGATCCAGTGTCCGTAATCCCACCAGGATAAAATAGCTTCATCCTTATCCGTATTCTCTCTCATCCATCCAAGGACTTCTATCCACCGATTCGGTATCTTATTGCAGAATATCTTTTGGGACACTGCATAATCTCCAGACATATAGCTCAAACAGACGTTTTCTATGTCCTCTCCCGATAGATATGAACTCATGAATGGAAGGATGTCGGTTACCAGTGATATTGTTTGTGAGGCCACAAGAAGAACAGCAATTGACAGTACAATGTATTTACCTCCGTCCCCCGCAAGGTTCACTGATTCCTTTTCCTCTTTCTCATCCTTAATCATCCTACTTATACCGTACAATCTCCCAAGGCAAACCGGGACAGCAATTGCAGTCATAATGCCGAGATAGGAGACGAATTTCAATTTGTATGAAAACAGAAGGTAGAGTGGAATTATTGCAATTCCTACGAAAAGAGCGCTCTTTGCAAGTGTACTGTTATCTGATTGTGAATAAATGAAATCAAATACAACGATAAACAATAGAAGAATCATCAAAACATCCAGTATCTTGATTCCTTCAATTCCCACCCCCAAAAGCCCAAGTGCATTTACATACTCTGTCTGAGTAAGAGCCTGTTGCTCAGCGATTGTTGAGAAAAGATCAGACTGATCTGAAAACACCCTGCCTGAATATTCGTTCAACATAGTTCCAAGGGGGGAGAGGTACAGCAGAGCACCAACTATAACCAGTGCCATTACGACATTAAGCATGTCCGTTTGCTTGATATGGACTGAGAAGTTCCTCTGAAGAACGAAAAGCAACCCCAGATACCCAAGAGCACCAGCAACAAGAATTATCGAAACCGTTTCATGACTTTTGTAAACTGAGAAAGCAGCAAGGCAGATTATCGCGGCTCCACCTATAAGGACATTCTGAACAACAAAATCCTTTTTCAGTTTCCTTGCGAGAAAGTTGACAGTTCCCTGGAAAACAAGGTAAAGTACAAATACTGCGTAAACAAACAAATCCCCTTTTGAACCAAGGGAAACTCCGAGCATCGAAATTGAAGCGAGAATAGCATACTCCCATTTATTCTCCTTTGCAAGAAGCACGTATGATGCAAAGAAAGATAGCATGGCGAATATTGCCCATGGAACCTGCTCGGGCCCCCATGCAACATATATTATTGTAATGGGTATGAATGTCCCCTGCAATGATCCGAGAAGGGCGAATCCGTCCCCTACATATCTTGAAAGAAGTATGAAAATAAGTGCGCACCCAATAGCTCCAAATATCGCCATATACAGGTCTGCTAATCTCAAAAGAACCAGGTGGTCGAATTCTCCTTGGTCAAGAGTATAAATCGAATACCAACTTGCAAGCATATACTGCATTAGTGGCTTCTCCCTATGCGTTATTGAAGATGAGACCCACCCAAGGTCATCATGCTTTGGGACTTCTCCATCAGTTAGGATGAAGCGGGTGGTAACAAGGTAGGAATAGGGGTCCGGGCTGTGTGGGTATGGGTTGCTTTCATACCCGACAATCCTTATTCCATATGCAAATATCAAGATGAATGCAAGCACAACCCATACCCAGTTTCCCACAAGGTCGATGTTACCTGATAACTCATCCAAATCAAGTGAGAACTTCATGCTTCCAGGCTTCCATTCTCTGAAAGTAAGCACTGCTCC
>CAZYPB010000023.1:0-15226 GCA_964649265.1 Microcaldota archaeon
TACGGGCCAGCAGAGTCCACATGCAAGCAATATACAGGCATGAATGATAATCCCTGCTATGATACAAGAAGCTGTGAGCTCGCGTGCAGCGCACTTGTGGAACTATGTGGTCCTGCAATGGGTGCACTGGGCCCTTCCTTTGTTCAGGCGCTTGTTGATTTTGGAACAGGAACAGACGCAATGGACAGACACCAAGGAAACTACTTTGGAAATATGAGTTCAATTGAATATTCAAACGTTGCAAGTAATCTCCAGAAAGCAAAAGAAGAAATCACATCTATCAAAACCATTGCGCAAAACATCAAGAACAGCAAGCTCAGATACGACCTCTCATGTATGGAATGCTATGGTATGTGTCCTGCAATGCCATATAACATAACTGCTCTTGACGAGGCAATGACAAAGATAAGTGCTCTTTCTGATAGTGTTGCGCCAATAGACCAGGTTAACCAGAAGTCAGCTGAACTTCAGAAGAAAACCAATGACAGGATGTCGGAGATAGTTGGAAAACAGCACAAGATAGACTACCAGGAGCGCTATGATGTAATAGAACCTCTTTCAGATGAAACAGAGAAAACTTTAACAGAGCTTCTAACGCACGTGCAGAGTCCTGAGCTTGAGAGAAAGTTAGTTGAATTGAAAAACACAACTGCAACACTTGAATTCATAATAGAGAACGGAGACTACACAAACATCACTTTGCTTGACAAGGAATTCGACTCTTCTGTGGATAGGTTCTATTCGCTGAAAGGGGATATAGACGCAATGGTTGAGTCAACCTCAAAAGTATACGAGAAAATAAGTGAGATAAGAAACAACGCAACATATTTCATCGTAAAAGCAGAGATGAACGTTCAGGTCGGAGATGGATCCATAACAACACTACAGGAACTGCGACAGAGAATGGAGGAGCTAGACGCAAATTTCACAGTACCTATGAAAATAGATGATGCGGATTCGCTTGAACAGGGGTACTATGACATAACATATATAGCAACGCGGATAGCTGAAAGCAAACCTTCCACAAGTATAGTTGGAAGAGCTATGAGCAAGATAATACGAACTGAGAGGGATGGGGCTGCCGTAATAATGGGTGCCTACAAACCCCTGTCATTAAGTGAAAAGACACACATCGGAGAATACATCGCACCAGTCATAGCTGCAACAGGAGATCTGCTGCTCGCATTTTTCATGTGCCTTTTCCTTGCAGTATATATTGTAAAGAACAGAAAGAATCTTAAAAGACGGAGAAAAGAAATTGTGCTTTTCTGTTTGTTCAGTGCAGCAACGCTTGTTGTTGCGATAATATGTACTGGAATATTCTATTACTTAACTACTATTTACGGAGGAGAGGGAACGCTGAACCTATTTTTGTTTTCAGTTGAAAAGGCTGGGGGTGTTGCAGTTTTTGTAGACCACGGAACTGCATCATTATCTTCACAACCTGAAAACACAAAGAAGGTAATGACAGATTGTGGGGAAGAGATAGCCGATGCACTTTCAGCATACAGTGCGCAGGTTTACTTGATTAACAATAACTCGTGTAGTGTCAGCAGTCTTGAGATGAACTATTCTGACTGCGAGAATGAGTTTGGAAACCTTCCCATAGTTTATGTGAGGCACGGAAGTGAGAATATAATTTCCTTTAGAACAGTATATGCAATTAATGCAACAATAGAGGGAACAGACGAATACATTTCAGACTGCTCCCTTGGAAAAGTCTTGAGGTGATTCCTTGAAACGCGAACTTGTGTTTTTCTATGGTATGGTTATGTTGATCCTTCTTGCGCTGTATGTCCAGTATGATGCATATAAGGCATTCAACAAAGCAGAGGCAAGTACTGTAAAAATAGATTTCCAGGAATTCTCGAACAGGGTTATTGAGAGCAGAACCCTTTCGGTTATAATGAATCTAGAGAAAGAGGATTATAAAAACCAGAAAGTAATCGAGTGCGCAGCAGGAGTTGCCGGAAGTCTTGGATCCATGGGAAAAACAGTGAACAATTACGCCATATCGGATTTGGGAACAACTGAAAGATACAATAACCCGGTCATGGGAATCATAGCGGTTGTTATTGGCATCATGTTCCTTGGATATCTTGGGATAAACAGAAGTGAATTAGGTAACAAAAGAAATGAGGTTTTTCTGTTCCTTGTGCTTCTGCTTGTTTCAGTTCTTGTTGCAATCTTCCACACCGATGCAATAAAAACTGGGGGGATCTGCGTTAAGCCAAATGTAGAAAAAGATAGCATAGAGAGATGCATGACTGCAATAGGCAGCACATACTATTTCGACGTAAGTTATGGAAAAAGCTCAACGGTTTTTTATGAGAACAGGGCAGAGATAAATGTAGATAAAACATTTACTGGAGACTGCTCCATAGTTGTTTCAGGAAACGAGTAGGTGTTCTTTTTGGGTATTGCTGAGGAGATATTGGAGTTGAAGAAGAAATCCAACGCAGTGATACTTGCGCACAACTACCAGATCCCAGAGATCCAGGATATGGCTGATTACGTAGGGGATTCCCTTGATTTGTGTAGAAAGGCTGCGAAAACAGATGCTGAGTACATTGTTTTCTGCGGTGTTGACTTCATGGCAGAGACGGCTAGTATAATAACAGACAAGACTGTTCTGATACCTGAGAACGAAGCCAAATGCCCCATGGCCTGCATGCTTTCAGCTGAACAGGTACGGGAAGCCAAACGCAAGAACCCCGGGGTTCCTGTTGTTTTGTACATTAATACCCTTGCTGAGGCAAAGGCAGAAGCAGATGTCCTATGCACATCTGCCAACATGGTGAAAATAATCAACTCCCTTGAAAGTGATAAAGTGATATTTGGGCCAGACATGAACATGGCTAAGTATGCACTGAAGGAAACTGGAAAAAAGATAATCACCATACCTGAAAAAGGCCATTGCATTGTTCACAAGAGCCTTATCTCATCTGAAGAGATTGCAAACACCCTTAAGGAACGCCCGGACTCGGTGCTCATAGCGCACCCAGAATGCAACGAGGACATACAAATGATGGCACATTACATAGAGAGCACAAACGGGATGGTTAGGTTAGCGAAGGAGCTCCCTAAGAAGGAGTTCATAATTGCTACGGAGTACGGACTCCTCTACAGATTGGCAAAGGAGAACCCGGGGAAGAAGTTCTATGGGATAACTGGAGCAGTATGCAGGAATATGAAAAAGATAACGCCTGAGAAGCTCCGATGGTGCCTTGTTGAGAAGAAGCCTGTGGTTGAGGTTCCAAGGGAAATTGCTAAAAAAGCTCTAAAAGCAGTGGAAAAAATGATGCAGATAACTGAAAAATAGCCTTTTTAAGAGAATACCGGAAACGTAAAGTATAAAAAGGCAGTAGATAAAGTATAAAAAGGCGACTAGTGTTTGAAATCCGTATAATGGATAACTGAGAGGCGATATCATGGTAACATATCGAAAAGGTGCTGTTGGAATTGGCACTCTGATTATCTTCATAGCTATGGTTCTTGTTGCAGCTATTGCTGCAGCTGTGATCATAAATGTATCCGGGATATTGCAGCAGAGGGCAATGACCACAGGTAAAGAATCCATACAGCAGGTTTCATCCAACATTGTGGTCGTTTCAATTACAGGAACAACAAATCTTGGTAGAACCAATGTAGAGAACGTGAGTGTAGCTGTAAGTGCAGCCGCTGGAGCAGGAAGAATCGATATGAGGTACACGCTTCTTAAAGTAGGGAATGGAGTAAACAGCACATACCTTAACTACACCTCAGGTGCTGCTGGAATCGGCACATACGGTGCAAGTGAAAGAAGAGATCCAAGCAACCTATTCACAGTAACCACGCCAGTCATAGACGGTTCCTCACTTATTGAGCTTAATTTCAATGCAATGAACAACTCAATATACTACCCCCCAAGACAGGTATATAAGATGACTATAATACCAGAACACGGGGCAAGTATAAACATTGATGGAATTATGCCTGAAGCATTCTCCACAACATCAATAGAGATCTTCCCATAATCTATTTTTTTATTTATATCTTAGGAATGCGCCGATTCCCCTAAATCCATTTAGAAACTGACTTCCTGCACTTGTTTCTGCAGAGATGAATTCTATAGGTATGTTATTTGCCTCTGAGAGTTCAACCAAATCCTCAAGTAGGTTCTTTTCTCCCTCCTTTGATTGCAAATTTTCTGAAAGTAGAACAGTCTTTGCTTGCCCGGATTTTATTGCTTCACGAACCTCTTTTTCTCCATATGTGACAAGCCCGTCTTTAACAACGCCTTTCATGAAGTGCTCTACGAGCATATTTTCCTTGATTGATTCTTGTTCGGAAATCAAATCTGAAGATTTTCCCATTAGCTCCTGAACACCATATTCGTTTGTATAACCAGTATCAACTGAACCAAGTATCTTGAACTGGTAGTTGAATGGTTTCAGCTTGAGGAAATCCTCTTTTGCCGGACCCGGACCTCCAACAATTATTCCACTTAGCTTTACGTGGAGGAATGCCTTGTCCATTGCCTCCCCTATCCTCTTGTAGTATTTCTCTATGCTCTCCTCCACAAGCCTCTGGTACCTTCTTGCGGATTGTCCTCCTTTGTGAACCTTTGAA
Organism: Microcaldota archaeon; assembly: GCA_964649265.1. GTDB lineage: Archaea > Micrarchaeota > Micrarchaeia > Burarchaeales > JAKAKT01 > CAZYPB01. Next base: position 4,612 of record CAZYPB010000023.1, read on the forward strand.
TGTGCGGTTGAGTTGAGTGTGCGTATTATCTTTACCTGTTTTCCCTTGAGAATTGCAAGAGTTGCCTCTCTGCCGTCCATTACAACAAGCCCGTATGCGTCACTTGGGGAGACCATGCCAAATAGAGGATCAAGAGAGAACGTAGAATCACATCTGTAGTACTGTACCTGAAGTGGGTCTGGCGGTACAAGTGAAAACAGTTGGACATCCTGCCTTCCCTGGTTTTTCGATATGTTTCCGCAGAATATGGCAATTCCGTTCTCAGGGGGTTTCTTGAACATCTTAAGATAGTTCAATATCTTTTCAAGCGCTTCAAGCACATTCTTCCGTGTTGATTTAGATTTTATGTTTGAAGCTTGACTGTATTCATCCCTCAGTTTTGAGGATATCTCACCAAGAGGATAGTTGGGGGTTATATACAGGGATATCAGTTCTGTTCCACTTCCTCTTATCTCCTTTAATGATCTAAGATTCTTTTTCAGCTCGTATACAAGTTTGTTTTTATCTGACATACTACCAACTTATGGGAAATGCTATGCTTTGATCTCTTTTTGGCCGAAGTATTTTTGGAGTGCTTTAGGTAATTTTATTACTCCGTCTTCCTGGTGGTTTTCAGTTACTGCTATGAGTGCTCTTCCGACTGCAATTCCACTTCCATTAAGTGTGTGTGGGTAGTGTAGTTTTCCCTTCTTTCTGTAGCGTATGTTTGATCTCCTTGCTTGAAAATCTCCGCAATTGCTGCAGGAAGATATCTCCCTGTATTTGCCTTGGGATGGAATCCATGATTCTATATCATAGGTTTTGGCTGATGCAAACCCAAGTTCTCCTGTGCAGAGCTCATTTACTCTGTAGGGTATCTCAAGCAATTTAAGAATTGACTCTGCATCTGAAACAATAGTTTCTAATTCTGATTCTGAGTTCTCAGGTTCCGTTATCTTAACAAGTTCGACTTTGTCAAATTGATGTTGTCTCATTATCCCTTTTATATCCTTCCCATATGCACCTGCCTCTCTCCTGAAGCAAGGAGTGTAAGAGACATAGTTAAGTGGAAGATCGTCTTCAAGTAGTATCTCATCTGCGTGCATATTAACAAGCGGGACCTCTGCAGTTGGAATCAGGTAAAGTGAATCCCTCTCGCATACGTAAAGGTCCTCTTCGAATTTAGGGAGCTGTCCTGTCCCAGTCATAGTCTTTTTGTTCACCATGAATGGGGGAGTTATCTCAGAGTAACCGTTGTTTGAATGCGTATCCAGCATCAGGTTTATCAGAGCCCTCTCCAATCTGGAAGCCCATGTTTTTAAGACTGTAAAACGGGTACCTGCAAGCTTTGCTCCTCTTTCGAAATCCAAGGTATCTGTTTTCTTGCCTAATTCCCAGTGGGACAAGACCTTCTTGTCTCTTTTCTCGCCCCATGAACGAACATTTACATTGTCCTCTTCATCCTTTCCACCCGGAACTGAATCAAGTGGAATGTTCGGGAATTCCAGTAGGAGTGATTCAATATTTTTCTCGAATATCTTTACCTTTTTTTCCATTTCATCGAGTTTCTTTGACTGAGACCTCATTTTCGATATTAACTCTTTTGGATCCTCTCCTTTCTTTTTTGCTTTCGCAACATCAACTGAAAGCCTGTTTCTCTCAGACCTGAGTTCATCAGTCTCCTGCTTTTTTGCTCTCCATTCACCATCTATTTTCAAGAGCTCATCCAGCGGAGCGTCGGAGTGCCTTCTCTTGAGAGCCTTCCGTATTTCATCGGGTTCTGTTCTTATATGTTTCAAGTCAAGCATTTGATTCACTTTTCTAGTTTCTTGTTTATCTGGGAAACAAGCTTATCCACATCTATCCCGTGGGATGCTGCTCCCTGTTCCAAAGTCTCCTGAGATGCCATTGGGCAACCAACACACGTAAGGCCGTTCTCTATAAGAACCTGTACAGCCTCCGGATGGTCTTTCACTATGACCCCGATTTTTGTTTCCTTTGTAACCATAACCTCACCTTCCTTTTTTCTCAAGCAGTCTCTGGAGCTCTGTTTGGAATGATTCCAGATCTGTAAATGACCTGTAAACAGATGCGAAACGGATGTATGCAACCTTATCTATTTTCTTCAGCTTTCTCATTATCAGTTCGCCTATCTTGTTGCTCTTTATCTCATGAGTATCATAGTTTCTGAGTGTTCTTTCAATATCCTCTACCAAACGGTTTATTGTCTGTATGCTTATTGGCCTCTTCTCGCAAGCCTTCATTATCCCTGACTTTAACTTGTTTCTATCGAATTGTTCTCTTCTCCCATCCTTCTTAAGCACTATGAGATCCTCCAGATCTGCCCTCTCATAAGTTGTGAATCTCTTTGTACACTTAAGGCATTCCCTTCTGCGCCTTGTTACGTCCGAGGACTCTATCTCCCTTGAATCATTAACCTTAGTCTCTTGATGATGACAGAAGGGGCATCTCATTATAACACCTTTCTCGTGTGAATTAAGAACTCAAAGCTATTATACCTTTACCCAAAGACATTATATAGGTGAAAATACATATTTAAATGGGTGGTTTTATGCCTTCAGCTGGAATGATTGCTCCCGTTAAAAAGATCGGATATGAGACATACGTACAGAACACTAGTGAATATTCAAAAAAACTAAGCTCATGCACAACTGTTGAGGAGAAGTTTTCAGCAGTTAGGGAATTCCTTGAGAACGGTGGACTTAGGACTGAAAAGGGAGCCGTTTCTGAGAGAAGATATTCTGCAGCGCTGTATTTTGATAAAGATATAAGCTTCCAGGTTGGAACAAAGAACGTTTCATCTGCAGGGTCTCAAACAACTGTTCCAGATAACCTCACTCTTGGGCCGGGACTTTACTGGTTTAATTACGATACTGAGAACGGACTTACGTTTTATGATATGAACAGCAGGGATGATATTGCGCGCGTTACTATTGGTGGAACGACTGGGTCTCAGATAAAGGCAGGCGCGAATGATCAAAACCTTCAGGTTCTTTTTGACTCGATAAAGAGCACTTCGGCATTGTATGCCAATAACAGAGAGTTTGCCACTTTCATGGAAAATGTGCTTGATGGATTATATGGTAAAGGACATGCAGTAACTCAGCATCAGGGACCATATATGGCGAATATGCAGAGCGGTGTTGGGTTAATTGCTGTAAAGAGAACGCTAAGAGGACTGCTTGCGAATCTGGAGACAAAGACACTAAACGACTGGACAGGTGCAGTGTATGAGATGGTCAACCCAACATCAACATCTGGAGTAGGAAAGGCAATTATACCTACAAACCAAGCCCAGGTAAGTTCAATAAGGGATGAACTTAAACTCTCAAATGACACAGTTGATAATATGTATGTTGGGTTTGATGTGAAGAAAGGAACCCCAGTGATGAATGTATTCACATACCTGGAAGTTGACCGAAATAAGAAATATAACCCAGTTCTGATGTATCAGATTGATGGAGGCACTTTGGGTAACGTCGTTAATTTTGACAACTCGTTCTCTTTACAAAGCACGGGAAAACTAATAACATTAAGAAAGGACTTTGATAACAGTAAACTGAAGGGAGAAGCAGGGATTGAAGGATATCTCACTACTCTCTTTAATCAGAAAGCAAATATTGTCACTGGCGGGGACATATACCTATTTGGATCGAATGTTAGTGCAGACCCAGGAAGAATGCTCAAAGCATATAAAGCAGAATTTGAAAAAGCGACCCCATAGAAAGGGAATGCGCTGGGTTTAAAAAGCATTAAATAGAGAGTAATTTATTATAAACCAGGTGCGTTACGTGTCCGAGGAAGCAGATAGATACTTGGAAAGACTAGAGGGAATGCGCGGTGCCATGATCCTTAAAAAGGACGGGAGCATCCTAGCTTCAAAACTGCCTGACGACAGAGATACAAAAGACATCGCAAAGAAAGCACTTGGGTTAATGGAATCAACAGGGGAATATATTCGAAGAGCAGGCGGAACGAAAACAATCAACGTAGTCGTTAGTGACAGTGATGGTCTTCTTGCAGTTGCTCAGAAAGGAGACCTTACAATTGTCGGAATATTCGGGTCTGAATTCGATTCTGATTCAGCTTCTTCAAGAATAGTGAAGGCTGCTTTAGGACTAAAGGATTTGGTGGGAAATTGATGAACATAGGAATTCCAAAACTCGATAAAATGTTAAATGGGTTACGAGAATCCTCTAATATCCTTGTTATAGGTCCCCCGGGGCCTGAGAAAACGACAATAGGTATGCACTACATGTCAGAAGGAATAATGAAAAAACAGCCGTGCATATATGTAACAAGTGATGTTGGACCAGATGACATGGAATCCAAAGGAAAGGAGATTGGAATGGATTTCACATCATACGTAGGCAAGAGCCTTTGGTTTATAGACTGCTACTCCTGGGCTCTTGGAACTCCACCAATAAATAGAAAAGACATACAGGTTCCTGGTCCGAATGCTCTTGATGATATGTCAATATCTGTTGCTCAGGCAATGCAGGATTCAGGTACTGGAGACAATCCGAAAAACTCTACACGTGTTATTTTTCATAGTTTGTCAACACTTCTATTATACAACAACCCGGAGGTTACATTTAGGTTCATACAGATTACGGGTGCAAGGCTTAAGGCAGCTGGTTGCACAACCCTCTATTATCTGGAAGATGGAATGCATGAGAACAAGATGGTTGTCACAGTAAAACATCTTATGGACACAGTTATAGAGATAAAAAACGAGAACAGCAAGAGCTTCATAACTGCTCCACTCCATGGACTTAAGAAATGGGTTGAGTTCGATATAGGTAAGAAAGGGATAGAGATAGTCTAGGAAACCTGCTTAAGGTAAGCCTCGTTTTTCTCGAAATATTTCCTACTTGGCTCAAGAATTTTGGAGAGATTCTCTGCAACTGCATTCTTTAGATCAACTGGGTGTATCTTTCCTTCTGAGAACGAACTCTTAAGTTCTGACAGTGAAAGATCGACATCCCCTCCAAATTTCTGAGGTCTCTCTATCTTTAGAACAGAATCATTATCTCTTAAAAGAAGTATCTCGCAGATGTCCATTATTGGGTTATCATTTGACTGCTTCTCAGGGCAGTATGCCTTTTTTATCTTTCTCTTTATGTCATCCTCACTATCGTGAACATAAATGCAGGAATCTGGATCACTTTTGCTCATCTTAGATGATATGGAGACATCCGTTTCCTTGTCTGACGACATGCCCATCCTCTTTGGCCCTTTCAACCCCATCAGAAGCTTTACATGTAGTGCGACTGGTTTCTTTTTCTTTAGTTTCTCCGCTATCTCCCTTGAAAGCATGTGCACCTTTCTCTGGTCCATTCCGGCATGAGCAAGATCTACATCCAGCTTGAATATATCTGCTGCCTGCATAGCTGGGTAGAATACAGATGCTGAATCCTGGGAATCGCCCTCTTTTCTCCCCATTATAGTAGTACACCGAAGTATTCGGGCAAGTGTTGTAGCTTTTGAGATCTCTAGAACCGATTTCCAGTAATCATTATCATATATCTCGCTTGCAAGCAAATAGTCCACTTTATCGTCCAACCCAAGCGAGATAAATGCTCCTTTGAAGTATCCCTTTGCAATATTCTGAATACGATCCAGGTCTCCGCCCATCTTTCCATTTATCCACGCATGGTAGTCTGCAAGGAATATTGTAGGTTTTATGCCCGCCTCAATGAAATCCCTTACTTTAAGTGCAGTGGATAGGCCTGTTCCCAAGTGAACCTTACCAGATATCTCAAACCCTATATAATGTCTTGGATTGGACTCGTTTTCAAACATAGATTTCAGTTCATCTCTTGTTATGAGTTCCTCTGTCGGTCTTCTTGAAACAAGGTCAATCTTTCTCTCAATATCCATGGATAGTTATTTCTTTAGGATAGTTTTATAATCCTGATGGGCTATAATGTAACCCTTAAATGAGGTGTCAGATTGGGTTCTATTCCTAGAAAATGGAAAAAGAAAGGCAGAATGCGCTGGAAATGGCTAAAGAAACGCAGGAAGAGAATGAAGAGAAAGGCCAAGAGAAGAGTAGGAGAGCTCTAGGCTGCTTTTTATTCATGTGTTTTCCTTTTTTAACTAGCTTGGCTTTTGGCTAACCCTGGCATCTGTGAGGAGCAGAAAGTATGCCTTCGCTCTTTGGGCCTCTTTTCTTAATCTTGCTTAGACCGGGAGGTTCTTTGGAAGGAGGATATGGCATCTTACTAAGTTCCTGCTTTGTATAGCCTTTTCTCACTTGTGGTGTTTTGTTCATAGGCGCTATATTAGAACGCAGGCAATATAAAAAACAATCGAAATGAGAGGAGAGTGGCGACAGAACAAACTAATGGTCGGATCGGCTTCCCATCCGCCTTTCAGCCAGGGGCTTTTTCCTTAAGAGGTACCAATCTGCATAAGTCGCTCCTGGACAGTAAAATTCTGTTTTTTCTCCCCTCGATTCTCTTCCTTTTCTCTGTTTGCTTTTTCTAAATCCGTTGGGTGGTTTATCTCCTATATGGATTTGATTGGTCGCCACAATACTGGTTTAATCTAGCGTTATAAATAACTAATCCAGGGATAGTTATACAAAACAGTGATAAAACAGTGCAAAAACGAGATTTTTAGTATTAGGCCTGCATTGCCCTAACAACATACCTTCCTCTTTTCTCAACATCTTCAAGTTTCCTCAGAACCTTTGGGTGGTCCAGATTATAGTTCCTATATCCTCTTAGGAAATAGGAGTAAAGTTTCTTGTTTCCCATTGATTTTTTCATAAGCAGTATGTCAACTGCCTTGTCTTCATCATCCGTTGATAACTGACCTAAGCCAAAATCTATAACGTAAAGAATACCCTTCTGGTCTACCATAAGGTTTGCAAGCGTATAGTCCCCATGCACTATGTCAGCTGCATGCAAGAGAGCGAGATACTCTCCTGCCTTCCTGATGTCCTGCGGTTTAGGTTCCTTGTCTCTTAGAAGCTTCCCCTTTATCTCATCCATTACTATCTGGAACTCATCGACTCCATATACAACTGGAACCCGAACTCCTGCTTTCTTTGCTGCCGAAAGTAAACGCGCTTCTGTCTTTGTCCTCCTTTTCCTTAGTGGACAGTCAATCTGTTTAATTCTGTATGCCTTCTCAATCCTTTTCTTGACAACTGTTTCCTTTGAAAGGAATCTTGATCTGAAAAGCTCAGCCTCTGCCCCTTTACCAATAGGTTTCATGAATATTTTTTGATGGAAAGATATTATAAGACAAGCTTCAATAGCAGAATATGAAAGGGCTAAGCCAGGAACTAAGAGAGGAACTAAAGAAACCGTTTGGGAAAGTGGTTGATGAAGAAGATCTGGTTGATTCTGTCGGGAAAAACACCCTGCTTGTATGCATAGGGGATTACTGTGCGAATGTGTTTCTTAAGAATGGAAAGCGTCCGGACATAATTGTTTATGATTTTAAAACAAAAAGAGACCCAGTGAGTGAAGAAATAAGGAATAGGATCGGGGGAGCAACTGTTGCCGTGACAATATCCAACCCACCCGGAGTGATAACTGACGAACTTGATAAGGCCTTAAGGAGGTCAATAGACAATAAAAAAGGAGACATATTTGTTGATGGGGAAGAGGATCTTGCTGGTCTTGTGGCAATTGCATATGCCCCCATTGGATCCGTTGTTGTTTACGGGATGCCTTCAAAAGGCGCAGTTGTTGTTAGGATAGATAATAAGGTCAAGAAAAAGGCAAATGAGATACTGGGCAAGATGACTGATTAGAAGTCTCCGCCCCCTCCTCCGCCCCTATAGAGTTTTGGAAGCAGTAGTATCGCCATGAATGTAACGATAAGTGCTGCTCCTACGGCTTCCCACTGAGAGGAATTAGGTCTGAAATAAAAGAACGTATAACCAGTTAGGATACCTGCTAGAACACCGATTATAAAATGCGCTATTTTTATTGATGCTTTGCCCATGAGATCACGGAATTATAACATAGTTATTGTTTTTAAGAATATGCCCCAAAGTTCTACTATGGGAGATAAACCTGTTCTATTGAAAAGTCCGAACGCATCAGATATCTCAATCTTAGGGGAGGAATTTCAAACAAAGAGCTTCCCAGATGGAGAGAGTTACATAAGAATACCTGTTAGTTGCTCTGGAAAAAAAGTGTTTGTACTCCACAGGTGCTATCCTGAACCGGATTCATCCCTCATCCAACTGTTTCTTGTACTGAAACAATTGAAGGAGATGGGAGCTTCAGAGATCACTGCAATTGTGCCATATCTCCCATATGCAAGACAGGACAAGAGATTTCTTGAGGGAGAGGCAATGAGCTCTAGTACGATATGCCGCATAATGAAGAGCCTTGGTTGCGATAAATTAATTACGTTCGACTGTCATTTTCTGAAAAAGGAGGGAGATTTTGTTTACGGAGGCCTAAACATAAAGAACATAAGCCTTGGAAAAAAAGTTGCAGATAAACTTAGGAAGGGCCTCAAGGATACGATAGTCATATCTCCAGATGAAGGAGCAAGGTATCTAACTGAAAAGGAAAGAAACAGTGGAGTCATGAAAAAGGTTAGAGGGGAATATGGTGGGGGAAAGAGCGCTTACAGGGAGATATCCAGCCTAAAAGCAGAATTCGATGTTGAAAACAAGAACGTTATAATATTGGACGATATGATAGCTGGAGGTAGCACAATGATCAAGGCATTGAAATTATGCAGAGATAAGAAAGCTAAAACCATTAGGTGCGGGGCAGTGCATGGTCTTTTTCTTAATGATGCATTGAAAAAACTAAAGGATAACGGAGCTTCTGACATCGCATGCACAAACAGCATACCTTCAGATGCATCAGCTGTAGACATATCTGAAGCCTTAAGAGGGCTTATATGAAAGTTAAAAAGAAGATGCAGTACCTAACAACTCTCATATATGAACAGTGTAAAGATATTGATGAAAAAGAGATAGACAATTTGCTTAGGTATATAATGGAAAGTAAAAGGATATTCGTTGTCGGTGCGGGAAGGAGTGGGCTTGTTGGAAAGGCCTTTGGAATGCGACTTATGCATCTTGGTTTTAGGGTGTATATCGTTGGAGAAACAGTAACTCCTGCTGTGAAAAAGGGAGATCTTCTTATTGCAATAAGTGGTTCAGCAAAGACTAATTACGTTAACGCAGTGTCCGTAGCTGCGAAGAGCATGGATGCGAAAGTAGCGCTTATAACTTCTCATCCAGAGACATATTTGGGAAGGAAAGCAGATTGCACTGTTAAGATAACTGGTAGACCTGGGGGAGGAGGGAGAAATTATGCTGAACGGCAGATAAAAGGAGACCATGAACCGCTGACCCCGCTTGGGACTCTTTTTGAACTATCTTGCCTTATTTTTCTGGAGACACTTGTTGCTGAATTAATGAAGATAAAGGGAAAGAAAGAGATACACATGAAGGAAAGACACAGCAATGTCTAATCTCTCAATCGAGTTATGTGGAAGAAACCATCGTCATATATCCTGTCTCCATCAGAATACGTTAGGTTCTTCCTGTCTGGTCTTGGGGGCCAGAATATCTCATCCTCCATTGCCAGGGTTACGTTGAATTTCCTTGCGGGAGTCAGGTTCCCAGTGTAATAGAATTCATCCTCTGCTTCGAATTTTTCAAGAGAAGCGTATTCCACATATAGATCTGCAAGAGACGTTCTCTTTCCAACATATGCTTGAAGATGGCCATACATCGGATCGAGCACAAGCGAATCCTGGGTCGAAGTATGTTCTCTTAGGAAAAACATTGGAGATAGGCACATGTCATTTGAAACTCCCCATGTACACCAATCAGTTGTCCCAGAATGTATAAGTGGTATTGTGATTACATTAAGGAAAAGAAAAACGCAGACTATGAATAGGTTTCTTCTGTCATTCAATTCCTTTTCAAATGCAAGCGGAAATAGAGCAGCAAAAAGGACAGTTAGAAGAACGTTCACTCTGTAGAGCACAAACGCATTAACAAATGAAAAGAAGATCACTGCTAAAGATGGGATTCTATATCCTTTCTTAAAGAAAGCTAGGAATGAAAGAAGAAGTAATGGAAGTAGCAAAAGAAACTCAAAATGCATCCCATTTAGTCCATATGTAAAGAAGTACCCCCAACGGTTAGGAACTATCTCGTATGGAAGACCGCTTCTGAAGAATATTGGAACATAGAACAACAGGGAAAGAGTAATTGCAAGAACCGGAGTAACTACTGTATTCTTTAGATCTATCTTGAATTTCTTTGCAGCATAGAGATAGAACGGATATATGAATATTGTTATTGGGTGTGTTGAAAATGAAACTGCAAGGAAGATAAATGAAAGGGGGAATGGAACCATAAGGGACAGATTAAGCATTATATATGCAAACGTATGAAGCGAAAGTGTTGTTGCAGTCATTGTAAAAAACCATTGGAGAAGAATAAACGCAGTTGCAATCATCGCAGCCCTTCTTGAGAATCTATGGAACACAGCATATGTTGATGCGCAGAATAGAAACGCAAGTATTATTTGGAAAGGTACTCGGAACGAAGAGAAATCTGATGCCCCGATAATCCAAGCTATTGATGCTGCAAGATCAAAGAATGCTGGAGGAT
>CAZYPB010000024.1:0-14883 GCA_964649265.1 Microcaldota archaeon
CATCTGGCCATGCGAAATCACCGCATCTCCAGCCATCATATTCTGTGAAGTAATCCCCTGAACCGCCCCCCATGGGCCAACCGGGATTAGCCAAACCATAAACCCAGTGTGTCCCGGGATTCAGGTACTTGCTCCAAGTTACTGTTACATTTATCTGATCCCCCGGTTGTAGAATAGATGAAATATTTGTTTTGTTTATCATATCTCCTGGGCCTGAGAATGGATTGTAGAATGAAACATTGAATGGCCTTGGAGTTGGGCACAGACCCATTGAGTTTCCCACTGTTGCAGTTATTTCATACAGGTCGGTTGAGAGCTCCCTTGCACTCATGTTAAGGAGCATTACATCTGCTGTTGTAAATTCAACCCAGGATTCGTTTCTATTATCCTCCTCATAATTGTCCTCATCTATCCAACCGCTTGGTTGCTGCGTTATCTCATAAATTGCACCGTAACCATATGCATCTGGTACTGGATCTGCAGGAGGCGGGAAATCAGCCCAGCCCCAAATTGATCCTCCCCAGTGGTTCTGGTAAACGTATGCTCCGGAAAGCGGTTCTCTCCCATCCCAAGTGTAGTTTATGGTTACTGTTTCACCTCTCCCCAATCCATGAACTACTTCTGAGTGAATTATGCTGTCTTCAGCCTCATACCAGAATGTTGCGTTGAAATTATCAGTTATATTACAGTTTCCTGTGTTAGTTACGTTCATTGAAAGATAATAATTACCAGTTGAGGAGTCCTTGCATGCCCACACAAGACGGTTATATTGGTATTCATATGGGTCATCCAATGTCATATTCATTGCAGTTACAGCTAGGTTAGAAGGCATCTGCTGAACAACATAGCTATCATTGTTATTAAATTCAGATTCTTCCACAACAACACCATTTGGGTGTGGCGGGTGGTCTATCCACACAACAAATGTTGTTGTCTCGTTTATGTAAACCGGAATATCGAAACTGTGATACGCGAAATACCCTTCAGGTGCCCCGTTTATTGTATGTGTTTCAATTGGAACAAGAGGGGCGCCGGATAGGTTGTAGGTTGTGGAATACAGGGTATAGTTGAATGTCTGTGTGGTGGGGCATCCCTGGTTCTCTATTGTCGATAGGAAACTGACATCCACAGTCTCATTAATGCAGATTCCGTGTATGTTATTGGTTTCCAGAGCAACTTCCGGAAGATACCATGACCCATGCCTTAAGCTGTAGTCCCAGAAGTAGAAGCTTGTCACCTGGAGATCCGGCAATGTTGTTACGTTTATCTGGTCGTATGCTATGTTGTCCGTTTCATTGAACTCCATAACGACTCCGTCTGGCCCGGGCGGATAATCAATCCAGCCTATGAACGTTGTATCGTTTGTTAGGTTGCCCCAGTAGTCTATCTCTTCTATATGGTGTGAGAAGAAAGTCCCGTTGCTTTCGTTTACATAGCTAATGTTTATTGTTCCGATTAGGTTTCCTGAAGCATTTGTGGGGTCGATAAAGTCCTTGTATACGGTGATTACAAATGGATCGACTGGCCTGCACTCGTAGTGACGAGTTATGTAGTTATAGACAACTATATTTGAGGGGGTTGCATTGCAAAGGCCATTTGGCCGTATGTAAAAGTAATACCAGTAAAGGTTGGGCAGCCTTGGGCTGAACGATGACCACCCATCATTGTCGCTCTCGAATGTCTCAGGTATGTAATTCATATGGTCTGCAATTAGATATGCGCGGCCTGTTCTTGATGAATTCCATTCAAGCCCCTCCAGGGCGGAATCCATTGTGTCTGCATCTACAGTTATGTTTATGTATGTGGTTTCATTTGCATCCAATGTTATGTTGAAATAATCGATGATTACCTCAACCCCTGTTCCATTTGAAAGCGTATAGTTTATTTTTGCCAGAAGCTCAACTTCTCCAACAGGCATCCCTTCCTCTTCCATAACTCTGTATGTGTATGTTACATTGGTGAAGTTCCTGCACACAGGCCATGAATCTGAGTAGCTGTAAGAATATCCGTGCCTGCTGACCTGCCAAGTGGATTGAAAATCAACATCCACATTGGGCATTCCTGAAGGTATTGTAGTGTTGAACTCGTTGTTTGTCTCGCTTATCTCTGCTATGCTCTGCTCAACATCAACATATGCAAATATCAAGGTGTCTCCGAATAATCTTGTAGTCCAGTTTACTGTAACATTGATGAATTGGGAGTTATTCAACCCAGTTGCCTCGACTGATCCTATAAGGTTCTGTGTTGGGTTGGATGGATCAAATGAAACATTGTAGAAACTTACATTGAATGGAGAGGATAGGTCCGCTCCTAAATTTGTTACAAAAGCAGTTATATTGAAAGTTGAGTTGGCTCCTGAGACAGCTGAGCTTGGACTTATTAATATCCCCATGGATGGTTCGTACTGTCCGATTATTGTTAGGTCTGGTTGAAGTGATGTTGCCAAGCCGAAGCCGCTGTATTCGACTATCCCAAGCCTGTTGCTCGGGTTCTGGAGAACTATGTTAATGAACTCATTTGATGCATTCGCAGCTATGTCTATCTTTCTCTCGTTCGGGGCAACGCATCCCGAGTACCACCTGTAACCGCAGTAGTCTATTCCATCTGGCGGGTAGAAAAATGATCTGTTCTCCTGACCGCAGTACTCTCCTCCTGCGCCGCAGGAACAGTTGTTTCCCTCTGGGCATGCGGCCCCGACGCAGCAGCTTTCTGATTGGTCTGCGCACCATTCCATGCTCCCAGACACATCCGTCACAAGCAGTATGTCTCCTGCTGTTGCATCTATCTCAAGAGTTATGTTTGGCATTCCAAGCCTAAGTGGCACAGTTTTCAGACTTATATCTGTGTAATTGAGACTCGAGAAATTCGCATCTTCAAGAATGTATGTCTGCTCAACGCCTGTTCCAGGCATTGATATGCTGTTGTTTCCTGCTACATTTAGGAACACAGTGTAATTGCTTAGGAAATGCAATCTCCCGCTTACATTTGTTATGTTTCCCTGCACAAAGAATGAATCATATAGGTTTATGAGCCCGTCAATTCCTGGGAAGTAGTATCTTTTTACTGTTGTAGATGGCGGTGAGAATTGATCTGTCTGGTATCTTACTCTTATGAATCCTCCCCCCATATATGCTTGCGTAAGATTTCCACTTGTGAAATTGATGTCTATCTTTGTCGGGATTCCTTTTTCTATATTGTTTATACACGCAGGAGCAGTTATTGTCCAGTTGTCAACTGAATATGCTCCAGGTGATTTTGTGAACACACCACACGATGTATCATTTACAAAGAGTTCGAAACTATCGCCCAGAGAAAGCTCCAGGTATAGCTCATGCACGACTGAGTTAGATGGTATGTTCCGCATGTGCACTGTGATGTTTCCCTGCCCGACAAACCCCCCTAAGAATATATATTCTGCATCTGCTTTTCCTTTTATATTACTAAGGAATGCTCTTGTTGCAAATCCCATGGAAGGCCTTCCCTTCATATAGCCTGAAACCAATCTCCTGCTCACTGCGCTCATGGGCCTTGTTGGATCGAGTTGTGTTGAGTTGTAAACCATCTCATTTCCCGTGTCTCTCCTTATCTGAACAGCCCACTCAATATTCTGAGGAGTTGATTCCCTGAACAGTGTTGCCAGAAGTTTTCTAGACAGATCCATGTTAACTGTTTCATTTGTTGCCCAAAGTGCACCAACTGCATCTATGACTGTTTTGTTTATGTCATTCAGGTCGAATGCAGTGGTATTGCATACTTCTAGAACAACTGGCTCATGCCTTGCATCCCAGAGCCTCATCTTTGACATCACATCAACAATATCCTCCGAGTATGTGTGGAGATCCTGGTACAGTATCTCAGCAGACACTGTTTCTATTGAAACAAGTGTGAACACGCCGTATAGTGTTATCAGTATGAGAAGTCCGAAAACGGAATCCAATGTGAAGAATATTCCTTTTTTCATTGTCTCTCAATCCAAACAAACATATTCAATGACGCTAGTTCCCGGTCTGTTCCCTCGAGCATAACTGTCCGCTTCACTTTAACAACCTGAGATGGCATCCATATCGAAAGCCCGAATTTAAGCGGCTTCCCTACGATTGCAAATGCATCGTCATTAACGTGATCAAGAAGAGGTAACCCTGCTTCAGTTGATCCATCTACATCATTGAAATAGTAAACTTTACCAAAACCATACTGCCATGCACAAACCATGCATGCGTCTGAATCCAGGGGGTATGTGACTATCTTTTCCAATTGACTTGTTTCTGATCTGAACAGCCACGCACTATCAGTGAAAGTAACCCTCTCTCCATCCTGCGTGTCAGGCATTGCGTAACCTGGAGAAGTTGCATTTCCGTCCCCCCAACCGCTGTTGTTGTAATCACCTATAAGAGAGAAGTTTTGGTCTATTATATTTGAACCAGGCGGAGCCTGACCAATAACAATAAGTATGCCTCCGTTTGATACGAATTCCTGAAGAGCAGATAGGTCTATGTCGCTGTTTGTAAATCCAAGGGCATTGATCTCTGCATTCTCTATTACCATTGTTCTATATGCACTGTGGTTCGCTATAAGTTGATTTAGCCTGTTCAATGGGTTATTGGCATATCTTACGCGGTGGGTGTAAGTACCTGCATCACCTGGAAGTGAACCTGGGTTGTTTCCCCAATATAAGTCCCAGATGACCTCTGAGTTGTTTATATCGAGTAATGCTCTTGAGTGGGAAGGATCACGGCCAAAATACCCAACAGGGCTTCGAACAATTCCGGTCGTAAGGTTATTACCATCCATATCCGTAAAAAACATGAAGAAATCATAGGTCTTTTCTGGGGAGTGTATGTTTGTTGACCCTACTCTGAGCTTGCTCTTAACTTCGTAATACTGGATTTTCATTAATTCATGTATCTTCCTTAAACTAAGAACTCTCTCGCTGTTTGCAAGGCCTATGCTCTGCACATTTGTTGAGTTCCAGTCAATAGGATTTCCTGAGCTTCGCACAAGAGAATCAGATATTGTTACAGACAGTGTTTGGATGTCTCTTCTGCTCTCAAGGTCTCTTATCTGTATATCTATTGTAGACCAGACAGACATGAGGGTGAAGAGCATAGATAAGAAAATCGCAATGCTCAATACAAAATCCATAGTAAGTAACTGTGCTCTCTTCAAAACTCATCAACCCGGAGTTATGATTATCATTCCATTTTCATTGGAGACTGTGTTCCAGCCGATCTGAGGGTTCCCAGTTACATTAGAGGTTATAATGGGCATTAAATAATATCCCTCACCCCAGGACAACTCCACGAATTGATGAGTAGAATTAACGCTCACACTATAGGGTGTGTGAGAAGCAAGAAATTCTGGGAGTGAAAAACGGTGAGAGTAACCTCTTCCAACGATCACCCCATTGTTTATTTCTGTTGCCACAATCTCTGCAACTCTCTTGCCGTCCATTTCAACACGCTGGGTATAAATCATTATGTTTCTGTCTCGTTCGATTACTGTAACTATAAGAAATATTATCACTAGTGCTGAAATCAGAGCAAATAATTCAATTGCAACTTGGCCCTTTGTTTTCAACTCTTCACCTTCTCAAAACCGGGATTCTGGTATCGCCTTAACAGCTTTCTCCATCAGTTATCTGTATCATGTTTGTGGAACCGATCTCAACAGCCTCGACTGATATCCTGTGCGTTCCAGGTATATCGTACTTAAGGCATCCAGTGACATTTCCCAGAGTCTCTGAATAAACATCAGTTACACCGCCGTATGTATAAACACTTATGGAGATCTCTCTGCCCGTGACATTAGCACTGGCTACATTGTCCGGCATAGTTATGTAAATTGAAAACTTCGCTGGAGGACCTTGGACATATACTGCATCAGCTGCTTCGGATATCTTTGTAACAGCGTGTTTTGCATATGAAACACGCAGATCCGCAGTAGTACTGCTTATTGTGAAAGTAGTCTGTGCCCAAAGAACCAAGAGAATAATGAGCATAAAGCCAACGATTATTACGTACTCAGTTGTTATCTGGCCCCGGCTATATCTCATAAAAGGGATATCGACAGCCATGTTTATAAATTTATTCAGTAGCAAATCCGTTCGATGAATAAGTACATAAGGGCAGCTGAGACGCTTGGAGCAGACTCAGTAGAAATATGCCACACGAAAACGCATACATTTTCCCTTTCAAATGAAGGACATGGAAGAGGTTCAAAGGAGTACGATTTCTCCGAAGGTTATAGTATAAGAGTTTTAAGAAAAGGAAGGGTGGGGTTCGCATATGTTGGAAAAGAGGGGGACCTGAATGATGGGGTAAAGAGGGCTCTTTCGTTATCTAAATTCTCAAGAAAAACCGAGTTCGAATTCCCACACAAAAAAAAATACAAGAAACTTGATGTTTATGATAAGAAAATAGAGGGAATGGATGAGGAGCGTGGATCCAAGATATTGAATGACCTAATGGACTCGGTTGACAAACCAGTGAAAGCAACACATTGCGGAGTTGAATATGGTATCGGACACATTGCAATTGAAAACAGCTCCGGGCTTTCAGTTTCTGGAGAATCAACAAACATCGCATGTTTTGTTCATTGCAGTCTTGGAAAAAACAGCGGCTCGTGTTTTGAGACGTCAACTCATTTTGATTTCAATCATAAAAACATAGGCAAAACCGCAACAGCAAGAACACTGGAAATGAGTAAAGCAACACCAACAAAAGGAGGCAGAATGCCAGTTGTTTTTGAACAGGAGGCACTGCACTCTCTACTTTCATCTCTTTTTCTTCCATCTTTCCATGGAGAAAGAATCCAGAGAAAGATCTCATTGTTGCATAACAAGATTGGGAAGGAAATCGCTTCGGATGAGTTCACCCTTTCAGATGATCCACTTTCAAAAGGTCCGGGCTCGTCGTATTTTGATGGGGAAGGAGTGGTTTGCAAGAAAAAGAAATTAGTTACGTGTGGGGTTGTCTCAGATTTTCTTTATGATTTGAAAACTGCATCTCTTTCAAAAGATAACCCAAGCGTGGGAAATTGCAGGAGAGGTTCTTATGAAAGTGAACCATCAATTGGCGTGAGCAACATAAACATAAATGAAGGGGATGTTAAGGATGTGCTAGAGTGCTGTGGTAATGGAATCATTGTGTCATCTGTTTTTGGAGAACACACTGCGAATGATCTAACGGGGGAATTTTCTGTTTCAGTTGAACGGGGTTTTGAAATAAAGAATGGGGATAAAAAGAAGCCCATAAGGGGGAACGTGATATCTGGGAATATATTTTCACTTCTCAAGGATATAACTGGGATTGAAAAAGGGCAGAAGAGGTATTTTAATTTTATATCTCCGAGAATTGCTTTCAAAAAAATAGAGGTAGTTGGTTAATTACTGCGGGTTTCCCTGAAGGTTTCCATGTATCATGTGCGTGAACATTGCTGGACTTGAGTTAAGCCTGTACTGAATGAAAACAAGCCCCGCATATCTCTCCTGCCTTGAGAGTGTACCTATTCCGTTTCCATTCTTTGCGTAGCAGTGTATCTCAAGTTCAAATCTTTCATTCGCTTTTACTATTGGGTTATCCACAGATAGATCCTGGTTATTTACCTTTGGTCTGTTAGTAGGGGGATCATTCCAATTTCTACCATAGGGCAGGGCAGTTGCTGGGTTTACATTCTCTGCACTGCACACTGCTGCAGAAATAACTATAGCGTCTTCGAACTGATTGAACAGAACAAGGCGCGCTGTGTCGTTTTCGTATTGGATGTAGTGCGTATCGCAGTCAAGGCCTTTCTGAAAAATACATATTGGAACCTGTGATGGAAAAAGCCAATTCCATAATCCCATGTAAGTTAGTGCAGCAAGTACGATCAATATTACAGCTGACGCGATTGTGTAATTGCTCAGATATTCAGAGGATGACTGGCCTTTAAGAAACCCCATAGGATAGCTATGGGCTGGGTACATATAAAAACTTTAGCCTGAGCCTTATTTAGTAAATATATCGAGCACTGCTATTATAATTAGGAAAACAGATATTCCAGAGATTGCGAACATTGGAATGTATTTCACCCCGTTTTTCTTTGAACCGGTCTGTATTACAGATACTATGAAAGAGCCTATTACAGAGGTTATTATTATTGCTGCAAATGAGAACCAGAAGAAATCTGAGGGTGAGATACCTGGAGAAGTAGGTACAAGGAATCCTATCTGTGCAGGCGGAGCTCCTTCCATCTGATCCCATATCTTCTGAAGCACACTTATCAGTTTGTATGAAACAGAGTATAGGAACGGTGCTCCTATTATGGATGCGAATGTTATGAATATCACATACATGAGCATACTCGCACTAATTTCTTTTCTTAGTAGTTGAAGCCCGCGAATGTCATCGGATGTGTCCTCAAGTATTCCTGCCATCTCTCCGCCCGAGGATATGCCGTGATTTATCAGATTTATTGAACGCCTGAGTAAGTGAGAATTGAAACGGTCGCTCAGTTTGTTCAGGGTCTCTAAAAGAGATTCCCCGCCATATGTTCTCTTTGCAACGAGCTCTATTTCCTGCGAAAGGAGTCCGAATTCTGGCCTTGCAGCAAACCAGAGTGCCTGATCAACTGCCATTCCTGCCTTAACATTAGATGCAGCTATCTGAAGGAAGTCTGGAAGAACTGTTTCAATCTGATTCTTCCTTGATTCTATCCTTAGAACAACAAATAGGTAAGAGAGAAGGAGAACTCCGATCATTGTAGACAATGCAAGAAGAGCTGATGCATAGTGTGGGAAACGCATGGACGACATCACTGCAGTTGATATAAATCCGGTTGAGACACACAGAAGAATTGTCAACCCGGCAAAGGACTCTGGCTCGGCATCTATGCCTGCCATTTTAAGCGTGCTCTTGATGGTTCTGAGTGTTTTCCTTGGAAGGAACCTTCCGAGTATATCATACATCTTATCTTTCATGCATACAACCTCGGTCTTGCTGACTCAACCATTGTAAGGAATATATATTGCAATAATGCCTGGATCACAAGTGCAAGCAGGAGGATATCAGTACCTATACTTATACTAACAAATGATAGAACTATTATTGTAAGGACAACCCCTAGAGATGGCAGTATTACTCCAACTATCATATAGAACATTGCAAGTGGATTCAGTTTCTGCCCGTATGCTTTAAGTTCTATTTCCTGTTCTCTGCTCACCTGATCAAGTATCCCTTCAAAAGCTACTGTTACATCTGAACCTGATCGGACTGAGTTTGCAAGTTGACTCACTATCCGACTAAAGGATTTGGATGGGTTCTTCTCAGATATCTCTCTCATCGCAATATCTACTGAAATACCTATTGTTGTTTTTTCAACTATCTTTGAGAATTCCTTGCTTACTTCCCCATATCCTTTTGTGACACTTAGTATTGAATCAAATAAAGGTATGCCAGAACGGAGTTCTATTAGAATCTGCCTGCCCGCAAAAACAATGTCCATATCTAAGTCTCTTTTCCTTTTCATCATCCTAACTTCTGGGAGTTTCATTGCATACAGAAATGTGGAAACGAAAAGGAGCGGTATAACTGGAATAAGTAGGACTGGAGATATGGGGACTGCCGTGAACATAAGGTAAAGGAGAACTGAGAATATAATTGAGAGAAGTAATGCCGATGATAGTGATTTGACTACAAAATCCTTTGGAGAGATTTCCATGTTTGCAAGAACAAGGTCCCGTTTCAATGTCGGAAATCTGCTTGCAAGATTAGAAAGAAGTGCCTGCAATATTTCGGGCTGTCTGCTCTTCTTGTTTTTTTGTTTCATTTTTCACCTCTCTCCTTGTTCTTTCTATACTCCTTTAGTTTGGATAGAGGATCTTCAGGTGATTTTTTCTTTGCCCTTCTTTCTTTCCATTCCTTTGCTAGTTTCTCTAATTTCTCTGCATCTAATTCCTCTGGTTTCTTTTTTTCTGTTTTAACGGATTGGATTCTCTTCTTTGTTTCTGCTATCTTATCAAGCATGCTAAGCCTTGAGCGGACTTTCTCTGTAACCTCCTTGTCGCCAGGTAGTTCTTGTGGTTTATCTTCTGGCGGTGTTACTGGTTTTAGTTGTTCTGCTGGTTTTGGTTTTGGATATTCTACTGGTTTTAATTCTTGTTTAACTGCTTCTGGTTGTTTTTCAATTGGTTTTGGTTTTAGTTGTTCTGCTGGTTCTGTTGATTCTGGTGTTACTTGTTTTGGTTCTGGTTTGACTTCTTGTTTGATTGGTTTTGGTTCAGTTTTTTCAACCTTCCCACCAATAAACTTCCCAATAACTCCGCTTAGGAAACCCTTTGGTTTATCTTCTGTTTCCTTAACTTTTGGTTCTTGTTTTGGTTTTTGCTCCGGAGGCTTCTGCTCTTCTGGTTTTTTTATTATTAACTTCTGTTTGGGTGGAGTTATACTGACTGGTTTTACTGGTTGTTCTTGTTTGATTGGTTCTGGCGTTACTTGTTTTAGCCCCGGTTGTTCTACTGGTTTTAATTCTGGTTGTTTTTCAATTGGTTTTGGTTCTGGTTTAACTTCTACTGGTTTTGGCTGCTCAACTGGTTTTGGTTCTGGTTTTGGTTCAACTTTCTCAACTGTTGTTGGTTTAATTTCTTGTTTGATTGGTTTTGGTGTTACTTGTTTTGGTTCAGTTTTTTCAGGTAGTTTTGGTCTCTTTATCTCTACTTTTTTTGGTTCAGCCTTATGTAAAGAGAATTTAGGAAATCTGGAAGTCTCAGACCCATCAGAATAATTGAGTGCAGAACTTATCTTCTCTATTTTTTTCAGTTCTGCAAGTGCCTGATTATATGACATGTCTGCATACTCTGGGACAGATATCGAGATTGTTGACTGTTCTCCTTTAGAATGGTTTATTCTGAAATCTTCCTGAGGGATGTACCTCTCTTTCTGCTCTAGAGCACGTGCCTTTCTAACCAATTCCATGAAAGAAACATTAAGAGAAAAGTTGTTTAGGTGTGGGGTTTTTTCATCCGCCATAATATCACGATTTCAGTGGAACGTTCTTTCGAACAAATCCCATTATGTATTCGGGGTCTTCATAGTAGAGCCCGGTTATCATACCAACTGTGTTCACATCAATCATGTTATGCTTAACTGCCCATTTGAGTACTGATGCCTTCTCCGCGACATCATTCTTTATTTCCTTTGGAGACATTCCTCCATGTAGAGCCAATGTATCTGAAAGTGAGCTCATCTGGTTAATCTCTCTGAGCCTGTCCTTTTTTGGATCCCATCTCTGCAATATGTTAAGCTCTCCGTTTTTGTGAACCTCGGCGAATTCCAGAGTCCTTCTTATGCCCATTCTCCTGTGTCTGAACTGGACAACTATTGCTGAAAGTGATCCAAGCATGTTAACAGGAATATTCAGTGGGGGGTTTGTTAACCTTGAGACCGCTTCATCAGAATTATCAGCATGCAGTGTTGCGTAAACAGAATGACCTGTGTGCATAGCCTCGAACAGTACCTCTGCCTCTTGTTGTCTTCTTATCTCTCCCACAACTATCTTGTCTGGCCTCATGCGCAGGGAGTTAACCATAAGGTCAAGCATTGTTATCTCTCCTTTTCCCTCTGTGTTCGGCTCCCTTGTGCTTAGGGGTATCCACTGGAGAAATGATGGAAGTGTTAATTCGCGCGTGTCCTCTATGCTGATAACTCTCTGTGTTGGGGGGAAGAAGCATGATATCGCATTCAGAAAAGAGGTCTTTCCGCTTCCAGTTCCTCCAGCAATTAGAAGTGATAGTTCGTTCTGTACGCACATCCATATCAACGCGCCTGTTTCGAATCCAAGTGATTTCGATTCGATTAGATTGGGAACTGTCCAGGGGTTCTTTGAGAATTTCCTTATTGTCAACGTATTACCGCAGGAAGATATTGGGAAAAGTGTTGCATTAACCCTGTTCCCTCCTGGTAAGTGCGCATCCATTAGAGGATCAAGAGTGTTTATTTGCCTGCCTATTCTTCTTCCGATTATTGATGCATACTCGTATATTGACTCATCATCTGGCAATGAAACGTTTGTCTTGCACCATTTGTGTCTTTTGTGATAAACCCATACTGGATCTCTTGCTCCGTTTATTACTATCTCCTCTAACTCGGGGTCGTACATAAGAGGCTCAAGATCGCCCAATCCCAGGGTATTCTGTATAAGATATGATGACAGCACATTCCTTGTCTCTGCAGTTATTGTTGGGAAATGCTGTTTGAGGAGTGTCTGCGATTTATCCTCGAATTTCTTTCGAACAAGATCTGCTTTCTTTGGGTCTATTATCTCACTTACCTCCAGTTTCACCCTTGTTATAAGCTCTCCTTTCAATGTGGTTAACAGTATCCTGGTTCCTTCTCCAAGACCAGGAATTGAGATGTTATAATGCGGCACGAACTCCTCCTTCTTTATTATAACTATATCAACAGGCATTCCGCCTGCGTTAAAGGAATAACCATCAATAACCCCTTCTGGGAGGGGATCCTTATCTTTCTGGGCCATGTTCTCACCCCTTATCCTTATCACCGATCATCTTCTCTATCATTTTCCTTAGTTCAAGCCTTCTTTTATCAAATTCTACTTGATCTCTTCTAACGTCCTCCATCTTCTTGGATAGTTCATCAACCTTCAGATCATCCTTTGGTGATCCTGGTTTGGATCTCTCTATTTTTATTAGTTCAATTTCTTTTGATAGAAGTGTAACTTGCTGGAAAAGCTTTCTTCTGAGTTCCTGCATATCCTCTATCCTCTTGCAGACCTGATCGAGTTCCTTCTTTTTCTCTGAAATTCCCTCGAATGTCTTTGTAAGGGTTCTCATCTCTGAAAGCTGTTTCTCAAGATTCGCCTTTGCCTTCGCTATATCTGACATGGCCTTTGAATCAAGGGAGCTTATCTCTTTTAGATCTGTTTTCGTCCTCTGTTTGAGATCTCCTATGTTATTTAGATATTCTTCAACAGGAGTCATCTTTCCTGACTCCATCTTTTTTATCTCTTTAAATTTCGATTCAAGCTGATCTATTACCCGCAGTACTCCGCCTGCTTTCTCAAGCATCTCTTTGCTCTCGCTGTTTACGCTCTCGTGGAGTTCCTCAAGAACCTGCCTCTGTTTCTCAAAATCCTCTATTTTGTATTTTGCACTTTCCAGAGTCTTCTGGATTTTTTTCTGTTCCTCTGCCTGTTGGGATATGGTCTCAAGAGCCTGTATGAGCTCCCTTATCTCTGAGCCTAGGCCCGTAACTCTCTCCTCCATCTTTGAAAGAGAGTTTCTTCTCTGCTTAAGATCCTGGGAGATTATATCTAGATTTCTAAGCTGGTCCCTGTGTGTTGAAAGCATCTCGGATATATCCTTTGCTTGTGTTGAAACATGATCAACAAGACTAGTTACCTTCTCTTTTATCGGTCCAAGTTCCTCAAGCTCTGGTTCTAGTTTCTCAACCCCTGCGTGAATCTCATGTATTTTTTCATGCATCTCCTTTGCCTTCTGTTCATCCTGAGTTAGGTTCTGGTTAAGTTTCCTGTATTCCTCTTTTGCCTTTTCCATTTTCTCAACGTGAGTGTCGAAAAGTTTATCCTTCTCTTCTTCTATTTCTTTAAGCGCATCAAGCCTCCTTCTTACCCCGCCTAATTTCGGATCGAGGAGTTCTGTCATTTTCTTGAATTCTTTATCCAGTTTATTGAGCTCATCTTCCCTTGATTGTAGCTTCCCAAGCATTGTCTCTATGTCTTTTACAAGCTCTGCTTTCTTATCACCCATTCTCTCTGCTCTTCGTTCAATATCTCCTGGTTTTGAGCCGACCCAAACAATGTATATCTTTGTAAGCTGATAGTCTATTCTTATGAGCCCCTCCTCCTCAAGAACGCGTGACCACTCCTCAACTGATGCTGTTGAAAGCCCTAGGTTCTTTGCAGCATCCTTGAGCTCGATCTTCCCTGCATCATGAACTAAACGGATGAGATTATCGACGCCTGTGCTTATAAGAAGGTCATCCATCGCCATGAGCTTAGATTGGTTTGAGAGTAATATAAATATATAGTTCTTATTGGAGAGGAACACTTACTCAATAGTTATAAATATGGGGGACACTTAACACATTCAGGTGATGGAGTTGACAGAGGAACTCGTCGGACTTATACCAAAAAAAGCAAATGTTGATGCTGTGCACAGGTTCAAGGAAGAGCAACAGCTCTATGAGAAGTTCGGTAAGGATGGAATGTCTCTGTACATGAAGATCGATGGACAGAAGACAATGGCTGAGCTTCTCACTTCAATAGGTATGGAAGAGAGCAAGCTTCTCGAGATGATAAATGAGATGGAGAGACTGGGCATGGTTAAGGTATTCACTGTTTTCGAATTGGAGGCAGAGGGCGAAAAAGAGAAAGGCTAGTGGTCTTATGCCTGAGAACATGATGGATTTCGTAGTGAAAAAGAAAGAAGAGAACTACATGGATAAATTCAAAAATCAGAATTCCCTCATGAAAAAATTTGGGGAAGAGGGAATAAAGGTTTACGTGGTTCTCAACGAAAACAAGAGCATGGGCCAGATGCTGCAGGAATCCGGAGTTAATGAGGATAAGTTCATACAGATTCTCGATTTTATGGACAGCGAGGGAATGATAAGGATTGAAAGGTCCATATCTGAAACTGCACTTATAAGACCACCTGTAAACAAACAGGAAGAACCAGTTAAAGAAGAGAAACCTCCTGAGAAGCCTGTTGAACAGAAACCGCAGGAAGGAACTCAAGTTAAGCAACGGGGGCCCCAAAAAGTTCAAACCCCCCCTGCGCTGCCAGTGAACAAAGGAGTAATGATAACACAGGAAGCAGAAGAGGATGAACAGCCTGTATCAAAACCAGAACCAACCCCCGGGCAACAT